>NZ_JAAGMG010000073.1 GCF_010548525.1 Streptomyces sp. SID14478
GTCCGGCGGCACCCGCGTGGTGGCCGCCTCGCCCGGCGCGGGCCGGGTCGTCGCCGTCGCGGACCTCGACGGCGACGGGCGCGACGACCTGGTGCTGCAGCGCGCCGCGAAGGGGTCGGGCGGCAAGGACGAGGTCGTCGTCCTGCGCGGCGCCAAGGACGCGGACCTGGTGGCGTCGCCTGCACAAGCCACGTTCTCCAGCTCCGAGTTCACCCGCTGACCGATCCCCTAGGGGGCACCGCGGGCCCACCCCGTAAGGGATGTCACAGCTCAGCCGCAATGCCGGGCCCGGAACCCCGGGCCCGGCATCCCGCCCCGCGAAACCAGGTACGTTCGAGTACGTGGCTGGATTCAGGAACGGACGCGGCCGGGACAACCGCGAAGCCCCGCAGGGACCCCCGCAGGCACCCCCGCCGTACTACGGGGGCGGCTCGCAGTGGCCCCGGAGCGACGACGGACGGGCGCACGGGCACGGGCACGGCGAGCCGGAATACTTCGGCGACCCGAACACGCCCCACCCCCAGGGCGGCTACGACCCGTACGCGGCGAACAACCCGGGCCACACCCAGCAGTTCTCGGTGAACGACGACCCGTACGCGTACACCCAGGGCGCCACCTACCAGGCGGGCTCGGCCGCGGCCGGCCCCGTCGGCCCCCGTCTGCACTGGAAGCAGCTGCTGTCCGGAGTCGTGCTGCGCCCGGCCCCGACGTACCTGCAGATGCGCGACTACGCGATGTGGGCCCCGGCGCTCATCGTGACGTTCCTCTACGGACTACTGGCGATCTTCGGCTTCGACGGCGCCCGCGAGGACGTGATCAATGCCACGCTCTCGGCGGCGATCCCGTACGTCCTCACCACCGGCGTCGCGATCACCCTCAGCTTCTTCGTGCTCGGCGTGGTCACCCACACCCTGGCCCGCCAGCTCGGCGGCGACGGCGCATGGCAGCCCACCGTCGGCCTGTCGATGCTGATCGCGGCCCTCACCGACACCCCGCGCCTGATCGTCGGCATGTTCCTCGGCGGCGACGAGGGCTTCGTGCAGCTCCTCGGCTGGGCGACCTGGCTCGCGGCCGGCGCCCTGCTGACCACGATGGTGGCCAAGTCGCACGACCTGCCCTGGCCGAAGGCGCTCGCCGCGTCCGCGATCCAGCTGGTCGCGCTGCTGTCGATCATCAAGCTCGGCACGTTCTGAGCGCACGTCCCCTGCCCGGGCGGCCCGGGCAGGGGACACGCATCAGTACCCTTCCGCGTACTCGATGTCCTTCAGCGGCCGCGAGTTGCCCAGCGACGCGCCGAACTGCGGGTAGCCCACCGGGTCCATGTCGGCCTCCTTGCCGCGCAGCCGGACCACGCCGGGCACCTCGACGCTCGCCTTCTGCCCGTCCGAGGGCAGCACGGTCACCGACCCGTCGCCGTTGTCGTCCCACAGGGAGCCGACGGTCACGTCCGCCCTGTGGTCCCCGTTCAGGTCGTTCATCAGCAGGTTCGCGCCCCACTGCTGGCCCGCCGCCCACGATCCGGGGACGCCCGGGGTGGCCTGGTGGAAGTACTGCACGCGGTTCTCGGTGTCGACGCCCCCGGCGCTGCCGTAGAGCAGGGTGACGGAACCCTTGTTGTAGTACATCGCCTCGGCGCCGCGGAAGTTCTCCTGCTGGGCGCCGACCGCCAGGTCCGCCTTCCCGTCACCGTCGATGTCACCGAGCGCGACGGCGCCGCCGAACTTGTCCCAGTCCTCCGAGTCACCCGGTATGTTCCCCGACTCCTGCGTGAGGGTCTGCATACGCTCCGAAACGCCCTTGGCGGAGCCGTAGTTGACGACGACCCGGCCGCCGATCGGGCCGTCTGCCGTGGTCTTCCCCCAGAAGGCGCCGATGGCGATGTCGTCGAAACCGTCACCGTCGATGTCGCCGATCGCCGCGCTCTCACCGCCGGACAGCCGCTTGCTGCCGACCGCGCTCGGACCGCTCGGCGAGCCCGGCAGGTAGTAGTTGGTGTTGTGGTGGACGCCCGCCGCGTCCGCCTTGTCGCTCAGACCGTCCACGATGAGGTCCGTACGGCCGTCCTTGTTGACGTCCCCCGCGGTGAGACCCAGGATTCCCGCGTCGACGGCGCCGCGCAGCGGCAGCGCGCGCGAGCCGACCTTGCCGGGCGTGCCGTCCTTGGCGATGCCGCCCGTGAAGACGTCCAGCGTGGCGGAGGAGGAGCCGATCACCAGATCGGTCGTGCCGTCCCCGTCGAAGTCACCGGCGGCGAGCCCCGCTCCGAAGTGGTCGTGCCGGGTCGGGGCGGGGTCCGCGAGGACCGTGCCCTTGCCGAGCCCCTGCGGGGAGCCCCACAGGATCTGCACCTCGCCGTTGTCCACGTCGCCGGGCACGTCCTCCCGCGGCGCGGAGACCGCGAGGTCCGCGAACCCGTCCGCGTCGAAGTCACCGGCCGCGGTCTGCGCCCCGAAGAGGTCGTACGCCTCCGAGCTCCCGGGCCCGTTCGCCGTGTCCTGGTCCACGTAGGTGTGCCGTGCGGGCGTCACCCCGTCGGCCCCGCCGTAGTACGCGACGACGGAACCGGCGCCCTTGATCCCGTCGCTGCCCTTGCCGAAGACCGCGCCGCCGACCCGGGTGCCCGGCGCACCGACGGCCAGGTCGGCCGTCCCGTCACCGTTGAAGTCACTCGGCACACCGGACCCCGCCGCGACCGCCGCCCCGGGAGCCACGGTCAGCAGCCCGCCCGCCACTGCGGCGACGACGGATGCGGCGAGTACGGCGCGGCGGTACCTGTGTTTCACGGGAGTTCTCCTGGTGTTCAGGTGACAACGACACCGACAAGACCCCCGAGGGCCGTCGATGGTTGTCCACCCCGCTCACCAGGCTCTACGCGTCGAGCACCTGCCCGGAACGCTGCACGACGGGAGGTTTAATGATTTATGCCGACTTGACTGCATAACGTTAGTAGCATTGCTGTGCTTTGGACCACAGGGGGAGGCACGGTCATCGTGGCGCGCAAGGTGGGGATCTACACCCGAATCTCTCGGGACGACGAGGGCGATTCGATGGGCGTTGCCCGGCAGAAGCAGGACTGTGAGCGCCTCGCCGATCTCTGGTCGTGGCAGGCCGTGAAGGTCTACGAGGACAACGACGTATCGGCGTTCAAGCGCAACGTCGTACGCGACGAGTTCGAGCTGATGCTCAAGGATCTTCGCTCCGGCCTCATCCACGGCATCGTCGCGTACGACCTGGACCGCTTGGCCCGGCAACCGCGTGATCTGGAACGGCTGATCGAGATCTACGACGAGCGGCCGAAAGCCGAGTTCGCCACGGTCACCAACGACGTGAACCTGGCGACTCCGGACGGCCGGACCATGGCCCGCGTCATGGTCGCGTTCGCCAACAAGTCCTCCCATGACGCGTCCCGCCGGATCAAGCGCAAGCACCTGGAGCTAGCTCAGCAGGGCCGGGACAGCGGAGGCCCGGCGCCGTACGGATGGCGCAAGGACGACCGCACGAAGGTCGACCCCGAGGCGGCCCGGGCGATCCGGCAAGCTCAGCAAGAGATCTTGGCCGGGGACCGCATCGGCACGATCCGCACGCGGTGGCAAGAAGAGGGGTTGGGCAACCCGCGCGCCGGCACAAAGCGCATGGCTCACCACCACGTCTAGCGCATCCTGACCAACCCCCGATTGGTCGGCTACCGGACCTACCACGGCGAGATCCTGACCGGGGACGATGGCGAGCCCGTTAAGGGCGAGTGGGAGCCGATCAACACCATGGCTGAGTGGGAGGCGGTGTGCGCGGCAGTCGCTGAGCGAAAGCAGCAGCGGCCGGGCCAGATGCTCGCGCGGAAGTACCTGCTCTCGGGCATCGCACGGTGCGGACTCTGCAAGACCAAGATCCGAGGCCAGGTGAACCAGCGATGGAAGCCCGGCTCGAAGGCCTCGAAGTTCTCGTATCAGTGCTCGGTGGTGAACGGCGGATGCGGCAAGGTCGGACGGGTAGGTGATCCCGTGGACAAGTTGATCGCGGAACTCGTACTCGAAGAGCAGCGCGACAAGACCGCCACACAGGGCGTTCCGGCCGAACAACAGTGGCCCGGAGAGGCCGAGTTGGACGCCGTGCAGGCCGACATTGGTCAGCTCTTGGAGGCCGAGAAGTCCAAACAGATCACCGTGTCCACGCTGCTTCAGCTTCTCCCCGCCAAGGAGAAGGAGCGTGACGAGTGAAGTTGGAGCGAGCCCGCTTCTACAAGGACCAGAAGCAGGCTGAGGCCCGAGAAGCGGCGGGAGACCTGTCGATGGTCGAGTTCTTTGATCTCCCCATCGAGCGGCAGCGAGAGATCGTGTTGCAGAGTCTCTCAGCCGTGATCATTCATCCGGCAGGGCGGGGACGACGCATCTTTGATCCCGCCCTGATCGATCCCATCTGGCGATAGCCCTACGACCGACCGTGCAGAAAGCGCACACGGCGCACCCACTCCTCATCGCGCGCAGGCGAATGCCGGAGATGCCCCGCGACACGGGTCTCACTCGGTGAAGGCTGGAGTGCACCCGGCAGGGCAAGATCCCGGTTCGACGTCCCGTCCATCGCCCGCAAGCGTCCACCGGCGGATGTTGCCGAGCGCGATGAGATCAGCGCCCGGAGACCGACGCCGGCCGAGGCCGCGATCCTCGGCCTTCTACCCGCCGTGCCAGTGCTCGATGGTCTGCACACCAGCCTCGACCAGGACGGAATTCCCTTGGAGGTGTCGCGCTGTGTCCACCGCGCTGACCGCACCGCGCCGTCAGAGGGCTTCCTTGTTCTCCTTAGGAGCCTCGCCAGACTTATGCACTGGAGGCAAGACACTCCACGGGAAGTTAATCCACTCATCGGTGCGCTTCCACACGTACTCGCACTTCACCAGCGAGTGCGACTTCTCATAGACGACGGCGGAGCGCACCTCGGCCACGGTGTCGAGGCAGAAGTCGTGCACGAGCTTCAGCGTCTTGCCCGTGTCGGCGACGTCGTCGGTGATGAGCACCTTCTTGTCGCTGAAGTCGATGGCGTTCGGGACGGGCGCGAGCATGACGGGCATCTCCAGCGTCGTCCCGACGCCGGTGTAGAACTCGACGTTCACCAGGTGGATGTTCTTGCAGTCGAGCGCGTAGGCGAGCCCGCCCGCGACGAAGACGCCGCCGCGCGCGATGCTCAGCACGACGTCCGGCTCGTAGCCGTCGTCGGCGATCGTCTGCGCGAGCTCGCGCACGGCGACCCCGAACTTCTCGTACGTAAGGTTCTCGCGTACGTCACTCATGTCGCTGTCGCTCACACCTGGGTCCGATGGAAATTGAGGAAGGAACGCGACGCGGTGGGCCCGCGCTGTCCCTGGTACCGCGAACCGTACCGATCGCTGCCGTACGGGAATTCGGCGGGCGACGACAGCCGGAACATGCACAGCTGGCCGATCTTCATGCCCGGCCACAGCTTGATGGGCAGCGTCGCGAGGTTGGACAGCTCCAGGGTCACGTGACCGCTGAACCCCGGGTCGATGAACCCGGCGGTGGAGTGCGTCACGAGCCCGAGCCGCCCCAGCGAGCTCTTCCCCTCCAGTCGCGAGGCGAGGTCCTCGGGCAGGGAGATGACCTCGTACGTCGACGCGAGCACGAACTCCCCGGGGTGCAGGATGAACGGCTCGTCGCCCTCCGGCTCCACCAGACGCGTCAGGTCGGCCTGCTCCACGCTCGGGTCGATGTGCGGGTACTTGTGGTTCTCGAACACCCGGAAGTAGCGGTCGAGCCGCACATCGATGCTCGACGGCTGAACCATCGATTCGTCGTAGGGATCGATCCGTACCCGCCCGGCGTCGATCTCGGCCCGGATGTCCTTGTCTGAGAGAAGCACGTAGCGAGGATACGCAGAGCGCGCGGGCCCGCCACAATCGGCGGGCCCGCGCGCTTCCCTGCGTCTGCTTGCGTGTTTGCGTGTTTTGCCTGTACGGCTACCGCTCGTCCGGTCCCACAGGAACGGCATGCCGCAACCGAGCACAGCGCGGGCACCGGATGAGCCGGCCAGGACCGAGACGGTCGGCCTTCTGCATCGGGAACGACGCGGTGCTGAACACGTGCCCTTCGGCACATCGGACGACGGTGCGTTCCATCGAGTCCATCAAAGTCCCGGAGTCCCTTCCCCACGAGCCTTGGGCCAGTTTCCTGACCGACGACGAGGGGCACATTACGGGATGAAAGGGACGGCGTTCCAGGCGGCGCTCCGCACGCACCCGTCCCCTGAACGACCCTCGCGCGGTCCGTCCACCGTACGCCTCAACTCCCTTCACCCGCAGTGACTTCCACCCTCCACAACGCAGCCGGGCCCCGGGGGCAGGAGCGCCCGGGACCCGGCATGAGGTAGAGTGTCCGGCAGTACATCACCGCTTCGGCGGGCGTACCACGCGGGTGTAGTTTAGTGGTAGAACATCAGCTTCCCAAGCTGAGAGTGCGAGTTCGATTCTCGTCACCCGCTCCATATGAAGCCCCCGGGTCCTCGGCCCGGGGGTTCTTTGTTGTCTGGACCCATTCAGCGCTCGCGCACCATAGCCGCACCACTAGCGCCTGCCAGGGCCTTCCGCGTTCCCTATGCGGTGCGCACGAACAGTCGCGTCAAGGCCGACGGCGACCTCCTGCTGACGCTCGTCGTCCGAGTGCTGATAGATCAAGGCGGCCCGTTCGGAGGACTGCCCCGCAGCTCCATGTGCGCCCGGAGTTCGCTCCGCAGGAATGAGGGAAGAAGCACGGTCCGGACCCCGGCATCCGACTTGGTCTCGCCGGGGGCACGGCGCCCGTTAGTCCGCTCCGGTTGAGCCAACTGCACCGGGATCTTCAGTGACTTGACGTCAGCGTCCCGTCGGCGCAGCCCGGCCAATTCCGGCCCGCTGCGCCGACGCCCGCCCCCTGTGGATAGGCCCGGAGGTCATGAGTCGAGCACCCCACGAGTCCGGCCCACGCGCAAGGACGATGCCTCCGGCGGGGGATCGGCCGACTTCGGGATGGAGGGGGCACCGTGCTCGACGGCCGTGGGCACATCGTGGCGAGCGTGGGGCCCTATCCCGTCCACCATCGACGCAGGCAGAGGGTTAGTGGTGGTTGGGGTATTAGGATCCCTCGGACGCCAGTGATTCAATCGCCGCTATTAGCGAGGCGGGTTCGCTGACGCTCGGATCAGTCTCTACTATCGAGATCGTCTTCCCGAGGGTAGCGGCTCGGTCCATTTCCCTACTACGTAGACCTTCGGAAACCGCAGCAGTGGTCACAATGACCCCTTTGCTATATTCGGAGGTCAAAATCATGTCCACGTGAGCCAATAGGTGTGTTGGTTTAATGAACTGCGCAGGAGGGGCGTAGAGCCAATCCACTGCGATATTTGATCCTTCGTGCGCCACTACGAAGTCGAAAGTTCTCCTGTTCGACCCGACCTTTTCGCTCACATTCCCCCCATACCTTGCCCTCAACGCTGCACCGATGCGATCGTGAAGCAGTTCCAAGTCCATCTGGACTCGTGTTACGTTGCGAACGCGCGGGAGGTTAGCCGAGCCGGGATCGTAGGCCTCCATAACTGCGATGGCTGGCTCGACCTGATCGGGGTCGGATTCCCGAATCGCCGCTAGAGCCTCCTCTCTGCGAGCGGCGAGGTTTACCTCATTATCGCCAAAACGAGCGCGAGTTATAGGGGAACCGGTTATAGACATCAGAATCAGAATTGCACCAATAGCGACCATGACAGCGGGCCCGGCTTCACTCTTCGACATAAATACTGCCGCGCCCCCGGCCCCAACGATGAGAGTCCCGATAAATCCGGACCACGCCCGCTCCCATCGAGAAAGAGGCCTACTTGGACGATCGTGGACTTCTTCGGGAATGTCCTCATTGTTCTGTGTGTCGCTCACACGGGCGACCATACAAGCGCCACCCATTCCGCGCCGAGAGTTTGTCGCATTGAGAGATCCGTCTGCCCCCGTGCCAGGTTGGGCGGGGAACCACGGGGAACGGCTCCATATGAAGCCCCCGGGTCCTCGGCCCGGGGGTTCTTTGTTGCCCCTGCCCCTACCCCCTGCCCCCTGGCCCTGGCCCTCGGCGTCGCGCCTCAGGACAGTTGCTCGGCCAGGCCGACGATGATGCCCTCCGGGCCGCGGACGTAGCAGAGCAGGTAGGTGTCCTCGAACCGGGCGATGTCGCCCAGGACTTCGGCGCCGTGGGGGCGCAGGCGGGTGACGGTGTCCTTGAGGTCGTCGACGGCGAACATGACGCGGTGCGTGCCCAGGATGTTGTGCGGCTTGTCGCGGGGGCCGTCGCTGGTCGCCGCGGGGGTGCGGTACCTGGCCAGCTCCAGCCGGCTGTGGCCGTCCGGGGTGCGGATCATCGCGATGTCGCAGTGGACGCCGTCGAGCCCGGTGCACTGGTCGGCGACGGGGCCCTTGACCTCGGCCCTGCCCTCCAGCTCCATACCGAGCTCCACGAAGAACGCGATGGCGGCCTCCATGTCCTCGACGACGATGCCCACGTTGTCCATCCGCTGAATCGCCATGCTGCCTTCTCCTCGTTCGGTGTGCGGCCCATCGTGGCCGCTCCTGTCCCGGGGACGGAGCAGGCGCCGGGTTCTCGACATCGGTGGGGCACCGATCTCCGCCGGATGGCAGCGGTGTCCGGTTCGCGGGGGAAACGGGGCCGTGCGCGCCCTGTCCGACACCGAGGGTTCGCCGGACCCACACCCGGCCGCCACCCGGACACCATCCCGGAACGTCAGAGTCCGGCCATGTCGATCACGCCGATCACGCCGCTGACGCGCCGCGCCGCGTCCACCGCCCTGGCCCTCGCCGCCGCCGTCGCCCTCGCCGCCCAGGCGACGCCGGCCTCCGCCGCGTCCAACGCCGTCCCCACGTACGAGGTGAAGATCAACCTCACGACGGCCGCGCTCGACTCCGCCCACGCCCCGCTCGCCGCGGTCAAGTCGGCCTTCGGGATCACCGGTTCGGCCACGGCGCGCTCGTACGCGTACTACGACACGGACGCCCAGGGCCTCGGCGGCCAGGGCTGGGACGTGCGGCTGCGGCACAAGAGCGGCAAGGACTTCGAGGAGACGTACAAGAAGCGGTTCGCGGTCACCGGCGGGGACGTCGACGCCGCGCTCGACGCGGCGAACGCCGCCGGGTTCGACAGCAGTGACGACAACTACGCGGCCGAGGTGGACTGGGGGTACGCCAAGCAGACCCTCAGCTTCAGCAACGAGAAGAGCCACAGCGACTCCGGGTACTCCGGCACCGCGATGCCGAGCGGGGCGACCGGGCTCGGCTGGGTCGCCGCCGACGTCCCCGGCAAGCTCGCCGACTGGAACTCCGACGGCTGGGGCGCCGGGACCCTCGGCGCCTCCCGGGTGCACGGGCCCGTGACGTCGGCCGTGTACGAGGGCGCGTGGGAGAGCTCCGACGACGCGAGCATCGAGGTCGTGCCCGTGGTCGGCGCGAGCGGCAGCGGCACGGAGTACGTCGTCGAGCTGTCGTTCAAGACCGACGACCCCGAGGACGCCGCCGCCCTGCACGCCGACGCGATCTCGGTCGCCGAGGCGAAGGGCTGGCTCTACAAGGGGGACATCCTCAAGACGCAGACGATCCTGGACCGTTACTGACCACTGCCGCCCGTACGCCGAGGCGTCGCATCCCCCACACCGCGAGACCGGCGGCGAGCAGGGGGGCGACGCGGCGGCTGAGGATGCCGTTGCTGTCGCTGCCCATGCCGTGGCCGGGCAGCAGGCCGACCCGCATGGTCAGTTCGCGGTTCGCCAAGTCCCGTAGGAGCGAGCGGAGTTGGTCGACCGTCGAGTTGCCGGCGACGATCAGCTCCATCGCGCGGCGGGCGGTCTGCTCCTTCGAGAACACGTCGCGGGCCAGCTCCACCATCACGTCCGTGAGGGCGTCCTCGAAGACGTCGAGCGCGGAGAGTTCGGGCGCGAGCCGACGCACCGAACCCTCGATGTTGGTGATGGACTTGCCGAGCATGCCGACCATCGGGCTGGTGCGGATGCCGCGCTGGGCGGCGCAGCGCAGGACGTCGGTGAGCGCGACGCCGAAGTCGAGGTCCTCCAGGGCGGCCGACGCGATCCGGGGCACGAGCCGGGTCAGGTCCTGCTGGAAGCCCAGCAGGTCGGCGAACTCGGTGGTGCGGCCCATCTCGGTCCAGGCCGAGGCGAGGCCGCGCGCGTCGTTCTGCGCGAGGCTGGTGAGGGCCATGACGCCGAGCGAGCCGAGGTTGCGGTCGATGCGGCCGACCATGCCCCAGTCGATGAGGGTGGCGCCGTGCTCGGGGTCGACGAAGATGTTGCCCGGGTGCGGGTCCGCGTGGAACATCCGCTCGACGAAGTAGCCCCGGTACATGAAGGAGAGCAGGTCGCTGCCGATGCGGTGGCGCTGCTTCGGCGTGAACGCGGACAGGTCGGCCTGGTTGAGGGAGGCGCCCGGGGCGAGGCTCTGCAGCAGGACCCGGCCGGTGGCGAGGTGGACGTCCGGGACGTGGACGCCCTTGAAGTCCTGGGCCATGCGGCGGCCCTGCGCCATGTGCTTGGCCTCCGCCGCGAAGTCGAGTTCGGGCTGCATGCAGTCGAAGACGATCTGCAGGGTCGCCTCGACGTCGAGGACCGAGTCGATACGGGGGACGGCGCGGCCCGCGATCCGTGCGGCGCGGCGCAGTTGGGCCATGTCGGCGTACACCCGGGCGCGGGTGCCCGGGCGCTGCACCTTGAGCACGGCGGTGCGGCCGTCGGTCAGGACGACCCGGTAGACCTGGGCGAGGGAGGCCGAGCCGAGCGGTGTGTCCGTGTCGATGTCCCGGAAGCGGCGGCACCAGTGCGCGCCGAGCTCTTCCCTGAGCACCGGCTCAAAGAGGGCGAAGGGCTCGGTGTGCACCGCGTCCTGGAGGTGGGCGAGCTCGGTGAGGACGGCGTCCGAGACGACGTCCGACCTGGTGGCCAGGACCTGGCCCACCTTCACCCAGAACGGCCCCAGCTGCTCGATCGTCTCCCGGATGCGGCGGGCCCGGCGCCGCTGCCCGGCGAGTGCGGACTGCTCCACGTCGATGCGTTCGCGGGAGGCGAGCACGTCGGAGACGAGCAGGGTCATGAGGCGGGCGACCTGGAGGTTGCGGCTGCGGCTCACGTCGACGGCCCGTCCTCGAACAGTCCCTGCAGGTCCGCGAGGCGGGCGCCCCGGTGCGGCAGGCACGCCGTGATGACCTGGGCCACCGTGTCGAGGGTGCAGTCGGCGCCGGTCCGCTCGTGCCGCACGCGCAGCCGCTCGCCGGCCTGCAGCCGGGCCCGGAACTCCTCCAGGCCGACGACGTCGCCGTCCGCCGGGTCCCGCAGCCGTCCGTCGCAGGTGCGCAGCAGCACCCGGAGCGGGCGGGGGTCCTCGTCGCTCATGGAAGGCTCCTCTCAGCGGCCGAAGAGGCGGGCGCCCGCCTCGACGTCCGCACGGACGGCGAAGAACTCCCGCAGGGCGTCCAGGAATTCGTCCTTGGTGATGCGTCCGTCGCCGTCGGCGTCGAGTTCCTGGAAACCCCGGCTGAGGTCGGCGGGGTGCAGCTTGGGGCCGAAGACCGTGCGGTACTCGCTCATGTCGAGGTGGCCGCTGCGGTCCCGGTCCGCGACGTCGAAGACCGCCGCCATGGCCGGGAGCAGGCCGTCTCGTACGTACGGGGAGTCCGCGTCGTCGGCCGGGCGGGTGCCCGCGACGAACTCGGCCCGGGACACCCGGCCGTCGCCGTCCTCGTCGAGCGCGGACAGCCGGGTCCACCAGGTGTCGAAGGCGTCGTAGACGCGCTGCTCGGCGTCGTCGGTGAGGTCGAGCGGCCAGCACACGGCGCGGGCCATCGCGTACAGGTCCTCGCGGGTCGCGAAGCCGTCGCCGGTCTGGTCGAGGACGTCGTCGAAGAACCGTCCCACCCGCGCCGGACGGGACGCGTCCGCGGCCTTGCGGGGTTTGGGCAGGGGGCGGCGTGCGGTGCGCGGCGCGAGGGGGCCGCCCGTCAGGGCCGCGGCGGCGAGC
>NZ_JAAGMG010000107.1 GCF_010548525.1 Streptomyces sp. SID14478
GGCAGCGACCGCCTCGCCCGCCGGGTCGACGTACCCCGCGGGCGCGGCGCCGCCCGCGCCATGAGCGCCGTGCCCGGAGCCGGAGTCAGGGCCGGAGCCGGGCCCGGAGTCCGAGCAGGCGGTCAGAACTCCCGTGCCGGCGACGGCGAGCGAGGCGCCGAGCAGAGTGCGGCGCGTGGGGGAAGGTGGGGTGTGACGCATGACTGAGTTGCACCTCGATGTCGGTGTCGTGCTGCGTGCAGTGGCGAACTCATCCGCCGCTTCTGATACACCGCTCGACCCGATCGGGTTCCCGTTCACTCCCGATCGCGTTCCGGGCAGCGCGAAGCAGCCGGTGTGCAGGCCTAGATGCGCAGCACCGACAACCGGGACAACCTCGCTCTCGGCGGGGGCGGATGGGGGCGCCGGGCGCACACCATGCCGCGCGGCACCGGACCCGGCGCGGCCGTGTCCAGGAGCGGCCGCAGCAGCGCCGCCGTCAGCAACAGCAGCAGCGTGAACGAACCGAGCACCGCCAGACACACGCCCAGCGGATCCATGCCGCCGTCACCGGGGGAGCCAGGGGAGGGGTGCTCGTCCCCGACGACCTGGCCGACGAGGTGGCTGCCGGCCTGGCCGACGACCTGGCCGACGAAGTGGCCGGCCTGACCGACGATCCGGCCGTCGAGCCCGGCGGGCGCCGCGTGCGCGGTCATGCCGCCGTGCTGCGCCGAGTGCTCCATGGCGTGCCCGGTCGGATGCCCCAACGTGTGCATCCCCACGATCCCGAAGAGCAGCGCCACGAACAGCAGCAGCTGCCCGCGGCCCGTGCGGCCCCTCGACGTCGTCATGCGCCGCACCTTACCCCCACCCGGTATGGGACGACGTGCGGCCTTACCCTGCTGCGCCGATCATGACGCCATGACGACTACGGACGAACCAGGACGGAACGCGGCACCTGTCGACGACGGGAACCGCCGCCAGTTCATCTCCTGGGTGACGCTCGGTCTGATGACGACCGCCTCCGTGGCGAGCCTGCGGCCCTCGCCCACGATGGCGATCTACGGCCTCGCCGCGATCTTCCTGTACCTACTGCCGGCCCTCGTCTTCCTGCTGCCCACCGCCCTCGTCGGCGCCGAACTGGCCTCCGGCTGGACGGGCGGCATCTACCGCTGGGTCAGCGAGGCACTCGGCAAGCCGCTCGGATTCGTCGCCGTGTGGTGCCAGTTCGCCATGACCATCGCGTACTACCCGAGCCTGCTCGCCTATGTGGCGTCCACCTTCGCGTACGTCATCCACCCGAGCCTCGCCGAGAACGGCCTGTACGTGGCCATCTGCATCGTCGTCATCTACTGGACGGGGGTGTGGGTCAGCTCGCGCGGCACCAGGACCGTCGCCGGTCTGTCCTCGCTCGGGCTCGTCATCGGCACGCTCGTCCCGGGCGTCGTGCTCGTCGTCCTCGGCATCGTCTTCCTCGGCCAGGGCAACGCGTCGGCCGCCCCGATGAGCGCGCACCACTGGCTGCCGCCGTGGACCGGACTGGCCAGCCTCGTCCTGATCGTCAACAACTTCCTCTCCTACGCGGGCATGGAGATGAACGGCGTCCACGTGTCGTCCCTGCGCAACCCGCGCGGCGAGTACCCGCGCTCGGTGTTCCTCGCCACCGGCCTGGTCCTGCTGATCTTCATCCTCCCGGCGCTCGCCATCAGCTGGGTCATGCCGTCGAAGGAACTCAGCCTGACCGCCGGTCTGATGCAGGCCTTCCAGGCGTTCTTCGACCACTTCCACGTCGGATGGATGACGAAGATCGTCGGCGTCATGCTGGTCTGCGCGGCGCTCGGCGGCATGCTCACCTGGCTCGCCGGCCCCGCCAAGGGCCTCGTCACGCTCTCCCGTCAGGAGGGCTATCTGCCGCCCTTCCTGCAAAAGCTCAACAAGCACGGCGTACCGCAGAACGTGATGATCGCGCAGGGCGTGCTGACCACGCTCATCGGCGTCCTGTACGCGTTCAGCGACGACGTCTCCAGCCAGTACTGGATGTTCTCCGTCATCACGATCCAGATCTATCTGGTCGCCTACTTGCTGATGTTCCTCGCCGTGGTGCGGCTGCGGCGGACGCAGCCCCACGTGCCGCGCGGGTTCGTGGTCCCGGCCGTCACGGTCGTCGCGGGCGTCGGCTTCGTCGCCTCGGTGCTCGCGCTCGTCATCGGGTTCGTACCGCCGGACCAGTACGACACCGGGCCCCTGTGGCGCTATCTGCTCATCGTCGGCGGTGGCCTGCTGCTCCTCGGCATCGCGGCCCCGGCAGCCTTCCTCAAGTACCGCAAGCCGAGCTGGATCCACCCCGACCACCGCGGCGAGGTGCCTACGGCGTGAGCCGGCGGACGCTGTCGCGGATCACTATGTGGGTGCCGAGGAGCTGGCGCTGCTGCCCGGTGCGGCCCGTCCCGCCGAGGGCCAGCCGGACCGCGGTGCGGCCCAGTTCCTCGCCGGGGATGTGCACCGTGGTCAGGGCCGGGGTCATGTCGGCGGCCACCGGGTCGTCGTTGTAACCGACCACCGAGATGTCGTCCGGAACGCGCAGCCCGTACTCCCCGAGCGCCTTGACCGCGGCGGCCGCCACCCGGTCGTCGCCCGCGAACACCGCCGTGAAGTCCGGCCGCCCCTCGCACGTGTCGAGCAGGTCGCGGATCGCCTCGTCCCCGTTGATCTGGCCGAAGCCGATGCCGTGCAGCAGCGCGTCGGAGGCCGGGACGCCGTGGTCGGCCAGGGCCCGCAGATAGCCGCGGACCCGGTCCTCGCCGGTCGTGTTGCCCGGCTGGTAGCCGATCAGCGCGATCCTGCGGTGGCCCGCGCCCAGCAGATGGCTGGTGATCGCGTGGGCGCCCGCCTCGTTGTCGTACTCGACGACGACCGCGGGCACGTCCGGCGCGGGCGCGGGTCTGCCGCACAGCACCAGCCGCGAACCGGCGGCCGCGAGCGACTGCGCGTACTGGGCCATCCGCTCCCGGTACGCGGCGTCCTCGACGACCCCGCCGACCAGCACGACCGCCTCGGCGGCCTGCTCGCGCATCATCTGCACCAGTGCCAGTTCCCGGGCCGGGTCCGCGCCGGTCGACGCGACGAGCGTGAGCCGGTCCTGCTGCGCGGCCTCCTTCTCGACGCCCTGCGCGACGGCCGCGTAGAAGGAACTCACCACGTCCAGCATCAGCACCGCGATGGTCTTGCGTCCCGCGCCCGCGAGCGCGCGGGCGTGCGCGTTGGCGACGTAGTCCAGGTCCTTGGCCGCGCGCAGCACCTTCGCGCGCGAGCCGGCCGACGTCGGGTAGTTGCCCGCCAGGACCCGCGACACGGTCGCCACCGAGACGCCCGCGCGCGCCGCCACGTCGCGGATGGTCGCCCGCTCGCCCACTGTGCATCTCCTCGGTCCGCCGGTGCGGGGCCGCTGCCGTGCCGGCCCCGCACCATCATCGCCTGCGTCGTCGCCGTCGGTCAGCCCGGTCAGTGGGCCGCCGCGTACTCCTCGCCGAATTCGTCCAGGGCCTTCCTGCCGCCCTGGGCGAGCCACTTCTTGTAGATGCCGTCCCAGTCGGAGACCTTCTTGCGGCCGGTCACGACCGCGGTGACGCCGTCGTTGATGATCTGGTCGAGGGTGGCGCCCTGCCGGTTGAAGGTGTCGGACTGCAGGCCCCACCGGTCGTTGGGCACCATCATCGGCACGACCTTCTGCTGCCAGGCGTGCACCCGCTTGGTGAGGTCGGCGAAGCCCGGGTAGTACAGCGGCTGCGGGGCGTCCGAGACCTTGACCAGCGGCAGGTTGTCCTTGGACTCGAGGATGCCGAGCTCCGTCGCGATCGGGTTGTTGTCCTTGTCGCGCTTGAAGTGCGTGCCCTCGATGCCGTAGTGCAGCAGCTCGAACTCCTGCGAACCGAACGGCGAGGCCAGCCAGTCCAGGACGCGCAGCAGCAGCTTGATGCGGTCCTTGGAGGCCTTCTTCAGGGCCGTGTAGCCGAAGATGCCGCGGCTCTGCTGGTACTGCTGCCGCCCCCCGCCGACGACGTAGGGCTGCGCGACGTCCAGGGTGTACGCGCCCTTGATGCCCTGCGCGTTGGAGATCGTCGCGCCGAAGCCGTCGGTCATCGACAGGGCGGTGCCGTTGTAGAACTGGTTCTTCAGGTCGACCTGGGAGACCGACGTGGCCTCCGGGTAGTACGCGCCGGACGCGCGCAGCTTCGCCATGTACTCCAGGGCCGACTTGAACTCGTCGGTGCCCGCGAAGTACTCGGCCTGGGACCCCTTGATGCGCCACTCGTTGGGAGTGCCGTGCCAGATGGCGTGCGTCTTGTAACCGAAGTAGCTGGTCGTGGAGGCGCCAAGGCCCCATGTGCGGTGTCCCGTCGCGGACTTGGCCGCCTTCGCGAAGTCCGCCGCCGACATGCCCTGCTCGAACCCGGCCTTCGCGAAGGCCTCCTGGTTGAGGAAGAGGGTGTCCTGCGGCTTGGGCCGCTCCACCGGGATCCCGTAGATCCGCCCGGCTATCCGGCCCATGCCGTCCCAGGCGTACGTCGGGATGGCCGCGAGGTGCGGATAGTCCTTCGCGGCGTCGCCCGACAGGTACTCGGTCAGGTCGGCGCACCGCGACTTCACGAACTGGGCCTCGCGCGGCAGCGTGTAGCCGCCGCCGATCGCGATGATGTCGGGCAGGTCGTCCCCGGCCATGAGCGTGGCCATCTTCGTACGGAAGTCGGCGTCGGGCACCACCGTGAACTCGATCTCGACGCCGAGCGCCTTGTTCAGGGCGGCCCAGTACTTGTTCTGCGAGGCCGGCTTGGGCGGCGTGCCGTACGTGATGGAGATGATCCGGATCTTCTCCTTGCCGGTGCCGGGCTTCTCGGCGACGGCCTTGACCAGCTTCTCCGGGTACCTGAGGAAGCCGGCCTGGACCCCGTCGGCGGTGGGCGCGAGGTCGGGGGCCGGGCCCTCGGCCGCGGCGTACGTCGGCCAGGGCGCCGCCTTCGTGCCCTTGTTGCCGACGGAGGCGCCCCCGCCGCTCTCGGTCGAGCACCCGGTGAGCAGGGACGGCACGGCGAGCGCGGTGCCGCCGACGGCGATGGAGCGCAGCAGGGTGCGGCGCGACATGTTCGCGGACATGGTGAAGGACCCTTCGGCTAAAGGAAGTGCGGGCGAAGCGCGGGAGGTGGGGAGCGGCTCAGCTCTTGATGGCGCCGGTGAGCACGCCCTTGGTGAAGTACTTCTGCAGGAAGGGGTAGACGAGCAGGATCGGCACGACGGCGATCACCAGGACGGCCATCTGCGTCGTCTGCGGCGCCGAGACCATGCCGGCCTCGCTCAGCCCCGTGTCGGCGATCTGCGCGCCGCCGATGACGTACGTGCGCAGGACCTGGGAGAGCGGCCAGTGGTCGGATTCCAGGTAGATCGAGGCGGTGAACCACGCGTTCCAGTAGCTGACCGCGTAGAACAGGCCGACCACGGCGAGCGCGGCCTTGGACAGCGGCAGCGCGATCCGCCAGAACGTCGCCCAGTCACCGGCCCCGTCCAGCCGCGCGGCCTCGTACAGCTCCTCGGGGATGCCCTGGAAGAAGCCGCGCAGCACCACGAGGTTGAAGACGTTGATGAGGACCGGGGCGATCAACGCCGCGTACATGTTCTGCATCCCCATCCCCTTCACCAGCAGGAACGCGGGGATCATGCCGGGCGGGAAGAGGAACGTGAACAGGACCAGCAGCAGTACCGGCTTGCCGCCGAACACGCCGGGGCGGCTGAGCGCGTAGGCGAGGAACGCGGTGCACGCGAGGGAGAGCAGCGTGCCGACGAGGGTGATGCCGACGCTCACCCCGAGCGCCTTCGTCACGATGCCGCCGCTGAGGATGTTCTCGTACGCGCGCAGCGTCGGGTCGGTCGGCCACAGCACCCAGCCGCCGCCCGCGACCACTTCCTTGTTGGAGGCCAGGGACGTGGAGACGATCACCAGGAACGGTACGAGGACCAGGCACAGCAGCACGAGGACGGCCAGGCCCTTGGCGGCCTTGGTGACGGGCCTGGGCCGCTCCATCCAGGCCGGACGGACGGGGGCGGTTGACCTGCTGCTCACTTGTAGACCCCTTGCTCGCCGAGCTTGTGCGCGATGCGGTTGGCGACGAACACGAGGACCGCGCCGACCAGGCCCTTGAAGAGCCCGGCCGCGGTGGCGTAGCCGATGTCGCCGCCGATGATGCCCTGCCAGAACACGAAGGTGTCGAGGACCTCGCCGACCTCCGGGCCCACCGACTGCCGCTGCAGCAGCATCTGTTCGAAGCCGACGGAGAGGATGTCGCCGAGCCGCATGATCAGCAGCAGCACGACGATCGGGCGGATCGAGGGCAGCGTGACGTGCCAGAAACGGCGCCAGGGCCCGGCCCCGTCGATCGCGGCGGCCTCGTACTGCTGCTCGTCGACCTGCATCAGGGCGGCCAGGAAGATGATGGTGCCCCAGCCTGCGTCCTTCCAGATCACCTCGGCGACGACCAGCGGCCGGTACGCGTCCGGATTGCCGATCACGTCGACGGTGTGCAGGCCCGCGTCGCCGAGGAGGCTGTTCAACAGGCCCGTGTCGGACAGGACTTGCTGGAACAGGGCGACGACGATCACCCACGACAGGAAGTGCGGCAGGTAGACCACCGATTGCACGAAGCGGCGCAGCAGGTCGGACGTCAGGCTGTGCAGCAGCAGTGCGATGGCCAGCGGCACCGGGAAGTAGAACGCCAGCTGAAGCACCGCGATGTAGAAGGTGTTCCACGTCGCGTGCCAGAAGTCCGGGTCGCCGAACATGCGGCTGAAGTTGCCGAGGCCCAGCCAGGGGCTGCCCCACAGTCCGGCGAAGGGGTCGTACTCCTTGAACGCCACGACGTTGCCGAGGAAGGCGCCGTAGTGGAAGACCAGGAAGTAGGCGACGCCCGGGACCATGAGCAGCAGGAGCGTCCGGCTGCTGCGAAACCGTTTCCACTTCGTATCACGCTTGATTATGCGGGCAGTTGACCCGTTTTGCGGCTCGCCAGGGGGGTCCACCACCCCGGTCTCGGGCCTTTCCTTCGCCACCGTGGGCACGGGAACCCCTCCGTCGTTGGAACAAGGTGTGCCGGAATCTAAAACGGTTACTACGAACGGTCAACCCCCTTGGCTTCGCGATGTCTTGACCCTGGGCGCCTCGGGTGCCTAGCCTCCTGAGGCACTGAAGTAACCGGTTACAGTGATTCTGACTAATCTGCAGTTCTGCAGTTCTGCAGTTCTGCAGTTCTGCAGTTCTGCAGTTCTGCGACGAGGGGTGGAACCGAGTGACGGCACAGCGACCGACCGCGGCACTGGCCATGGGTGCCCAGGTGGTGGAGCGGGTCTTCCCGCCCGACCTGCGGGAACGGCTCGGCCGCAGCACCCGGTTGGCGCCGACGCCGCTGACCGGGGAGCTCGGCGGGCCGGGCGTCGCGGAGGTGCTGGCCGCCACGGAGATCCTGGTCACCGGGTGGGACTGCCCGCCGCTCACGGCCCGCGTCCTGGACGGGGCGCCGAAGCTGCGGGCCGTGGTGCACGCCGCGGGATCGGTGCGCCCGATCGTCACGGACGCCGTGTGGGAGCGCGGGCTGCTCGTCTCCTCGGCCGCCGACGCCAATGCCGGGCCCGTCGTGGCCTTCACGCTCGCCGCGGTCACCTTCGCGGCGAAGGGGGCGCTGGCCACCGCCGCTGGGTACGAGGCGGCGTGGCCCGGGTTCACGCAGCGGGTCGGCGCGGACGCGCGGGTCGTCGGCATCATCGGGGCGTCCCGCATCGGCCGCCGGGTCGTCGAGGCGCTGCGGGCCGACTCCGCGGGCTACCGGGTGCTGTTGTGCGACCCGTACGTCGACCAGGCCGAGGCGGAGCGGCTCGGCGTGGAGCGGGTCGGCCTCGCCGAGCTGTGCCGGCGCAGCGGCATCGTGAGCGTGCACGCGCCCCAACTGCCGGAGACACGCGGCATGTTGAGCGCGCGGATGCTGGCGCTGATCCCGGACGGCGGGGTGGTGATCAATACGGCCCGGGGGGCCCTGGTAGACACGGAGGCGCTGGCCGCCGAGTGCGGGACCGGGCGGCTCTCGGCGTACCTGGACGTCACGCACCCGGAGCCGCTACCCGCCGGCCACCCGCTGTTGTCCCTGCCGAACGTACTGGTGACCCCGCACATCGCCGGGGCGCAGGGCAGCGAGGTGCGGCGGCTGGGGGAGTACGCGGTGGAGGAGGTCGAGCGGCTCGTCCGGGGGGCGCGGCTGCGGGGCGGGACGGGGCAGGGGGACATGGCGCGGGTCGCCTGAGCGGAGGCGCGTCCTCGTCCACCGGGCGGCGAACGCGTGGGCGGGCGCCGCCCGGTGGGGGTCGTGCCAC
>NZ_JAAGMG010000148.1 GCF_010548525.1 Streptomyces sp. SID14478
GAAGGCGAAGAGCGCGACGGAGCCGGCCCGCAGCATGCGGCGCGGGCGCAGGCGCAGGGCGAGCAGGCCGCCGATGACGGTGCCCGCGCCGAGCGCCGAGTTGACCAGGCCGTACGCGCGCGGCCCGTGCTCCTGGGTCACCTGGGTGGCGACGAGCGGGACGGCCGGACCCCAGGTCCCGATCATCAGGACGCACCAGATGGCGATGACGCCCCACAGCCAGGTCCGGGACCGGAACTCCCGCCAGCCCTGCCCGAGGTCCTTGCGGAAGCCGTTGTTCGCGGGCCGGCTGTCGGGGGCGGCCGGGGGCAGGCGCAGCAGCACCAGGCACAGGCCGCTCAGCGCGTACGTTCCCGCGTGGGCGGCGAAGACCAGGCCCGGGGAGGCGAAGGCGACGAGCATGCCCGCGACGGCGGGACCCGCGAGCTGCGAGCCGGACTCGGCGACGCGTATCGCCCCGTTGGCCGCCTGGACGTCGTCGGCGAGGCGGGGCACGGTGCTGGCGACGCCGGGCTGGAAGATCGCGGAGGCCGCTCCGTTGACGGCGCCGATGACGCAGATCTCCCAGAGCACGACGTGCCCGGTGAAGAACATGACGGCGGCGAGGGACTGGCTGATCAGGCGGGTGGCGTCGGCGCCGATCATCAGCAGCCGGGTGCTGAACCGGTCCGCGAACACCCCGCCGAAGATCACGAGCCCGGCGAAGCAGGCGACGGACGCGGCCATCGCGAGGCCGACGGCGCCCGCCCCGTATCCGTACTGCAGCAGCCCCGCGGCCAGTGCCACGGGAAGCATCGTGTCGCCGAGTTTGGCGACGGCCCGCGCCGTGAAGAACAGTCCGAAGTCCCGTGACCAGATGCCCCGCCTGCCGGACGGAGCCGGGCCCCGTCCTCGCCGCAGGAGACGACGGCCGCCGGACGGCTCCGTCGCGTCACCGGTCCCTGCCGCCCGCCCGACGCCTGTGCCATTCATGCCGTCGATGTCGCCGATCTCGTCCCCGCCCATGCCCGATCCGTCCCCTGCAGCATCGCGTCACCCGCCCTTACGGGCGGATCATGCCACGCTGCCGGGGCTCGGCCCACGGAGTTTCAGCCCGTGGCCGGCAGGCCCAACTCCGGGTGTGCGTCGAGCAGTCGGGGCGGGGCCGCCTGCCGCCAGGAGTCGGTGAGGATGGCGCGCAGCTCGTCCGTGTCGTCGAGCGCGGCGAGCCGGGCGCGGACCCAGGCGAAGGACGCCTCGTGGTCGGCGATCCAGAACTTCTTCGGCTCCGCCAGGACCAGTTCGTCGCGCTCCTCCTTGGGGCAGCGCACGGCGATGGACGTCTCCTCCTCGGGCAGCGTCACGAACATCTTTCCCGCCACCCGGAACGTGGGCATGCTCCAGGCGATCTTCTCCGTCGTGTCCGGCAGGGACAGGGCGATGGTGCGTACATCCTCGGCGTCGGGCATGGGGAAACCGTAGCCAACGGCACTGACAAAGGCGGACAACGGCCTGGTCAGGGCACGCGCTTGTCCAGCCATGCCGTGAGGTCGTCCTGGACCTCGTCGCGGACGGTCTCGTTGAGGATCTCGTGGCGCGCGCCCTCGTAGCCCTTCCAGGTGAGGTCGGTGACGCCCACGTAGCGCAGGTCCTCCAGGAGTTCGTGGACGAGGGTCATGCGCTGGTTGCAGGGGTCCTCGGTGCCGACCGCGACGTGGATCGGGAGGTCGGCCGGGATGCGGGCGAGGTGGGCGGGGTCGTTGATGCGGCGCACCGCGCGGACGAAGTCCAGGGACAGGCCCGCCGAGAAGGGGAAGCCACAGCGTTCGTCGGCCACGTAGGTGTCGACCTCGGCCTCGTCCCGCGAGAGCCATTCGAATCCGGTGCGGTGCGGGAAGGGGTCGTTGAACGAGGCGAAGAGGTCGGGGACGAAGGAGGAGATCGCGGCGCGGCCGGTGCGGGCGATGTCCGCTTCCAGGGAGGCGATCGCGCCTTCGTTGTCCGCGCCGGGCAGCGAGCGGAAGGTGCCGGAGAGGATCACGCCGACGAGGTCGTCCGCGTACCGCTGCGCGTAGTCGCGGGCGAGCAGCGAGCCGAGGCTGTGGCCGAGGAGCACGAACGGGACGTTCGGGTGCAGCGCCCTGGCCTGGTCGCCGATGGCCTTCAGGTCCTCGACGATCGAGACCCAGGCGTCGACCGTGCCGGGTTCCTCGTCGTCGGTGACGCCGTAGCCGCCGGTGGTCGCGGCGGTGGCGCCGTGGCCCCGGTGGTCGGAGGCGATGACGGCGTAGCCGTGCGCGGTGAGGTGGCGCGCGAACCGGTCGTAGCGCAGGCCGTGTTCGGCGGCGCCGTGGGCGATCTGCACGAAGGCGCGGGGCCGGCCGGTGTCGGGCAGCCAGGTGTACGTGGCCACGGCGGCGCCGTCGCCGGTGCTCAGGGCGGTGGTGGTGTACGCGGGGGTGGTCATGGGCGACTCCTTGTCGTGGGCGGGTGTGCGGGTGTCCTCCACCTCTCCCCTGCCCCGTCGGCCGTCATTCCTGCCGCTTGCCGGTTCGGGCGTACGCCGGTTGCGCCCCCGTGGCCTTTCACGTGCATCGAAGTGCTGAGTGCCGGGGTGAGCGGTGCGGTCAGGCGAGGGTGGCCGGCTCCCGTACTCCGGGGCGCTTGTAGAAGAGCGTCGTGGGGCGCGGGACGCCCGCGGGGTCGGCGGCGTAGTCGGGGATGACGCCGACCGTCGTCCAGCCCGCCGACCGGTACAGCGGCTCGGCGGGGCTGCCCGTCTCCGTGTCGAGCACGAGGAGGGTGATGCCGGCGTCGGCGGCGGCCCGCTCGGCGGTCGCGAGCAGGGTGCGGGCGAGGCCCTTACCGCGCGCCGACCCGTGCACCATCAGCTTGAGGATCTCCGCGCGGTGGCGGCCGTTGGGCCAGTCGTTGAAGGCGAGGGAGACGGTGCCCAGGCAGCGGCCCGAGGCTTCGTCCAGGGCTGCCCAGACGGCGAGGGCACCGCGTTCCACGGCGCTCGCGCGTGCGCGCCACCAGTCGGCGGCGGCCGCGGCCGTCAGTCCGTCGAGGAAGCCGAGGGAGGCGCCACCGTGCACGACGTCGGCAAGCAGATCTCCCAACTCAGGTACAAGAGAGGGGAATTGAGACGGTGTCAGGAGTCTTACGGGCAGCGCCGTCACGGCAGCACCACCACCAGCGCGTAGCGCACGGCCTGGGGTCCGGGGCAGTGGAAGTGCGTGGGCCCCCACAGGCGGAAGCGCAGGCAGTCCCCGGCGTCGAGGGTGTGGACGGTGCCCTGCACCGTGAGGGCGAGGCGGCCGTCGAGGACCCAGATGTGCTGCTCCAGGCCGGGGACGGGCGGCCGGTCGTAGACGATGTCGGCGTACGGTTCGAGGTGACCCTCGACCACTTCGGCGCGCAGCCCGGCGAGCGGCGGCGACACGGAACGCCGGACGAAGCCGCTCGCCTCGTCCTGCCACACGGGCTGCTCGGCGACGCGCACGACCTGGGCCGGGGCGGATTCGACCTCGCTGAGCAACTGCGACATGGTGCGCCCGTACACGGCGCACAGCCGGTTCAGCAGGGCGGCGGTCGGACTGATCTCGGCGCGTTCGGCGCGGGACAGGGTGGAGCGGCTCACGCCGCTGCGGTCGGCCAACTCGCCCAGGGACCAGCCATGTTCGGACCGCAGCTCCGCCAGCCGTGCGCCGAGCCGGGCGTCGACCGGGTCGGTCTCGGCGACGACGGTGGCGGCCTGGGCCGCCGAGGCGCCCGGGACGCCTCGGGGAACCGGGGGGACTTCACTCTCGCGTCTCATATTCGGCATGCTATCCCGTATATGAAACAGCGGTGTCGGGAAGGATCGCGACGGGGCGCGGGAGTGGTCATGAAGGACCGCGAGGGTGATCACAAGGGGTCGCGGAGGCGATCGCAAGGGATCGCCCGGCATCACCGAGGGCGGTACCGGCCTCAGGAACGATCCGGGGCGTCGATGATGGCGCCGCTCTTGTCGAGGGTGTGGGTGCGCCAGTACACGTCCCACTTGTCGTCGACCTTCCTCGGCACCTTGCCCTCCGGGTAGCGCACGTATCCCGACGGCGGCTTCTCGTCGTCCGGGACGCAGGCCGACCCGGTTCCGCCCACGGTCATGACGGGGTACTCGCCGTGGGAGCAGATCGCGTCCCTCAGGTCGAGGGAGCAGCCGGCGAGGGCCACCACCGCGGCCGCGCCGGCCAGGGCTGCGAGGAGCGGGTTCACCCTGCGGGACATGTGCACGATCGCCTCCGGTCGTTCGTTCTTGTCCCTCTACCCTGTCGGCCGGCCGCTGCCGGGCCCTGAGTAGGCGTACTCACAACGGCGGGCAGGGATGCTCAATGCGCTGCCGTCGGCCCGGGGCGGGCGCTCAGGCCGCGGCCGCCTCGCCCAGCGCGTCCAGGACCGGGCGGATCAGCGGATGCGTCTCCGCGCCGTGGCGGACCGCCGCGAACACCTTGCGCGTGGGGGCGACGCCTTCGATGGGGCGCACGACGACCTCGGCGAGGTCCATGCCGACCAGCGCGGAACGCGGCACGAGGGCGACCCCGGCGCCCGCGGAGGCCAGGGCGACGACCGCGCGGAAGTCGTCCGAGGAGTGCTCGAACTCCGGGGAGAATCCGGCGTGTTCGCAGGCCAGGACGACCACGTCGTGGCACGGGTTGCCGGGGTAGGGGCCCATCCAGGTGTCCTTCGCCAGGTCGCCGACGGGCACCCGCTCGGCGTCCGCGAGCCGGTGCGCGACCGGCAGCACCGCGTCGAAGGGCTCCGCGTAGAGCGGCACCCGCGTGATGCGGTCGTCGTCGGCGCCCGGGGCGCCCCGGTACTCGACGGCGACGGCGACGTCGATGCGCCGCTCCAGGAGCATCGGCAGGCTGGCATCGCCCTCCGCGTCCTGGACCCGGACGCGGATGCCGGGCGCGGTCTGGGCGAGGCGGGCGAGGGCAGGCCCCACCACCAGGCCGATGCCGGTCGCGAAGGAGGCGAGGGTCACCGTGCCCGCCGCGCCGTTGCTGTACGCGGCGAGTTCCGCCTCGGCCCGCTCCAGCTGGGCGAGGACGGCGTTCGTGTGCGTGAGCAGGATCTCGCCGGCCGCGGTCAGCCGGACGCCGCGGGCCCCGCGCTCGACCAGCTTGTGGCCCGTCTCCTGCTCCAGGGCGGTCAGCTGCTGGGAGACCGCGGACGGGGTGAGATACAGCGCGGCGGCAGCCGCCGTGACCGTGCGGTGGTCGGCCACCGCACGGAGGATGTGCAGCCGCCGCGCTTCGATCATGTCCCCGATTGTCCCAAACCGGTCAGCCGAGCTGCGCGCGGGCCTCGACGAACGCGTCGACGGCCCGGTTCACGTCCTCGGTGGAGTGCGCGGCCGAGAGCTGGACGCGGATACGGGCCTGGCCCTGCGGCACGACCGGGTACGAGAAGCCGATCACGTACACGCCGCGCTCCAGGAGCAGCTCGGCCATGCGGCCTGCGACGGAGGCGTCGCCGATCATGACGGGGGCGATGGCGTGGTCGCCGGGGAGGATGTCGAAGCCCTCCTGCGTCATCCGCGTACGGAACAGCTCGGTGTTCGCGGCGAGGCGCTCGCGCAGGTCACCGGCGGACTCCAGGAGGTCGAGGACCTTCAGGGAGGCGGCGGCGATGACGGGGGCGAGGCTGTTGGAGAACAGGTACGGGCGCGAGCGCTGGCGCAGCAGGGCGACGATCTCGGCGCGGGCGGCGACGTAGCCGCCGGAGGCACCGCCGAGGGCCTTGCCGAGGGTGCCGGTGATGATGTCGACGCGGTCCATGACGCCGTGCAGCTCGGGGGTGCCGCGGCCGCCGGGGCCGACGAAGCCGACCGCGTGGGAGTCGTCGACCATGACCATCGCGTCGTGGCGCTCGGCGAGGTCGCAGATGTCGGCGAGCGGCGCGACGTAGCCGTCCATGGAGAAGACGCCGTCGGTGACGATCAGCTTGCGGCGGGCGCCGGAGGCCGCCTTGAGCTGGGCTTCGAGGTCGGCCATGTCGCGGTTCGCGTAGCGGAAGCGCTGGGCCTTGGACAGGCGGATGCCGTCGATGATCGAGGCGTGGTTGAGGGCGTCGGAGATGACCGCGTCCTCGGGGCCGAGCAGCGTCTCGAAGACGCCGCCGTTGGCGTCGAAGCAGGAGGAGTAGAGGATCGTGTCCTCCTGGCCGAGGAAGGAGGACAGCCGCGCCTCCAGCTCCTTGTGGACCTCCTGGGTGCCGCAGATGAAGCGGACGGAGGCCATGCCGTAGCCCCAGCGGTCGAGGGCCGCGTGGCCGGCGGCGATGACCTCGGGGTGGTCGGCGAGACCGAGGTAGTTGTTGGCGCAGAAGTTCAGCACCTCGCCGGGGCGGCCGCCCGCGGTGACGCCGACGGTGGCGGACTGGGGGGTGCCGATGACCCGCTCGGGCTTGTGCAGGCCCGCGGCGACGATCTCGTCGAGGGTGGCCTGGAGGTCTTCGCGTACGTTGTCGAACATGCCGGGAATCCTTACGGGCGTGGGGAGTTCAGGAGGTCCAGTCCAGGATGACCTTGCCGCCGCGGCCGCTCGCCGCGTCGTCGAAGGCCGCCTCGAAGTCCGTGTGGGCGTACCGGCCGGTGATCACCGGGGCGAGGTCGAGGCCGCCCTCCAGGAGGACCGACATGGCGTACCAGGTCTCGAACATCTCGCGGCCGTAGATGCCCTTGATGGTGATCATCGAGGTGACGATCCGGGCCCAGTCGACGGCGAACTCCTGCGCCGGCAGGCCGAGCATGGCGATCTTGCCGCCGTGGGTCATGTTGGCGAGCATGTCGCGCATCGCGGTGGGGTTGCCGGACATCTCCAGGCCGACGTCGAAACCTTCGCGCAGGCCGAGCTCGCGCTGGCCGTCGGCGATGCTCCGGGAGGAGACGTCGAGCGCGAGGCTGACGCCGATCTTGCGGGCCAGGTCCAGGCGCTCCTCGCTGACGTCGGTGACCACGACGTTGCGGGCGCCGGCGTGCTTGGCGACCGCGGCGGCCATCAGGCCGATCGGTCCGGCGCCGGTGATGAGGACGTCCTCGCCGACGAGCGGGAAGGACAGCGCGGTGTGCACGGCGTTGCCGAACGGGTCGAAGATCGCGGCGACGTCGAGGTCGACGGGGACGCGGTGCACCCACACGTTGGACGCGGGCAGGGCCACGTACTCGGCGAACGCGCCGTCGCGTCCGACGCCGAGGCCGACCGTCGCGCGGCACAGGTGACGGCGCCCGGCGAGGCAGTTGCGGCACTTGCCGCACACGAGATGGCCCTCGCCGCTGACGGTGTCGCCGATGGCGATGTCGGCGACGTCGCGGCCGGTCTCGACGACCTTGCCGACGAACTCGTGGCCGACGACCAGCGGCGCGTCGATGGTCGACTGCGCCCAGCCGTCCCAGCTGCGGATGTGCAGATCGGTGCCGCAGATGCCGGTCCGCTCGACCTTGATCAGTACGTCACCGGGGCCGATGGACGGCTCGGGCACGTCCGTCAGCCACAGTCCCGGTTCGGCCTTCTCCTTGACCAGTGCCTTCAACGGTTCGGCTCCTGTCGTCCCGCATCCGGGCAGCGCGCAGCCGCCCGGATACCGGAAAGGGGGTGAGATGCAGAGGTGGCGACCGTCCGCCGCCGCCCCCGACTCTCGCGCACGAGGCCGCCCCGGGTCCATCGAGGATTTCTTAAGCGGCGCCGCAGCTTTCCTACAGGCCGCCGGGGTTTCCCGGCCCGCGCACCCGCTCACGTACGGGCTTCGCGCACCTGTCCGCGCGCGAAGTACGCGACGAGTTCCGCATCGAGGTCCGGGACCTCGCGCGGCGTGCCCCCGTCGCGCAGCGACTCGGTGGCGCGTACACCGGCCGCGACCGCCATGCGGGCGGCGACCGGCGAGGTGTCGGTGCTGCCGCCGTCGCGGGCGAACCGGACGAACTCGTCGATGAGGAGCGGATCGGCGCCGCCGTGGCCCGCGTTGTCCTCGGCGTCCGGAACCGGGTACGCGGCGTCGGCCTCGGCCCGGTAGGTGGAGCGGCGCGCGTTCCACACCTTCACCACTCCCCCGGGACCGTCGCCGAAGTTCTCCAGCCTGCCCGCGTCACCGATGACGGTGTAGTTGCGCCAGTAGTCCGGTGTGAAGTGGCACTGCTGGTAGGCGGCCAGCACCCCGTTGTCCAAACGCATGTTGACCAGCGAGACGTCCTCGACGTCGATGACGGGGTTCAGTCCGCTCTGGGTGGCCGGCGGCCAGTGGCCGTCGCGCGTGTACCAGTCGTCGTGCTTGGCCTCGCCGGGTGCGCGGCGGTGCGGGTTGTCGCCGTAGACCATGAGGTCGCCGAGGGCCTGCACCTGCCGGGTGTACCCGCGTCCCAGCCAGTGCAGTACGTCGATGTCGTGGGCGGCCTTCTGCAGCAACAGGCCGGTGGTGTACTGGCGTTCGGCGTGCCAGTCCTTGAAGTACCAGTCGCCGCCGTAGCCGACGAAGTGGCGTACCCAGACGGTCTTGACCTCGCCGATCTCGCCGCGGGCGATGATGTCGCGCATCAGGCGCACGACCGGCATGTGGCGCATGTTGTGGCCGACGTACAGGCGGGTGCCGGTCTCGTACGCGGTGCGCAGGAGCGCGTCGCAGCGTGCGATCGAGATGTCGAGGGGCTTCTCGACGAAGACCGGCTTGCCCGCCTCCAAGGCCTCGCGGGCCACGTCGGCGTGGGTGTGGTCGGGGGTGAGGACGAGGACCGCGTCGACGTCGGAGTCGCCGATCACCTTCTTGTGGTCGCTGGATATCAGCGCGCCGGGGAACGCCAGGGCCGCTTCCGTGCGCGCCGCGGCGTCGTGGTCGGCGAGGGCGACGACGCGCGAGCCCGCCCCGGGCCGGTGTGCGGTGCGCGCGAGCGTGCCGCGCAGTCCGAAGCCGAGGACACCGAGCCGCAGGTCGCGGGGGACGTCGGTCATGGCGTCACCACCTTTCTTGTACGGGTCATGGAAGCACGGCGGTGCCGCGGGCCCCCCGGACCCGTGGCACCGCCGCGCGGTGCGGGGCGCCCCGCTACGGGTGTACCTGGACCTGGGCGAGGCCCACGCGTGCGGTGCCCGTCAGCTGGATGCGGACGTAGCGGGCGTCGGTGTCGGTGTCCAGGACGGTGGGGCGCAGGGCCTTGCCCGGGACGTGGAGGGTCGTGGCGTCGGAGAAGTCGGCCGTGGACGCGAGCCGCACGTCGAAGCCGGCCGTGGTCATCGACGCGTCGTTCCAGACCTCTACCTGGCCCACGTGGTGGTCGGCGCCGAGGTCGACCTGCCACCAGGCGCCCGCTTCGGCGAGCGTGCGGGTGTCGGTGGAGGTGTCGCCGTCGACGGCCTGCGCGGCCGCGCCCGTGCCGTCGGTGGAGGACTGGGTGGCCGTCCCCGCTCGGGCCAGGTCGGGGCGGAGCTGTTCGACGCGGCCGTGGCCGTCGGCGCCGGCCGCCGCGGCGACCGCGAGCGCCTGCGCGGGGAGCCGTTCCAGCCTGGTGTGGTTGTCGGTCATGGTGGAGCCCGTGCCCGCCATGGCGGGGGCGTCGGTGTCGGTCCAGTTGCCGGTGGCGTGGTTGTCGATGCCGTAGTCGGCCCAGTTGGAGATCCACTTGTAGCCGAGGCGGGTCAGCACGTTCCCGGAGACGGTGAGGTGGCTGGACTGTTCGTCGAGGTAGATGCCGTTGCCGTCGCGTTCGGTGTTCCCGTACGCACTGCGGTTGATGTAGTTGCCGGAGATGACGGTGCCGGGCTGGGCGCCCTGGGTGTAGACGGCTCCGCCGTCGTGCTGCTCGTCGGCGACCTTCATGACGTTCGTGATCCGGTTGTTCGTGACGCGGTTGTCGCGCAGCACGGACCGCTGGGCCTCGGGCTGGTTCCAGCCCCAGCCGATCGAGATCCCGGAGTACGGCAGGTCGTCGAGGGTGTTGTGGTCGATGACGGTACCCGCCTCGTAGCCCGCCCAGATCCCGACGGCGTCCGTGAACTCCACTCCCGTGGCGTGAACGGTGTTGTACGAGACCGTGTTGCGGGCCCCTGTGAGTTCCGGTGCGGGCAGGGGTTCCGTGTCGCCGATGTAGGCGGCGCCGGAGGACAGGTCGCTGAAGCGGGAACGGGTCAGTGTCGAGTCCTGCGTGCCGTGTTCGAAGACGGCGCCCGCGCCGCCGAGGTGGGTGAAGGTGGCGCCGGTGACCGTGACGTTCCGGCCGCCGCGCACGGTGAGGGCGGCGGCCGGCTTCGTGTAGTAGCGGCCGGCGTGGTCGACGGGGCCCGTGGCGCCGGTCAGGGTGAGCCCGGCCTGCATGCCCGCGTAGCCCTCGTCGGTGGACGGCTGCCGGTACGCGGCGTACGCGAAGCCGATGCCGCTGACCGTGACGTCGTGCGCGCCGTCGAGGGTGAGCAGGCCCTCGGTGGCCGGCGTGACGGCCTTCGCGTGGCGCATGTCCTCGCCCTTTCGCGGCAGGTAGGTGACCGTGCGCCTGGCCGAGTCCCAGACGAACTCCCCTGGGGTGTCGAGGAGTTCGGGGGCGTTCTCGAAGTAGGCAACCTGGGTGTAGCGGGCCGAGTCGACGGTCGTGGAGTCCCAGGCGGGGCCGGTGCGGTCGGTGCCGGAGGCGGAGTTGGTCCAGCAGGGCTGGGCGAAGGTCATGGCGTCACCGCTGACGGAGGCGATCCGGCAGTGGTAGTTGCGCCACCGTACGCGGATGACGGCCTCGGCGTCGGTGGGCCGCGCCCAGTGCGCGATGCCGGTCTTCGTCGCGCCCGTCATGCCGGTCTTGGTGGCGTCGCAGACGGCGGCGGCGCAGGACTCGCCGCGGGCGCGCACCGCCCGCTTCCCGTCGACGAAGAGCTGGCGCGGGGTGACGCCCGCGGGCGCCTTCGTGGTCCAGGTGCCGTCGGCGTTGCGGG
>NZ_JAAGMG010000176.1 GCF_010548525.1 Streptomyces sp. SID14478
CGCGTGTCGACTCGGCTGCGGCGAGGGCGAGGTGGCGGTGCGTGAAGTGCTCGCGGGCGGTGGACCGGGCGGTCGCTGCCCAGGCGAGGACGGCGTCCGCGAGGCCGGGGTCGCCGGGGGCCAGGTCGACCGGCGGGAGTTCCACGATGTCGCCCGCCGCCTGCTGCATCCGGTGGGCGTCGGCGAGCAGCTCGGCGTCCCCCGCCGTCACTTGCCGCTCCGCGCCACGCCGGTCCTCGACGAGGTGCTGCTCGACGGCGGCGAAGCGGCGCGTGTCGAAGAGCCGGCCGAGGAGCTTGCCGCGGGCCTCGGCGTCGGCGCGCAGGAACCGGGCGAAGTCGCCCTGCGGCAACAGGACGACCTGGCAGAACTGGTCCTTGCTCATCCCGAGGAGCTGGCTGATCTCCTCGCCGATCTCCTGGTGGGAGCGGCTGAGGTCCTTCCATTGCCCGGCCACCGCGTCGTACTCGCGCAGCCAGCTCTGGGCCTTCTCCGTCGTCGTGCCGGTGCCGCGCTTCTTGGGGCGGGCGAAGGGCGGCTGCCGGGTGAGCTCCAGGCGGCGGCCCGCGACGGTCAGGTCGAGGACGACCTCGGTGCGGACGTCCGGCTCGGCGTGGTCACTGCGCAGGTTCTGTCCCTGGCCGCTGCCGCTCTGCCGGGCGCCGGGCACGGATCCGTACAGGGCGAAGCAGACCGCGTCGAGGACGGAGGTCTTGCCGGCGCCGGTCGGCCCGTGCAGCAGGAAGAGTCCTGCGGACGACAGCGCGTCGAAGTCGATCTCCTGCGTCCCGCCGAACGGGCCGAACGCGGTGACGCCGAGGGTGTGCAGTCTCACCGGGCTACCTCGCGCACCACGTCGGAGGTCCGCACGGCGTCGAACGCGGCGCGCAGCACCGCCCGCTCCTCGTCGTCCGGTCCGGCGCCCCGCACGTGCGTCACGAAGTCCTCCGCGATCTCGTGGTCGTCGCGCCCCTGGAGGCGCTCGGCGTAGCTGGCGTCCGGCTGCGTGTCCGTGCGGCGCGGCTCGAAGAGCAGGCTGAGCGTGTGCGGGAAGCGCGCGGCGAGGCGGGCCATGGGGTCGTCGGGCCGGATCGCGTCGGTGAGGGTGGCCTCCACCCAGGACTCCTCGTGCCGGGTGAGGTCCGGGTCGGCGAGGAGGTCGTCGAGGTCACCGCGGATCCGGGCGAGCGGCCGGGGCACGGGGCAGTCGACGCGCTCGGCGGCGACGGCCCCGTCCGCGTCGAGGTCGAGGAGCCACATGCTCTTGCGGTGGTCGGCCTCGGAGAAGGAGTACGGGAGCGGCGAGCCGGAGTAGCGGACGCGCTCGGAGATGACCTGACTGCCGTGCAGGTGTCCGAGCGCCACGTAGTCCACTCCGTCGAAGACGCCGGACGGGACGGCGGCGACGCCGCCGACCGTGATGTCGCGCTCGCTGTCGCTCGGCGTGCCGCCGGTGACGAAGGCGTGGGCGAGGACCACGGACCGGGTGCCGGGCGCGCGCCCGGCCAGGTCGGCCCTGACCCGCTCCATCGCGGCGGCGAGCACGTGCTCGTGCCCCGCCTTCACGAGGCCGAACTCGTCCTTGACCAGGGCGGGTTCGAGGTACGGCAGTCCGTAGAAGGCGACGTCGCCGTGCGCGTCCGCCAGTACGACCGGGTCGCCGCAGCGGCCCGGTTCGGTCCGCAGGTGGATGCCGGCCCGGCCGATGAGTCCCGCGCCGACGCCGAGGCGGCGGGCCGAGTCGTGGTTCCCGGAGATCATCACCGTGGGCACGCCGAGTGCGGCGAGACGGTGCAGCGCGTCGTCGTACAGCTCGACGGCGGCGAGCGGCGGGACCGCGCGGTCGTACACGTCACCCGACACGACCACCGCGTCCACGCCGCGCTCGCGCACGGTGGAGACGAGGTGGCCGATGAAGGCGGCCTGGGCGTCGAGCATGTTCACGCGGTGGAACGCGCGCCCCAGGTGCCAGTCGGACGTGTGCAGCAGTCTCATGGCACACGAGGCTAACCGGTGGGTCGGACATCACGTGCGGAACGCCCGGACCGGGCGCCCCGCACCGTGACACGGATCACTCGCCGCTCGCGCCGCCGAGCCACTTGAGTCCGTCCAGCAGGAATCGGTTCTGGGTCTCGCTGGCGAAGGTCGACGACAGGCGCGTGTTGGTGTCGTAGTTCATCGCGTTGTGGCCGAAGTTCGCGTAGAGCATCTTGTACTTCGTGTTCGTCCACAGGATCGGGTAGTAGCCGCTGTACCAGGACTGGTTCGGGTCCGTGCCCAGCGGGAAGCTGCTGGGGTCGACGGAGGCGAGGATCTTGATGTCCGGGTTCTGCCGCAGATCGTTCGACCAGCTGTACCACTCGCTGACGGCCGAGGTGAACGTGGCGGGCAGGTGCGCGGTGGACGGGTGCGTGCGGTCCTCGACCTTCAGGACCGCCGACGTCGGGCCCCAGGTGTTGGACTTGAAGTCGCCGCTGCCGAGGAACTGGTTGTGGTACCAGGACCAGCTCGCCGCGTCCGTGGTGAAGGCGGAGACGTGGAAGCCGAGCCAGGCGCCGCCGCCGCGCATGTAGTTCTCGAAACCGGTGCGTTGGGCCGCGGTCTGCGGCAGGTCGTCGAGGAAGAGGACGACCTTGTAGGCGCTGACACCGCCGTCGGCGAGCAGGTCCCAGTCGTTGCTGGCGGTGTAGGTGAAGCCGTTCGCGGCGGCCTGGCGGGGGAACCAGTCGTTCGCCTCCTTCTCGAAGTCGATGTGCGCCGCGTCCCACGTGCCGCTGTAGAGGGCGAGCACTTTGAAGGGCGCCGCCTCCGTGCTCGCGCGGGCGGCGGGTGGCACCGCCAGCCCGAGCAGCGCCGCGAGCAGGAGGAGGATCCGCAGCACCGTGCGGGCGGATCCGGATCTGATGGTGTGCATCTGCCGATCGGTCCTTTCCTTGCGGTCGACGGTCGTCGGTGCACGGGCGGGCGGTGAGGCGGGCGGGCGGCCGCGGTCCCGGTGCCGGCCGCACCCGGTGCGGCGAGGTCGTGCTGCCCGTCAGCCGGTGTACTTGGCGAAGATGCCGGTGAACTGCCACGCGCTCTGCGGCACGCCCGAGCAGGTGTCGTCGTTCGGGTAGCCGCCCGGGCAGGGCCGGTCGCGGTTGGTGGACCAGAACGTCAGGCGCGCGAGGTGGTGCTGTTGCGCGTAGCCGAGGATGGTCTGGAAGTCGGCGGTGGTGACGGTCTCGTCGTTGTCGGTGATCCCGTTCATCGAGGAGATGCCCATGTCCCGGTACGCCTGGTCGTCGCTGTAGCCGTACGCGCTCTTGAGGGCGCTCTTGAGCCCTTCGGCGGCCCGCAGGGTCAGCGTCCCCATGTTCTGTCCCGCGCCGCCGAAGTCGAACGGCATGATCGTCCAACTGTCCACGGTCAGACCGGAGTCGGCGGCCCGCTCGATGAGGCTCGTGTCGGGTCCGGACTGGCCCGTGCCGATGGTGACGACCACCTTGAGGCCGGGGTTGTTCGCCTTGACCGTCTTGAGTGCGTCCACGGTGCGCTGCTGGACGGTCGGGTTGCTGTACGCGTCGGCCTCGATGTCGATGTCGATGGCCTTGAGCCCGTACGCGTTGATGACCTTCTGGTACGCGCCGGCGAGCGCGGCGGCGCTGGTGCAGGAGCTCTCCAGCTTGTTGCCGCTGTAGCCGCCGAACGAGGGGATGACGTCGCCGCCGTTGGCCCGCACGGTGTTGATCGTCTGCTGGTCGACGCCGCCGGTGAGCGGGCGGCCCCCGTCCCACTGCGGGTTGCAGGAGCCGTTGCTGAGGACGAAGGCGAGGGTGAACCACTTGACGCCGGTGGCGTTCATGATGGTGGCCGGGTTCGGCGGGCTGCCCCAGCCGTTGTAGAGGTAGGGGGCGACGGCCATCGGCGCGGCCGGTGCGGTGCCGCCGGTGGGCGCGGTCCACTTCTGGTTGGCGGCGCCGGTACAGCTCCAGATCTGGACCGGGGTGCCGTTGGCCGAGGTGTTGCCGGTGACGTCGGCGCACTTGCCGGACTGCCGGCCGACGAGGTCGCGGGCGGCGGAGACGGACCACTGCTGGCCGGCGCCGCCCGAGCAGTCCCACAGCTGCAGCTTGGCGCCGTTCGCGGTCGAACTGCCGGTGACGTCGAGGCACTTGCCCAGCGCGCGCACCGTGCCGTCGGTGCCGACGGTCCACTGTTGGGCGGCCGTGCCGTTGCAGTCGTAGAGCTGGACGGCGGTGCCGTTGGCCGAGCTCGCCGCGGCCACGTCGAGGCACTTGCCCGCGAGCCCCGTGATCGTACCGGTGGCGGCGGAGGCGGGTGTCGCGGCGAAGAGGCCGACGGAGCCCGCGAGCAGTGCGGTGACGAGCGTGCCGGTTCTGAGTCTGGTGCCGGTTCCGATCATGGGGGGTCACAGCCCTTCATTCACATGGATGAACACGGGATGCATTCATGAAGCTGTGGGGCGATCGGGAACCTAAAGGTCTGAACCAGGGGCGTCAAGAGATGAAACCAAAGAGGGCGTGAACGAGTGCGCGTTCACAAGGAGTTGAACGCGTGAAAGCGGAGCGGGTACGTCAGGAGGGGCGCCGCCACACCCCTCGTGCGGCGAGCACCGGCAGCACGCCCTCGCCGAACCAGTACGCCTCCTCGACGTGCGGATACCCGGAGAGCACGAACTCGTCGATGCCCAGGGCGTGGTACTCGGCGATCCGGTCGGCGACCTCGGTGTGCGAGCCGACGAGCGCGGTGCCCGCGCCGCCGCGCAGGAGCCCGATCCCGGCCCACAGGTTCGGGTATATCTCCAGCCCGTCGGCGCTGCCGCCGTGCAGGGCGAGCATCCGGCGCTGTCCTTCCGACCCCGAACGGGCAAGCCCCGCCTGGACCTTGGCGACGGCCGCCGGATCGATGCCGGACAGCAGCCGGTCCGCCTGCGCCCATGCTTCCTCGGCGGTGTCGCGGGCGATGACGTGCAGCCGTATGCCGAACCGGACGTCCCGCCCCTCCGCCTTCGCCAGCGTGCGGATCCAGCCGATCTTCTCGGCGACCTGCGCCGGCGGCTCGCCCCAGGTCAGATAGACGTCGCTGTGCCGCGCGGCGACCGGGCCCGCGGCCTTCGACGAGCCGCCGAAGTAGACGGGCGGCACCACGTCCGGCAGCCGGGTGAGCCGGGCCTGTTCCACGCGTTCGTGCACCCCGTGGAAGTCGAGGGTCTCACCGCGCCACAGCGACCGGGTGATGTGCAGGAACTCGTCGGTGCGGGCGTAGCGGTCGTCCTTGTCGAGGAAGTCGCCGTACGCCCGCTGCTCCTGGTCCTCGCCACCGGTGACGACGTTCAGCAACAGCCGTCCGCCGGAGTGCCGTTGGTAGGTGGCGGCCATCTGCGCGGCGAGCGCGGGGGCGACCAGGCCGGGCCGGAACGCGACGAGGAATTTCAGCCGCTCGGTCTGCTCGACCAGCATGGCGGTGGTGAGCCAGGCGTCCTCGCACCAGGCGCCGGTCGGGGTCAGCGCGCCCTCGAAGCCCAACTGCTCGGCGGTGCGGGCTACTTGGCTGAGGTAGGCGAGGGAGGCGGGGCGGTCGCCGCCGGCCGCGCCGGTGGGCACGCCGTGGCCGCCGCCGACGATGTGGCGGCTGTCGCCGTTGGTGGGCAGGAACCAGTGGAAGGACAGGGGCATGACGGGTCCTCGCGGGGAGCTGGGGAGAGGGCGGTGGGTTCAGGCCGCGGCGAGCCGGGCCCCGGCCCCCAGCGCGTCCCGGAACCGGTCGACGACCGGGGCCAGCGCCTCCCGCGTCTCGGGGGTGAGCGTGACGGCGCCGTCGGTGTCGACGACGATGTGCCGGTCGAGGACGAACCAGCCCTGGGCGACGTCGGCGCCGAGCGAGGTCAGGACGGGGCGCAGCGCGTAGTCCACGGCCAGGACGTGCGCGGGCGAACCGCCGGTGGCCAGCGGCAGCACCGGCTTGCCGTGCAGGGCGTACTGCGGCAGCAGGTCGAGGAAGGTCTTCAGGACGCCGGAGTACGCGGCCTTGTAGACGGGGCTCGCGACGATCAGGGCGTCGGCGCGCGCCACGAGGTCCACCGCGCGGGCGACGTCGGGGTCACGGGCGTCGGCCGACAGGAGGGCCTCGGCGGGCAGGTCGCGGACGTCGAGGTGGTGGACGTCGTGTCCGTGGGCGGCGAGTTGCCGTCCGAGGTCGTGGACGAGGCGGGCCGTGCGGGAGGTGCCGGGGGCGGAGGCGCTGCCGGTGACGGCGAGGAGGAAGGCCACGGGAGTCCTTTGCGGGGAGGGCGTGCGGAAGGAGGGCAGGCCGGCGCGCGGGCGCGACGGCCGCGCGGAGCACGAGGGCGCGCGGAACCAGGGCCCGGATGCGCGGCCGGGACCTGATGGGGCCTCAACCGCCGTACGGGCGGGAGGAGTTCCGACGCGGGGAGCCCGGAAAGGGGCTCAGCGGGAGGTGCGACAGGAGGCGCTGCTGACCCGGGCGAGATCGACGTGACGTCGTCGCGTGAGGTCGTGCCGTCCTGCGTCCATACCCCGATTCAAGCAGCCGGCCTGCCAATCCGTCGAGGGGGTCCCGCCCTGCGAGACGCCCGCCTCAGCCGTACGCCTCGCCGCCGAGCTCGAATCCGGCCGTCCCCGCGCTGACGTCGGCCAGCCAGCCGCGGAACCGTTCGACGTCCGCCTCCGGAAGCCCGATCTCGAGGGTGACGGCCTCGCCGTAGCGGACCTCCCGGACGTCGCGCCCCGTGGCCCGCAGGTCGTTCTCCATCTTCCCCGCGCGGGCGTGGTCCACGGTCACCGTGGCGAGACGGAAGCGGCGCCGGGTCACCGTGCCCAGCATGTCGAGCGCCTCCCCCACGGCGCCGCCGTAGGCGCGGATCAGCCCGCCTGCGCCCAGCTTCACCCCGCCGAAGTAACGGGTCACGACCGCCACGACGTAGCGCATGTCCCGGCGCGTGAGCATCTGCAGCATCGGCACCCCCGCGGTGCCGCCCGGCTCGCCGTCGTCGCTCGCCTTCTGCACGGAGGCGTCGGCGCCGATGACGTACGCGTAGCAGTGGTGACCGGCGGTCGGGTGTTCCTTACGGACGCGGGCGACGAAGGCCTGGGCCTCCTCCTCCGTCGCGGCGGGCGCGAGCGCGCACAGGAACCGGGAGCGGTTGATCTCTGTCTCGTGCACGCCCTCGCGGGCCACGGTGCGGTACTCGTCCTGCATCGCACCAGCGTATGCGCAGGTGGCGCTGGGCTCGCCCCCGCCCGAGGCGCGGGTGAGGATGTGGTGGATACTCGCACGTCGTCACCGATACCCGTCGTCCCCGACCGCCGTCCGAGCCGTCCGACAGGAAGCATCCGCACATGACCGCCGACCAGGCCGAGAGCCCGGCAGCCTCGCCTGCACGTACGCACCGGTTGCGTTCCTGGCTCCTGGAGGGCCTGACCGACCGGACGGCCCGCCACCAGGGGCCGCACGCGCACGTCCCGGAGGAGCACAAGGGCCACAAGTGGTGGCGTGTGATGTGCCTGACCGGTGTGGACTACTTCTCCACGCTCGGCTACCAGCCCGGCATCGCGGCCCTCGCCGCGGGTCTGCTGTCGCCGCTGGCCACGCTCGTGCTGATCGCGCTCACCCTGTTGGGTGCGCTGCCGGTGTACCGCCGGGTCGCCAAGGAGTCCCCGCACGGCGAGGGCTCGATCGCGATGCTGGAGCGGCTGCTGCCCTGGTGGGCGGGGAAGCTGTTCGTCCTGGTCCTGCTGGGCTTCGCCGCCACCGACTTCATGATCACCATGACCCTTTCGGCGGCGGACGCGGCGGCCCACGTCGTGGAGAACCCGTTCGCGCCCGATGCGCTGCAGGGCGCGAACACCTGGATCACGCTGGCCCTGCTCGCGGCGCTCGGCGCGGTCTTCCTCAAGGGCTTCCAGGAGGCGATCCGGGTCGCGGTCGTGCTGGTCGGCGCGTACCTCGTACTGAACGTCGTCGTGCTGCTCACGGCCGCCGCCCACGTCGTCACCGAGCCGGTCAAGATCGGCAACTGGTGGGACGCGATGACGGCCGAGCACTCCTCGCCGTTCGTGATGGTCGGCGTCGCGCTGCTGGTCTTCCCGAAGCTGGCGCTCGGCATGTCGGGCTTCGAGACCGGTGTCGCGGTCATGCCGCAGGTGCAGGGCGACTCCTCGGACACGTACGCGAAGCCGACGGGCCGCATCCGTGACACCCGCAAGCTGCTCACCACGGCCGCGCTCATCATGAGCTGCTTCCTGCTCCTGTCGAGCCTGGCGACGACGATCCTGATCCCGCAGGACGAGTTCGAGGCGGGCGGCCAGGCGAACGGCCGCGCGCTGGCCTATCTGGCGCACACCTACCTCGGCGAGGCCTTCGGCACGGTGTACGACGTCTCGACGATCTGCATCCTGTGGTTCGCGGGCGCCTCCGCCATGGCCGGCCTGCTCAACCTGGTCCCCCGCTACCTGCCGCGCTACGGCATGGCCCCCGAGTGGACCCGGGCCGTGCGGCCCCTCGTCCTCACCTTCATGGCGGCGGCGGTCGCCATCACGCTCTGGTTCAACGCGAACGTCGACGACCAGTCCGGCGCGTACGCGACCGGTGTCCTGGTGCTGATGCTGTCGGCGTCGTTCGCGTCCACGGTGGCGGTGCACCGGCGCGGGCACCTCAAGGCGGCGATCGGCTTCGGCGCGATCACCGCCGTCTTCGCCTACACGCTCGTCACGAACGTCGTGGAACGCCCCGACGGCATCAAGATCGCGCTGATCTTCATCGTGGCGATCCTGGTCTCGTCCTTCGCCTCCCGGGTGCACCGCGCCTTCGAACTGCGCGCGGGCGCGGTCACGTTCGACGAGGAGGCCGAGCGGATCGTCGACGAGGCGGCGTCCCACGGACCGCTGCGGATCATCGCCAACGAACCGCAGGAGCACAGCACGGCCGAGTACCGCGACAAGGAGTACTGCCAGCGCGAGGCGACGCACATCCCCGGGGGCGGCCCTGTGCTCTTCCTGGAGGTCTTCATCCAGGACTCCTCCGACTTCACCGAGGACCTGACGGTGCACGGCGACGAGAAGCACGGGGTGCGCCGGCTGCGCGTGCACGGCCCGGGCGTGCCCAACACGGTGGCCGCGGTCATGATGAACCTGCGCGACCGCACGGGCCAGGTCCCGCACGCGTACTTCAACTGGACCGAGGGCCACCCGGTGAGCCATCTGCTGCGCTTCCTCGTCTTCGGCGACGGCGAGGTGGCCCCGGTGACCCGCGAGGTGCTGCGGCGCGCGGAGCCGGATCCGGAGCGCAGGCCGCGGGTGCACGTCGGCTGAGCCGGGAATCGCCGCGCGCCCCCGCTCGTTCACTCCGTCACCAACCGCCAACGATCGGGAGTCGCACATGTATGGGTCCCCGGAGACCGTCCGCAAGATCCTCACCGGGCTCGGCGACACCTGGGCGGTCGTCGGCCTGTCGTCGAACCGGAGCCGGGCCGCGTACGGCGTCGCGGAGGTGCTGCAGCGTTACGGCAAGCGCGTCGTGCCCGTCCACCCCAAGGCCGAGACCGTCCACGGCGAGCAGGGCTACGCGTCCCTGGACGCGATCCCCTTCCCGGTCGACGTGGTCGACGTCTTCATCAACAGCGACCTCGCGGGTGCCGTAGCCGACGAGGCGGCGGCGATCGGCGCGCAGGCGGTCTGGTTCCAGCTCGGGGTGATCGACGAGGACGCGTACGAGCGCACGCGCAGCGCGGGGCTCGACATGGTCATGGACAAGTGCCCGGCGATCGAGATCCCGCGCCTCGGCTAGGACGTATGGCGAACGTCCCGGCGTACGCCCGAAGGGCGCGGGGCAGGCGGGACGTTCGCCACGCGCCGTGGGTACGGCTCAGTCCGCCGCCCGGTGGAGCGTGGTCCTGCCCAGGCGGGGCGTGGCGCGGGAGGCCAGGACCTTGACGCGGACGCGGCGCGCGGTGACGGGGGCGGCGAGCGGCAGGATGCGCTGGTGGCCGATGGTGGTGCCGGTGGCGATCCGCTGCCAGGCCCCGCCGATCTCGGCCTCCACGGCGAAGCGCTCCACCCGCTGCCCGTGTGCGATGTCCTCGCGCACCGCGACCCGGTCGAAGGTGGTCGTCCCGTCGGCGTTCCTCGCCACCGGCCGGCCGTAGACCCCGCGCACCCGCCTCCCGAACGCGGTGAGTTCGGCGACGTCCGCGGCGTCGATCGTCCCGGCCTTCGACGGCGGCACGTTGAGCAGCAGCGTCGCGTTGCGTCCGACGCTCTTCTCGTAGAGGTCGAAGAGCTGGGCCGCCGTCTTCGACTTCTGCTCGGGGTGGTGGAACCAGCCGGGCCGGTTGGAGACGTCGGCCTCCGCGGGGAACCAGGACAGGTGGGTCACGCCGGGCTCGGTGAGCCGGGCGCGGGAACCGATGTCGTCGGCGGTCGGGCCGTGCGGCAGCAGCCATTCGCCGTGGTACGTCCGCGGGTCGGCGGTCGTCGGCACCACGCTCCACTCGGTCTCGCGGCCGACCCCGCTCTCGTTGCCGACCCAGCGGACGCCGGCCGGACCGCCGAAGACCACGGTGTCCGGCGACAGCGCGTTGATCACCCGGAACCACTCGTCGAAGCGGTACTCCTGGGTGACCCCGGCGTCGGTCCACGGGTTGGCGCCGTCCAGCCAGAACTCGTCCAACGGCCCGTACTCGGTGAACAGTTCGTAGACCAGGTTCAGGTAGTAGGCGTCGTAGTCGTTGACCTGCACGGTGAACGTCGGCAGCCGCCCCGCGCGCACGGCGTCGGCCCGGTCGTCGCCGTCCACGAGCGTGGGGATGGTGTGTTCCTTGACCGCGCTGCCGTTGCCGAACCGGCCGAGGCCGCCGGGCGGGCGGTCACCGTCCTGGAGCGCGGTCAGCTCCACCGAGGTCAGCGTCCCGCCCTCGGCCTGCTTCTTGCGCAGCGACTCGATCCACGTGGCGTGCCAGGCGTGCGGGAGCTCGGAGCCGTCCGAGGGCGAGAGGTAGATGCCCACCCGCAGCTTGTGGGCGCGCGCCGCGTCGACGTACTTGCGGACGACGTTCGGCTGCCCGGGGCTCTTGAGGATCGAGTGCGGCGTGTAGCGGCTGGGGAAGAGCGTGAACCCGTCGTGGTGCTTGGCGGTGATCATCGCCAGCTCGGCGCCCATCGCCTTGTACGTGCGGATCCACTGGTCGGCATCGACCGCGGAGGGGGCGAACGTCGCCTCGTCCTCGGCGCCCGAGCCCCACTCCCGGTCGGTGAAGGTGTTCATCCCGAAGTGTGTGAACGCCGTGATCTCCCGCCGCTGCCACGCCAGTTGTCCCTTCCTCGGGACGACGTCCGCGGCCTTGGCGACGATCTGCTCCGGGGTGTCGTCCGCGCCGATCGCCACGATCGAGGCGGAACGGACGCGGGCCGGAGCGGCGTACGCTCCGGTGCTCCCGAGAGCGGCGATCACGGGGGCGGCTCCCAGGGCGCCGAGGATCTGGCGACGAGACGTCATTGTTCCCCTCCTGCAGACACATTGCTCGGATCTCTTTACTGATCTCCGAGGAATCATGGCGCAGGAACGGACTGATGGTAAGAGTCTCGGCAGCAGAGATCCTATGTATGGCTTCCTCTCGGGACGCTATGCGGGCGGCGCCTTCTCGTCGAACGACGCGAAGTACGCGGCCGCCATGTCCTCGGCGCCGTGCCCCTGTTCGGCGGCCCGGGCCAGGCGGGCCGCGCTCGCCTCCGCGACGTCCAGGCGGACGCCGTGCGCGCGGCCCGCCTCCACGATGAGACGGGCGTCCTTCGCGGCCGTGTCCACCGCGAACTGGGCGGGGGTGAGCCGGTCCTCCAGGACCAGGCCCGCCTTCAGCCGCAGATAGGGCAGATCGAGTCCGCCGCCCGCGATGGCGGCGAAGAAGTCCTGCGGGTCGACGTCGAGCGCCTTGGACAGGGCGAGCACCTCGCCGGCCGCGTTCGTGGCGGCGAGCACCCAGCTGTTGGCCACCAGCTTCAGCCGGGTCGCCGAGCCGGCCGCGCCGTCCTCTCCGGTCCACACCGTGCGTGCGCCGACCGCGTCGAGGACGGACGTCACGGCGCCGCGGTGCGCGCTCGGGCCCGCCGCGAGGACCAGGAGCTGTCCGGCCTCGGCGGGCTCGCGGGTGCCGAGCACCGGTGCGTCGAACAGGACCAGGTCGTGGGCGGCGGCGAAGGCGGCCAGGTCGTCGAGGCCGTCGAGGCCCGCCGTGGTCGACTGCACCCAGGCCGTTCCCGGTCGCAGCCCGCCCGCGGCCTGCCGCATGACGTCCAGGGCGGCGGGCCCGTCGTACAGCATCGTCAGGACGACGTCGGCGTCCGCCACGGCCTCGGCCGGGGTGTCGGCGACGCGTACTCCGTCGGCGGCCAGGGGCTCGGCCTTGCCGCGGTTGCGGTTCCAGGCGCGGACGGGATGCCCGGCCCGCGCGATGTTCCGGGCCATCGCGGCGCCCATGATCCCGGTGCCGAGGACGGTCACGGTCGGCTTGTCGGTGTGCTCGCTCATGGGTCCATCTTGCGCACAAGGCGCAGCTCGGTGAGGTACCTCTTGGTGACCTTCCCCGCGTAACGGCCGTCGATGAGGGCGCCCACGCACTCCAGCAGGCCGGCGCGGGCCGGCGCGTCGAGGGCACGGGTGCCCGAGAAGGTGCACAGAAGGTCGAGGTACTGCCGCGTGGTGAACGTGATGTCCCGTTCGTGGCGGCGGAAGCCCGGGGGCGCGAAGCGGTCCGCGCCGGGCAGCGCCGCGTTGCCCTGTACGACGGTGCGGCCCGGGCTCTCCTGGCTGTCGTGGGGAACGTCGGCGGCCGGTGCCAGCCGCAGTCCGGGCGGCGTCGACGGGTCGAAGCGTTCGTAGCAGGCCTGTACGTCGACGAAGAACTCCTCGGTGCCGCCCGCCACATGGTGGGTCGACACGGTCGCGAGCGTCCCTCCCGGGCGCAGCGCGTCGGCTGCCTTGGCCACCCGCACGGCGGGGTCGATCCAGTGGAAGGAGGTCGCCGCGAGGACCACGTCGAAGGGTTCGGGCGGCAGCGGCCACTCCTCGAACGCGGCCACCTCGACCTCCACGTCGGGGTGGCCGGCCAGTCGGCGGCGGGCGAGGGCCGCGAGTTCCGCGCCGAGCTCGACGGCGACGATCCGGCAGCCGCGCTCCGCCAGCGGCACGGTCGCCTTGCCGGTGCCGCAGCCCAGTTCGAGCACCCGGCACCCGGGCCCGGTCCCGGCGAGTTCCGCGAGGTCGTCGTAGATCCGCGGCGGGTAGCCGGGCCGGGCCCGGTCGTAGTTCTCGGCGTCCTGGGTGAACGTACGGCGCAGGCGTTCACGGTCGGTCTCGGTCACCCGCGCCACGCTACGCGGGGGACGTCGGCCGCACGTGCGCGAGCCGCAGCGACAGCTCTTTCGAGGCCACCCCCACGTACTCAACTCCGGGTGGACGCAGGGTAGATCGTGACGCGTCAGCACGCCACCCCCATGCGAGGGGCGCCCCTCGCGTGTCGTGTGCCCGGGTGTCAGGCGTCAGGGTTCAGCAGGCGGACGAGGGCGTCGACGAGGGCGACGCGCCAACAGGCGTAGTCGTGGCCCCCGTTGAACTCGCCCCGGGTGACCCGGTAGCGGGCCGAGTGCAGCGTGTCGTAGAGGGCGCGGCAGTGCTCGACCCCGGCGCCCTCGTGCAGGCCGACGTCGAGGTGCACGGTGAGGGGCCGCGGCGCGGCGTTCGCGAACCGGTCGACGAGCCAGGGCACGCCGAAGACCTGTTCACGCGGGGCGCCGGGCGGCAGTCCGGGACGCCACCACAGGGACGGCGACTGGGCGACGACGGTGCCGAATGTGTCCGGTCTGAGATACCCGGCGTGCAGCGCGGCCATCGCGCCGAGACCCTGGCCCGCGACGATCGTGCGCGCCGGGTCGTCGGCCAGCGGCCAGCGGGCGGTGGCCCAGGGCAGCAGTTCGTCGGCGAGGAACTCCACGAAGGCGTCGTGGGCGCCGAGTTCACGGGCGCGGGTGGCGCGGTCGACGGCGTCGGGGGCGAGGACGGCGAGGGGCGGCAGCGTCCCCTCCGCTATGAGGGCGTCGAGGGTGTGCTGCAGCGCGACGCGGCCGAACCACATGTCGCCGTCGGCGAGTACGAGCACGGGCAGCCGCCGGGCGGCCTGCGGCGGCCCC
>NZ_JAAGMG010000215.1 GCF_010548525.1 Streptomyces sp. SID14478
CCTCGCCGCGGCCTCGCCCGCCCCGATCCGCAGCCGGGCGGCCGCGGCGAGGCTGGAGCCGACGCCCGGGTACTGCGTCGTGCGGACGAACCAGGGGTCGCGGCGGGTCTCGGCGGTGGCGCCGGCGAAGACGAGGGTCCAGCCGTCGCCCGCGAGAGCAAGCCACTCGGCGGTGCGGCCGTGCACGGCGTCCTCGCCCTCCGCGTCCGCGGTGAACACGGCGGGCGGCTCGCTCTCCTTGGGCGCCCGCCAGAAGAAGCCTCCGTAGGCCGCGCCCGGGCGGCCGTTGGTGGCCGGGCTGCCGAGGGTGACGGCGTCGTGTCCCGGATTGATGAGGGCGAAGGTGAGATCCAACGCCCATGCGCTGTCGCCGAGTTGGGTCACCGCGACGGTGCGCCGCTCGCGCAGCAGCAGCCTCGCCCCGGCGGTCCACTCCAGGTCCTCGACGAACCCGGCCGGGTCGCACCGCGTGAACTCGCGGTGCGACTGCTCGCCGTGGTTGTCGAGCACGGTCGGGCCCCGGCCGCGTACGTAGGTCCGTCCGCCCCAGAAGTTGTGCCCCGCGACGTCCGGCACCGCGACGCCGACGCCGAGGTGGTGCGGATGGTCGGCGGGGGCGGACTCGGTGACGCTCACGCCGCAGAGCGTGGCGACCGGGTGCAGATACGGACGCGGGGCCGGGTGGTCGGCGACCTCGGTGCGGATCTCGTAGCGGGCGACCGGGCGGCCCCCGCAGCGCAGGGTGAGGGGTGCGGTGGCGAGGCGGTTCACGATGCTGCCTCCAGTCCTGGCCGGGCCCAGGGCGCGCCGAGCGCGGCATAGCCGGTGAGGGTGTCGGCGCTGGCGGCGACGAGCCCGTCGATGCCGTGCACGACACGGCGGACGGCGCCGTCGCCGGAACCCGGGGCGGTGCGCCACGCCTCGGCGGGCAACGCGACCGGGTCGGGGGCGCGTCGAATCGCTTCGACGACCCGCATGAAGGAGCCGGTCGCGGCGGGTGGGACGAGGAGTTCCGCGCCGGTGGCCAGGTGGTCGAGGAGGTTCTCCAGGAGGTCGGTGCGCCCGTGCACGCTCTCCTCCGGGCCGTGCCCCGCGCGCTGCACGAGGACTCGGTCCTGCTTGTACCAGAAGGTGATCCGGCCGCCGCTGCCGTGCACGACGACGTACGGCTCATCGGGGCGCTCGGCGCACAGAGTCGCGGCGACGGTGACGCGCGAGCCGCGGCGCGTGGTGATCCCGACGAACGAGGTGTCGTCGGCCTCGATGGCGTTGGCACGGAAGAGTTCGGTGCGGATGTCGGCGAGGTCGTCGGCGCCTCTCGCCCCGTCGAGGGCGAGGGCGGTGGCGACGGCGTGGGCGAGGGGGTTGGTGAGGACCCCGTCGACGACGTCGACCGCCCGGCCGGTTGCGGTGCCGTCGTGGAGGCGGCGGTGGCCGGCCCACGGGGCGCGCCGGTAGTAGGCCTCGTCGCGCGCCCAGGCTCCGGCGGCGCCGACACCGAGCGGCTCACCGATGACGCCGTCGCGTACGAGATCTCGTATATGAGACAGCGCGTGCGAGCCCAGCGACTGGAATCCGACCTGGCACGCGATCCCCGCCTCGGCGACTCCCCGGACCAGCCGCTCGTATTCCGTATATGACGGCGCGGGGGGCTTCTCCAGGAGCAGGTGCACCCCCCGTTCGGCGGCGGCGAGGGCCAGGTCGGCGTGGGTGGGGATGGGGGTGCAGACGATCGCGACGCGGGCCCCGGTGGTGTCGAGCAGCGCCCCGAAGTCGGCGGACTGCGCGACGGGGTGCGCCGCCGAGCCGAAGGCCGCCAGTTCCCTCTCCTCCAGCGGCGCGAGCTCGCACACGCCGGCGAGCGTGACGCGGCCCGCGTCGGCCAGGCGCCGCAGGTTGGCCAGGTGCCAGCGGCCGTGGCCGCGCGCCCCGGCGAGCACGACGGGGACCGGCTCCGTGCCGGACGGCGCGCTCATCCCTTCACCGCCCCGGCGCTGAAGCCCGTGACGAGCCACTTCTGGATGAAGGCGAAGACGATGACGACGGGCACGGCCGCGACGACACCACCGGCGGCGAGCGCGCCCAGGTCGACGGAGTCGGCGCCCATGAGGGTCGCGAGCCCGACGGGAATCGTCTGCTTGTCCTGGTCGGACAGGAACATCAGGGCGAACAGGAAGTGGTTCCAGCTGTGCACGAAGGCGAAGGAGCCGACGGCGATGAGGCCGGGCCGCAGCAGCGGGAGCACCACGGCGCAGAAGGCGCGGAAGCGGCCGCAGCCGTCGACCCAGGCGGCCTCTTCCAGGGACATCGGCACGTTCTTGATGAACCCGCTGATGAGGATCATCGTGAGCGGGAGCTGGAAGACGGTCTCGGCGATGATGACGCTGCCCAGCGAGTTGATCATCTTCAGGTTGGCGAAGATCTGGAACAGCGGGACGAGCATCAGGGCGCCCGGGATGAACTGCGAGCACAGCAGGGCGAGCAGGAAGCCCTGCTTGATCCTGAAGTCGAAGCGCGCGAGCGCGTAGCCGCCGGCCAGCGCGACGACGGTCGTCATGAGCATCGAGGCGACGCCGACGAGCAGGCTGTTCTGGAAGAAGGTCGCGAAGGCCCGCTCGTTCCACACCTTGTCGAAGTGTTCGAAGGTGAGCGGCCACGGCACCAGCGACGTGGAACCGCCGGGCCGGAACGCGAACAGGAGCATCCAGTAGAACGGGATGAGCGTGAACAGGAGGTAGACGCCGAGCGGGACGTAGATCTGCCAGCGCGGCACCTCGTCCCAGGCGCGGCCCCTCGTGGGCGGGGGCAGGTCGCGGCGGTGGCGGCCGGGGACGGCCACGGGCGTGCTGGCGGCGGTCAACTGGACTTCCTTGACGGTCACTTGTCCTCGCCCCCGAACTTGCTCAGGCGCAGATAGAGCATCGAGCAGAACAGGAGGATCACGAAGGCGATGGAGGTCAGCGCGGAGGCGTAGCCGAAGTCGTGCGAGTCGACGGCGATGGAGGCGATGCGCAGCGGCAGGGTGGTCGTCTCGCCCGCGGGGCCGCCTCCGGTGAGGGTGTAGAGGAGGTCGACGTTGTTGAACTCCCACACCGCGCGCAGCAGCGTGGACAGGATGATCGCGTCCTTCAGGTGCGGCAGCGTGATGTGGAGGAACTGCCGCAGGCGGCCGGCGCCGTCGACCTCCGCGGCTTCGTACAGGTCCTTCGGGACGGACTGCAGGTCGGCGAGGATGAGGATCGCGAAGAAGGGGACGCCGCGCCAGAGTTCGGCGGTGACGACGGCCGGGAAGACGGTCGCGGTGTCCGACAGCCACGAGGTGCCGTACGAGCCCACGCCCATGTCGGCGAGGTAACGGGTGATGCCCGTCTGGGAGTTGTAGAGCAGCATCCACACGGCGGAGGTGAGCACGCCCGAGACGGCCCACGGCGAGAAGACGAGGGCGCGGGCCACCGCGCGGCCCACGAACGTCTGGTTGACGACGAGGGCGAGCCCGAGGCCGAGCAGCAGTTGGAGCACCACCTGCACGACGACCCACTGGGCGCTGAAGCCCAACGTGCTCCAGAAGTCCGGGTCGTTCGTGAACGCGGTGACGAAGTTGTCGAGGCCGGCGAAGCCGTTGCGCCACGGCTTGGTGGGGTTGTAGTTCTGCAGGCTGTAGTAGAAGACGCTGATGACGGGGTACGCGATGAAGCCCAGCATCAGCAGCGCGGCGGGCGCGATCAGCAGGTACGGGAGCCTGCGCGGGGTGGCCGACTTCCGGCGCCCGGCGGGCGGGACGGTCGGCGGGGCTTTCGCCACGGCTGCGGCTTGGGCCATGACTGACTCCGATCTTCGAAGCGCTTCGCGGACGCTGTTCGAAATATCGGCCAAAAGGCCAAGGAGAGGGCAGGGGAAGGGCGGGAGAGGTACGCAAGGACACGGAAAGAGGCAGGGCGGGGCGGCCGTGTGTGACCGCCCCGGTCGCCAGGCGGCTCAGCCCGCGTAGGGATCGGGGACCTTGCCCGGCCTGGCCAGGAAGGAGAAGTCGCAGCCGGTGTCGGCCTGCGTGATCTGCTCGTTGTAGAGCGCCCCGTAGCCGCGTTCGTAGCGTTCGGGCGGCGCGGTCCACTGCGCCCGGCGCCGCTCCAACTCCTCGTCGGTGACGTCGAGTTGGAGGGACCGGGCGTCGACGTCGAGGGTGACGCCGTCGCCGGTGCGGACCAGCGCGAGGGGTCCGCCGACATGCGACTCGGGGGCCACGTGCAGCACGCACGCCCCGTAACTCGTGCCGCTCATCCGGGCGTCGGAGATCCGCACCATGTCCCGTACCCCCTGCTTCAGCAGATGTTCCGGGATCGGCAGCATCCCGTATTCGGGCATGCCGGGCCCGCCCTTGGGTCCGGAGCCCCGCAGCACCAGCACGCTGTCCGCGGTGATGCCCGACTCCGGGTCGTTGATGGTGCGTTGCATGGTCCTGTAGTCGTCGAAGACCACGGCGGGGCCGGTGTGCTTGAGCAGGTGCGGCTCGGCGGCGATGTGCTTGATGACGGCGCCGTCGGGGCAGAGGTTGCCGCGCAGCACGGCGACTCCGCCCTCGGGCGCGACCGGGTTGTCGCGGGTGCGGATCACGTCGTCGTCATGCACGACCGCGCCGGCGAGCTGCTCCCCCAACGTGCCGTTCACCGTGGGCCGTTCGAGGTGCAGCAGGTCGGTGATCCGGGAGAGGAAGGCGGGCAGGCCGCCGGCGAAGTGGAAGTCCTCCATGAGGTACGTCCGTCCGCCGGGCCGCACGTTCGCGAGCACCGGCACGGTGCGCGCGAGACGGTCGAAGTCGTCGAGGGTGAGACGCACTCCCGTGCGGCCCGCCATCGCGATCAGGTGGATCACGGCGTTGGTGGAGCCGCCGAGCCCGAGCACCGTGGTGACGGCGTCCTCGAAGGCGTCCTCGGTGAGGATCTCGGACGGCCTGAGCGCGGTCCAGGCCAGCTCGACGGCGCGCCGTCCGGAGGCGGCGGCCATCCGCTCGTGCGCCGAGTCGACCGCGGGGATCGAGGAGGCGCCGGGCAGCGTCATACCGAGCGCCTCGGCCGCGGCGGTCATCGTGGAGGCGGTGCCCATGGTCATGCAGTGACCCGGCGAGCGCGCCAACCCGCCCTGCAGCTCGCGCAGTTCGCAGTCCGTCAGATTGCCCGCGCGGTGCTCGTCCCAGTACTTCCACATGTCGGTGCCGGAGCCGAGGGTCTCGCCGCGCCAGTGTCCGGGCAGCATCGGCCCGGCGGGCACGAAGAGGGCGGGCACGTCGGCCGAGGTGGCACCCATGAGCAGCGCCGGGGTCGACTTGTCGCAGCCGCCGAGCAGCACGGCCGCGTCGACGGGGTAGGAGCGCAGGAGCTCCTCGGTCTCCATGGCGAGCAGGTTGCGGTACAGCATCGGGGTCGGCTTCTGGTACGTCTCCGAGAGCGTGGAGACGGGGAACTCGAGGGGGAAGCCGCCGGCCTGCCACACGCCCCGCTTGACCGCCTCGGCGCGCTCGCGCAGGTGGACGTGGCAGGGGTTGATGTCGGACCAGGTGTTGAGGACGGCGACGACCGGGCGGCCCCGGTACTCCTCGTCCTCGTAACCGAGCTGCCGCATCCGGGCGTTGTGCGACCAGGTGCGCAGGGCTCCCTCGGTGCCGTACCACTGGTGGGAGCGCAGCTCCTCGGGGGTCAGCCTGGTGCGGGCGGGGCTCATATGGACCACCCCGCCGCGATGTCGGCGACCTCGGCGCGCTCCGCCTCGGGCAGTTCCTGGCTCGGCGGGCGGACGTCGCGGCGGCACAGGCCGAGCGAGGCGAGGGCCTCCTTGACGACGGTGACGTTGTTGGCGGAGGCGTCGGCGCCGCGCAGCTCCTCGAAGCGGCGGATCTGCTCCCAGACCTTCATCGCGGCCGGGTAGTCGCCCGATCGAAGCGCTTCGATCATGGAGAGCGAGACGCCGGGGGCGACGTTCACGAGTCCGGAGGTGAAGCCGGTGGCGCCGGCCGAGAAGTAGGACGGCGCGTACGGCTCGGCGAGCCCGGCCACCCACACGAAGCGGTCGAGGCCCGCGTCCCGGGCGAAGGCCGCGAACCGTGCGGCGTCCGGCACGGCGTACTTCACGCCGATCACGTTCGGGCAGGCGGCGCCGAGGTCGGCGAGCCGGGCGCCGGGCAGCGCGGCGTTCCTGAGGTAGGGGACGACACCGAGCTCGGGCACGGCGTCGGCGATGGCGCGGTGGTAGTCGACCCAGCCGCCCTCGGAGACGTACGGGTGCACGGGCTGGTGCACCATCACCATGTGGGCGCCGAGGTCGCGGGCGCGGCGCGCGGTGTCGATCGCGGTCGGCACGTCGTGCCCGACGCCGACCAGGATCGCGGCCCGCTCCCCCGCCTCGGCGAGGGTCAGCTCGGTGACCCGCAGCCGTTCCTGCGGCGTCAGGGCGTAGAACTCACCGGTGTTCCCGTTCGGGGTGAGGGTGCGCACCCCCGCGTCGAGCAGGCGCCGCAGCAGGGTCTTGTACGTGGCCTCGTCGAGGGATCCGTCCGCGGCGAACGGGGTCACCGGGATCGCGACGACGTCGGCCAGTGCGGCCCGCTGGGCCTCGAAGTCGTACGTGGTGGTCGTCGGCGCTGTCATGACTGGTGCTCACCCTCTTCTTCCCGGGCCTCGGGGAAGGCCCGTCGTACGAACGACGCGATGTGGTCACGCAGCGCGCGCGAGGCGCCCTGGGCGTCACCGGCGAGAGCGAGCTCCAGGATCTCCCGGTGCTCGGCGGCCTCCCGCTCCCAGGACGGGTCGAGCGCCCACGCCACGGCGGAGACGAGCGCGGCCTGGTCGCGGACCTCGTCGAGCATCTTGCCGAGCAGCGGGTTGCCGCAGGGGAGGTAGAGGGCGCGGTGGAACTCCCGGTTGGCGAGGGAGCGCTGGGCCGTGTCGGTCGCGGTGGCCGCACTTTCGAGGGCCTCGCGGGCGGCGTCGAGAGAGGCGCGGCGGTGCACGGTGCGGCGCAGTGCCTCCGGTTCGAGCAGCAGGCGCACGTCGTAGACCTCGCGGGCCATGTGCGCGTCGACCGTGCGCACCGTGACGCCCTTGTACTGGTTCATCACGACGAGCCCGGTCCCGGCCAGGGTCTTGAGCGCCTCGCGCACCGGTGTCTTGGAGACCCCGAACTGCGCGGCGAGGTCACTCTCCACCAGGGCGTGCCCCGGTCTCAACTGCCCGGTCAGGATGCGGTGCTTGATCTCTTCCTGCACGTACTGGGTCCGGGAGGGGATCGGGATGGGCACTGAGGTCATGCACGCCTCGCGTCTGTCTCGCTTCTGATGTACCGCGTCTGATGTATCGCGTCTCATATATGACGTACGAAGTACGACGCGTTGAAGCTAGAAGCAGGGCGATGTTTCGTCAACGCTTCTGGCAGAAGAAGTCCGAAGCTCCCGCTGTGAAACGGTAGTTGTCGCGCCGGGACACCACGATCTGCTGCTGCCGGATGGGCATGCGCGGGCGCCCGGTCCGCCGGGCGGGGCCACCGCGGGTCACCGCGTGGCGTGCTGCCGGACGGGGGCGCCACGGGTCACCGCGTGGCGTGCTCCGCCCGGGCACAGGTGCCTGGCTGTGCGCGCGTCACGGGCACGGCTGCCTGGCTGTGCGCGCTCACGGCCGCCAGTGGGGGTCGCGGCCGCTCAGCCCGATGACCCGGTCGACGAACGGGGCGTCGTCCGGTACCGGCACGACCGGCCCGAACAGGCCCT
>NZ_JAAGMG010000258.1 GCF_010548525.1 Streptomyces sp. SID14478
GGGGCCCGGCCCACGCCGCCGCCGGGCAGCTCGGCCAGGCGTACCTGCTCCTCGGCCTGCCGGCCGGCGGCCAGTTCCGCGAGCCGGGCGACCGTGCGGTGCTCGAAGACCTCCCGCGTGGTGACCGCCACGCCGCGCGTCCTGGCCCGTGCGACGACCTGGATCGAGCGGATGCTGTCGCCGCCGCTGGTGAAGAAGTCGTCGTCGATGCCCACCTGGCGTGCGTCGAGCACGTCCGCGTACACCTCGGCCAGGATCCGCTCCGCCTCGCTGCGCGGCGCCCGGTACGCGGTGCCGGCGAACACCGGCGCGGGCAGTGCGGCCCGGTCCAGTTTTCCGCTCACGGTCAGCGGCAGCCGGTCGAGGACGACGAACTGGGCGGGCACCATGTAGTCCGGCAGCCGCTCGGCCACGAACCGCCGCAGGTCCGCCTCCGGGGCGCCCGCCGGCGCCACGTAGCCGACCAGCCGAGGGGTGCCGTGGTGGTCCTCGCGGACCGTGACCGCGGCCTGGCCGATCGCGGGGTGGCGGGCGAGGACCGTCTCGATCTCGGTCGGCTCCACGCGGATGCCGTTCACCTTCACCTGGGTGTCGGCGCGTCCCGCGTACCTGAGTTGGCCGTTCTCGTCCCACCGGGCCAGGTCACCGGTGCGGTACATGCGGGCGCCGGCCGGGCCGAAGGGGCAGGCGACGAACCGCTCGGCGGTGAGGGCGCCGCTGCGGTGGTAGCCGCGGGCGAGCAGACCGCCGACGTACAGTTCGCCGATCACGCCGGGCGGTACGGGGGTCAGCTCGGGCCCCAGGACGTGGGCGCGCATGTTGGCCAGCGGCCGGCCGATCGGGATCGCGCCGGTGTGCGCCGTCTGCGCCGTCTGCGCCGGGAGCGTGTACGTGGCGGCGTAGAAACTCTCGGTCTGCCCGTACGCGTTGACGACGCGCACCCCGGGCAGGGCGTCGCGGACCTTGCGGACCAGTTCGGCGGAGAGCGCCTCACCGGCGAGGACGACGGTCTCCACGTCGAGTCGGGGGCCGTCGGGTGCGCCGGGGGCCAGTTGGTCGAGGAGCGCGGAGAACACCGCGGGCACGGCGCTGATGGTGGTGCCCGACCAGCTGTCGCGTTCCGCGAGTTCGAGGACGTCCCGGACGATCTCGACGCTCGCTCCGCAGGTGAGCGCGGTGCAGATCTCGAACACGGAGACGTCGAAGTTCACCGAGGTCGCGGCGAGCATCCGGGAGCCCGCCCCGACCCCGACGGTCCGCCGCAGGTCCCGTACGCCGTTGACCACGTCGGCATGGGTGACGGCGACGCCCTTGGGCGTTCCGGTGGAGCCCGAGGTGAACATCACGTAGGCCAGGTTGTCCGGGTCGACGCGGGTGTCGGGCGCTGTGGGAGCGGGGCCCTCGGTGGCCAGGTCGTCGAGGTGGAGCACCGGTTGCCGGCCCGCGGCCACCGTCGCCGCCGTCGCGTGGTCGGTCAGGACGAGCGCCGGGTCGGCGGTGTCGAGCAGGAGGTCGACGCGCGCGGCCGGGTAGTCGGGGTCGATCGGCAGGTAGGCGCCGCCCGCCTTGAGCACCGCGAGCAGCGCGACCACCAGGTCGGCGGAGCGCGGCAGGGCCACGGCGACCAGGACGTCCGGTCCGACACCGCGCTCGCGCAGTACCGCGGCGAGGCGGCCCGCGCGGGACTCCAGCTCCGCGTACGACAGGGCGGTGGGTCCGCAGACCACCGCGGTCGCGTCCGGGGTCCGCGCGCTCTGGGCGGCGACCAGTTCCGGGACCGTCGCCGCGCGCTGCGGCCGCGTCGTCTCGTTGAGCCGTGCCAGCCGCTCCCGTTCGGCGCCGGTGAGCACGTCCGCCTCGCCGAGCCGCGTCCCGGAGTCGGCGACCACCTGACGCAGTACGCGTACGTAGCGGTCGACCAGGCTCTCGGCGGTGGCGTGGTCGAACAGTTCCGTCGCGTACTCCAGGCGACCGTACGCGCCGCCGGAGGGGGCCGGGACGATGTTGAGGAACAGGTCGAACTTCGCGGTTCCGGTGCCCGCGGGCAGGGGTGTGACGTGCAGGCCCGGTATCTCGATCCGCGACCACTCGAACTGCCAGGCCAGCATCACCTGGAACAGGGGCTGGTAGGCGGTGGTGCGGTCCGGGCCGAGCAGTTCCACGAGCCGCTCGAAGGGGACGTCCTGGTTGTCGTACGCGGCCAGGGCCCGCTCCCGCACCTGTGCGAGGAGCTCGCCGAACGTGGGGTTGCCCGACAGGTCGACGCGCAGCACCCAGGTGTTGGCGAAGAACCCGATCAGGTCGTCGAGCTGTTCGTCGGCGCGTCCCTCGATGGGGCTGCCGATCGTCAGGTCGTTGCCGGCGCCCATGTGGTGCAGGAGCACCGCGAGGACGGCCTGCGCGACCATCGGCGCCGTGGCGCCGCGCTCGGCGGCCAGCTTCTTGACCCCGGCGAGCAGTTCCGCGTCCAGCGCGAAGTCGACGTGGCCGCCCCGGTGGTCGGCCGCCGTCGGCCGCGGCCGGTCCAGCGGCAGTTGCACCGGCTGCGGCACATCGGCCAATTCCTTTTGCCAATAGGCCAGTTGAGCGGACGCGACGCTCTGCGGGTCGTCCTCGTCGCCCAGCACCTCGCGCTGCCACAACGTGTAGTCCTTGTAGTGCACGGCGAGCGGCTCCCACTGCGGCGCGCCCCCTTGGCGGCGGGCCGTGAACGCCGCCAGCAGGTCCCGCAGGAACGGCGCCATCGACGCCCCGTCCGCGGCGATGTGGTGGAAGACGAACACCAGCACGTGCTCCTGCGGGGACAGGCGCAGCACGGTGGTCCGCAGCGGGAGTTCGGTGTCCAGGTCGAAGCCCTCGCACGCGGCGTCGTGCGTCGCGGCGTCCACCGCGTCCGCGCTCACGTCGACCACCCGGAACGGGACGACCGCCTCCTGCGGGGGCAGGATCCGCTGCTCCGGCGTGCCGTCGGCGCTCTCGGCGACGAGGGTGCGCAGGCTCTCGTGCCGGGTGACGACGTCCGTCACCGCCGCGGCGAGGGCCGCCGTGTCCAGCGGCCCGTCGACACGCAGCACGAACGGGATGTTGTAGGTCGCGGACGGGCCTTCCAGACGGTGGAGGAACCACAGCCGACGCTGGGCGAAGGACAACGGGATCATCGACGCACTCCTACACGTTCATCGGGCGCAGCATCGGGCGCAGCTTGGGGCGGTTCGACGGGGCCGGTTCCTCGATGCGGGCCGCCAGTTGGGCGACGGTCGGGTTGCGGAACACGGTGGTGACCTTCACGTCGACGTCGAGTTCGTTGCGTATGCGGCCGATCAGCCGGGTGGCCAGCAGCGAGTGGCCGCCGTGGTCGAAGAAGTCGATGTCGATGCCGACCTCCGCCACCCCGAGCAGCTCGGCGAACAGCCGGCACAGGACTTCCTCGTTCGGGGTGCGCGGACCCCGTCCGGCCGCGGCCTCGGTGTGGTCCGGGGCGGGGAGCGCGTTGCGGTCGAGCTTCCCGCTCGGGGTCATGGGGAGTGCGGCGAGCGGCACGATCGCCGAGGGGACCATGTACTCCGGGAGGTGCGCGCGGACCAGGTCCGTCAGGGCCGCAGGATCCAGCGCGGCCGGGTCCGCCGCCTTGCCGTGCACCACGTACGCGACCAGTCGCTGGTCGTCGGCGCGGTCCTCGCGCACCACGGCCACCGCGCTGTCGACGTCCGGGTGCGCGGTCAGGGCCTGTTCGATCTCGCCGAGCTCGATGCGGAACCCGCGGATCTTGACCTGGAAGTCGGAGCGGCCGAGGTATTCGACCTGGCCGTCCTGGTTCCACCGCACGACGTCGCCGGTGCGGTACATCCGGGTTCCCGGTGCGCCGAAGGGGCAGGCGACGAAGCGGTTCGCGGTCAGCCCGGTCTGCCCCAGGTAGCCGCGGGCGAGTCCGGTGCCGGCCAGGTACAGCTCGCCCACGACGCCGGGCGCGACCGGGCGCAGGGCCTGGTCCAGGACGTACACCTGGGTGTTCCACACCGGTGCGCCGATCGGCACCCGGTCCGCGCCGGGCACGTGCTGCCACGCGGTGACCTCGACCGATGCCTCGGTGGGCCCGTACAGGTTGTGCACCCCGCACTCGGGCAGCACGTCGACGAACCTGTTGGCCAGCGCGGGCGGGAACGCCTCGCCGGCGACCTCGATCCAGCGCAGGCTGTCGCACTCCTTCGCCGCGGGCTCGGTGACGAACGCCTCCAGCAGCGAGGGCACGAAGTCCGCGCCGGTCACCCGCTCCCGCCGGATCAGGTCGGCGAGGTAGGCCGGGTCGCGGCGCCCGTCCGGACGCGCGATGACCACGGCGGCGCCGACCTGCAGCGGTGCGAACAGCTCCGGCACCGACACGTCGAAGCTCGCCGTCGTGCTGAGCAGGACCCGGTCCTCGACGCCGACGTCGAAGTGCGCGAGGCCCCACGCGAGCCGGTTCATGATCGAGCGGTGCGCCACCTGTACGCCCTTGGGGCCGCCGGTGGAACCGGAGGTGAAGATGGCGTACGCGGCGTTGTCCGGGGACAGGGTGCGCTGCGGGTTCGTCTCCGGGTAGCCGAAGACATCGGGCAGTGCCGCGTCGAGGACCAGCAGCGGCCGCGCGCTGTCCAGGACGTGCCGCACCCGGTCGTCGGGCAGTTCCGTGTCCACCGGCACGTAGGCCGCTCCGGCCTTCACCACCGCGTAGAGCGCCACCATCAGGTCCACGGAGCGGGGGATGCGCACCGCGACGAGGTGCTCGGGGCCTGCGCCCTGCTCGATCAGCCAGTGCGCCAGCCGGTTGGCCCGCCGGTTGAACTCCCCGTAGGTGAGGGTCTCCTGTTCGGCGATCAGTGCCACCCGGTCGGGGTCGCGCTCCACCTGGGCCTCGAACGCACCGGGCAGCGTGTCCGCCGCGACCGGGTGCGCGGTGTCGTTGACCCCTCGCACCAGCCAGTCGCGCTCCTGCTCCGTGAGCACCTCCATGGCGCGGACCGGCGTCCCCGGGTCCTGCAGCACCTGCTCCAGGACCTGGACGAGCCGGGCGGCGATCACCTCGGCCGCGGCACGGTCGTAGAGGTGGTTCTGGTAGTCGATGGACAGCCGCAGGTACGGGTCGGAGGAGTTGAGGGTGAGCGGGTAGTGCGAGCCCGCGAAGGGACGGATGCCGTCGATCGTGAAGCCGGCCGAGGCGTTGGCCTCGACGATGCCCTCGCGGTCGATCGGGTAGTTCTCGAACACGACGATGGTGTCGAACAGGGCGGGCAGCCCGACGCCGCGCTGGATGTCGGCGAGCCCGTAGTAGTGGTGGTCGAGCAGGGAGATCTGCCGGTCCTGGAGCTCGGTGATGACGTCGCCGACGCTCTGGTCGGGGCGGCAGAACACCCGGGTCGGCAGGGTGTTGATGAACAGGCCGACCATCTCGTCGGAGCCGGGCAGGTCTGCCGGGCGGCCGTTGACCGCGGCGCCGAACACGACGTCCTGGCGCCCCGTCAGCTTCGACAGGAGGATCGCCCAGGCGCCCTGCAGCAGGGTGTTGAGGGTGACGCCGAGTTCCGCGGCGCGCCGGGCGAGTTCGCGCCCCTTGTCGATCGACAGCGGTACCTCGACCCGTCCCAGCGCGGACGCCTCCCCCTGCAGCGGGGTGTCGGGGGCGACGAGGGTCGGCTGGTCGAACCCGGCGAGTTCGGCCTGCCACCGGGCGGCCGTCGCCTCCCTGTCCTGGGTGGACAGCCACGTCAGGTAGTCGCCGTAGCTGCGGACCGGGGCGAGTGCGCGGGTCCCGGAGTACAGCCGGATCAGGTCCTTGATGACCAGCGGCGAGGACCAGCCGTCGAAGAGGGTGTGGTGCGCCGTAAGGATGAGCCTGGCCTGCTGCGGCCCGCAGGTCAGCAGGGCCAGGCGGATCAACGGCGGCCTGGTGGGGTCGAGTTGGTCGGCCCGGTCGTCGGCGAGGGCCTGGTCGAGCGCCGCGTCCTGTTCGGCCTGGGTGCGCCCGGTCAGGTCGAGGTGGCGCCAGGGCAGGGCGACGTGTTCCGCCACGACCTGCACCGGATCGCCGTCGGCCCCGGTGAGGAACGCCGAGCGCAGGTTCGGGTACCGCTCCAGGAGCGCCTGCCCGGCCGCGCGCATGCGCTCCGGGTCCACGTGTCCGGACAGCCGCAGCACGAACTGCATGTGGTAGACGTCGAAGGAGCCGTCGGCGAGCGCCGCCTGGAACTGGATGCCTGACTGTCCCGGGGCCTGCGGCCACACCTCGACGAGCCGGCCGTAGCGCTCCTCCCAGGTCTCGATCTCGTCCTGCCGCACGGGGACCAGCGGCGCGTCCGAGGGGGTGAGCCCGCCGATCTCCGGCCGTGCGGCGTGCGCGGCCATGCCGTGCAGCAACTCGACCCACAGGTCGGCGAGTTCGGCGGTCCGTTCGCGGGACAGCACCCCGGTGGGGAACATGAACGCGACCTGCAGCCGGGTGCCGTCGGCGGTGTCCGTGGCGACCGAGTTGACCTCCAGGGCGGACAGCGCCGGCAGGTCCGGGTCGGGCGCCGCGATCAGCTCGGCGGACCAGGGGGCCGGTATCCAGCCGTCGGCACGCAGGTGCTCGGGCACGTCGGTGTCGGAGATCCGGCCGAGGTAGTTGAACCCGATCTGCGGCGCCGCGTACTCGGCGAGCTGCGGGGCGGTCTCGGGGTTCAGGTGGCGCAGCAGTCCGTAGCCGATGCCCTTGTCGGGTACCGCGCGCAGCTGTTCCTTGACCAGCTTGATCGCTCTGGCTGCCGCGGGGCCGCCGGCCAGCACGTCGTCCGGGTCCACTCCCTGTACGTCGACGCGGGCGGGGTACATGGTGGTGAACCAGCCGACGGTCCGGGAGAGGTCGGCGCCCGGGACGACGTCCTCCTCGCGGCCGTGCCCCTCCAGGCGCACCAGGGTCGAACGGTCCGCGCCGCGCCACCGGTTCACCGCGAGGGCGAGCGCGGCGAGCATCACGTCGGTCCCGGTGCTCCTGTAGGCGGCGGGCAGCCTGGTCAGTACGGCGTCGGTGACGTCGGCGGGCAGTTCCACCCGCACGGTGTCGACCGTGGACCACACGTCCACCGCCGGGTCGAACGCCCGCGTACCCAGCGGGGAGTTGGGGCCTTCGAGCAGGTCCCGCCAGTACGCCAGTTCCCCTTCCCGCTGCTCGGAGAGCGCCTCGTCCGCCAGCGCCGACGCCCAGCGGCGGGCGGAGGTGCCGACCGCGGGCAGTGCGGGCGTCCTGCCGGAGCCGACCTGCTGCCAGGCCTCGGCGAGGTCCGACATGAGGATGCGCCAGGTGACGCCGTCCACGACCAGGTGGTGCAGCACCACGAGCAGCCTGCCCGCGCCCGACGGGGCGGCGAACCAGACGCAGTCCGCCATGGTCCCGGCCTCGGGGTCGAGCCGCCCGACCGCGTCGTCGAGCTCCGCCTGCGCCGCCCGGACCGAGGCCGGCTCGTCCCAGCGCCCGTCGCAGTCGACCCGGCGGATGATGTCCGCCGCCCGCACGGCGCCCTGCGGGCGGACGACGAGGGAGAGTTCGTCGCCGCGCACCAGGCGGGCACGCAGCAGGTCGTGCCGGTCGAGCACCGCGTCCCACGTCGCGGCGAGCCCCTCGGCGTCGATGCCCGCGGGCAGGGCGAGGACCATCGACATGGCGAACCGGTCCGTCCCGCCGCCGTGCTCGAACACGTGCTGGGCCACCGGCTGCAGCGGCATCGGA
>NZ_JAAGMG010000305.1 GCF_010548525.1 Streptomyces sp. SID14478
CCCGTCGTCGGCCCCGTCGGGCAGCCCCGCCACCCGCTGTTCGAGCCGGGTGAGGGCGGCCCGGACGCCGTCCCCGTAGCCGTCGTCACCCAGCGCGTCGACCACCGCCCAGGCGCGCGCGAGCTGGCCGCGGGCCGCACCGGGACGGCCCAGCTTCACGTAGTCCGCCGCCAGATTGAGGTGCAGCGACGGATACAGGGCCCGCAGGGCGAGGGAGCGCTCGTGCACGGCGAGCCGCTCCTCGCTCAGCCCGTCGGCGGCGGACAGGGCCCGCAGGTCCCAGGCCAGTTCGTCGGCCGGATCGTCCTGGGTGTCGGCCATGTAGTGCGCGAGCGTGCAGCGGTGCAGCGGGTCGCCGTCCTCGCCGATCTCCGACCACAGGCCGAGGAAGCGGTCCCGCGCCTCCTCCCGGTCCCCGGCGTGCGCCAGCATGACCACCTGCCCGATGCGGGTCATCATGGCGTCGTCCGCCGCCTGCTCGCGCTGCTGTGCCACTGGCTCCTCCAAGCTCGCCAACCGGTCGGGTGCCGATCACGGCTACCGACGCTAACGGCCGCCACCGGCAATCCAGGTCAGGCGCGGCAGGGGCGGGAAGTCAGCCCAGGTCCGGGATGCGCCAGTCGATCGGGGCGTGGCCCTGCGCCGCGACCGCCTCGTTGATCTGCGTGAAGGGCTGCGAGCCGAAGAACTTCCGGGCCGAGAGCGGGGAGGGGTGCGCGCCCTTGACGACGATGTGCCGCTCGGTGTCGATGAGGGGGATCTTCTTCTGCGCGTAATTGCCCCACAGGACGAAGACCGCGGGGTCAGGACGGTCCGCGACGGAGCGGATCACCGCGTCCGTGAACTTCTCCCAGCCCTTGCCCTTGTGCGAGTTGGCCTCTCCCGCGCGCACCGTCAGGACCGCGTTCAGCAACAGCACGCCCTGCTCGGCCCACGGCATCAGATAGCCGTTGTCCGGGATCGGGGTGCCCAGCTCGGCCTGCATCTCCTTGTAGATGTTGCGCAGCGACGGCGGCGTGCGCACTCCCGGCCGCACCGAGAAGCACAGCCCGTGCCCCTGGCCCTCCCCGTGATACGGGTCCTGGCCGAGGACGAGCACCTTCACCTTCTCGTACGGTGTCGCGTCGAGGGCGGCGAAGACCTGCTCGCGCGGCGGGTAGACGGGCCCCTGCGCGCGCTCCTCCTCCACGAACTCGGTGAGCTCCTTGAAGTAGGGCTTCTGGAGCTCCTCGCCGAGGACGCCACGCCAGGACTCGGGCAGCATCGCGGTGTCGGTCACGTCAACAACCTCCGGGGTACGGGCACTTTCGACACCCACGAACCTACCGGCGGCCACTGACAATCACCGCGCGGACCCTCACCAGCTGGTCTTGCGCTGCAGTTCCCACATCATCATGATCGTCGACGGGTCGAGGGCCCGCTCTCCGCCGGAGATCTCGTTGCTGGCCGCGATGTACTGCTTGCCCTGCCACAGCGGGAGCAGCCGCGCGTCGTCCGCCATGATCTGCTGCGCCCGCTCGAACTGCCGCACCACGGCGCCCCGGTCGCTCTCGCCGCGCGACTGCGGCAGCAGCTGGTCGGTGATCTCGGGCGACACGTACGGCGTGCTCACCGCGTTCTCCTTGCCCACGAAGGGCGCGATGAAGTTGTCGGCATCCGGGAAGTCCGGGAACCAGCCGCGCCCGAACACCGGGTACTCGCCGTTGCGGTACCCGCGCTCGTACGTCTTCCACGGCCGGCTCTTGAGTGTGACGGTGAACAGTTTCGAGGCCTCCAACTGCCGTTTGAGTTCGGCGAATTCGGGGGCCGTGGCCGATCCGTAGCGGTCGGTGGTGTACCAGAGGGTGAGCGGCACGGTCTCGGTGATGCCCGCCTCGGAGAGGATCCCGGCCGCCTTCACCCGGCTGGGGTTCCCGAAGTCGTCGAAGAAGTCGGTGGTGTGGCCGGCGAGGCCCTTGGGGACCATCGAGTACAGCGGTTCGACGGTGTCCTTGTAGACCTCGTGCGCGATGGCTCCGCGGTCGACGACCTGGGCGACGGCCCGGCGCACCGCGCGCTTGCCCGCCCAGGGGTCCTTCGGGTTGAAGACCAGGTAGCTGATCTCCGTGCCCGCGCCCTCGACGAGTTGCAGGCCCTTGTCGGCGTTCGCGCCCTGGAGGTCCACGACGTCCGCGGCCGCGAGACCGCGGAAGGTCGCGTCGATCTTCTTGTCCTTCAGGGCGGCCACCATCTCGGACGACTCCTTGAAGTAGCGGATCGTCACGGCGTCGTTCTTGCGGTCCGCGAACCCCTTGTAGCGGGTGTTCTTGACGAGCTCCGCCTGCCGGCCGTCCGTGTAGGCCCGCAGCGCGTACGGTCCGGAGCCGGTGACCTCGCCGTCCGTGCGCAGTTCCCCGGCCGGGTACTCGCCGGGGTCGACGATCGACATCGCCGGAGTGGCGAGGACGAACGGGAAGGTGGCGTCCGGCTTCTTGAGATGGAACGTCACGTCCCGGGCGCCCCGGGTCTCGACGCGGTCGAGGCTGCCGAGCAGTCCCGTCGGCCCGCCCTTGACGCCGATGGTCCGGATCCGGTCGATCGAGTACTTCACGGCCCTGGCGTCGAGCCGGTCCCCGTCGGAGAACGTCATGTCCTCGCGCAGCCGGCAGTGGTAGACCCGGTTGCCGGTGTCCTGGAAGGAGCACGTGGCGGCGTCGGGCTCCGGCTGCGCCGCGCCGGAGGGGAACGCGACCAGGGTCTGGTAGACGTTGCGGAACAGTTCCCAGGACCCGTCCCAGGAGGCCGCGGGATCGAGGGTGCTCGGCGCGCTGGTGGTCCCCACCACGATCGGTTTCCCGTCCTCGGAACCGCCGGACCCGATCAGGCCGCACCCGGCGAGCAGGGCCGTCGACGCAGTCGCCGCCAGCACACGGGGGGCAAGCAACCGTTTGAACACGTGCACGCTCCTCGATCGGACATGCCAGGATCGGCAGACCATATCGCAGTGCCCCGTCGGATCAACTGGCTGATCCGACGGGGCACTTGGCGCACGGGGCGTTTGTCATCCGACGCCCGAATTCCGGCCGGTCAGCCGACGCCGGCGTTGAGGGAGATGCCGCCGTCCACCACGAGCGTCTGCCCGGTGATCCAGTCGGCCTGGTGCGAGGTGAGGAACGCGGCGGCGCCGCCGATGTCCTCGGGCACGCCGAGGCGGCCCATCGGGTAGGAGGCCGCGGCCTCGGCCTCCCGGCCCTCGTACAGGGCCTGCGCGAACTTGGTCTTCACGACCGCCGGGGCGATCGAGTTGACCCGCACCTTCGGCGCGAACTCGTGCGCCAGCTGGAGGGTGAGGTTGACCATGGCGGCCTTGCTCATGCCGTAGGCGCCGATGAACGGCGAGGCGGTGACCCCGGCCACGGACGCGATGTTGACGATCGCGCCGCCGTTCTCGCTCTGCCACGCCTTCCACGTCTGCTGCGCGAAGCCGAGCGCGGAGACGACGTTGGTCTCGAAGACCTTGCGCGCCACATTGAGGTCGAGTTCGGCCATCGGGCCGAACACCGGGTTCGTGCCGGCGTTGTTGACCAGGAAGTCGACCCGGCCGAACGCCTCCATGGTGCGCGCGACGGCGGCGGCCTGGTGGGCCTCGTCGTGCGCCTTTCCTGCTGCGTAGATGACGCGCTCGGAGCCGAGGGTCTCCACGGCCTCCTTGAGGGCGTCCTCGCCGCGGCCGGTGATGCAGACGCGGTCGCCGCGGGCGATGAAGGCCTCGGCGATGCCGTAGCCGATGCCGCGGCTCGCGCCGGTGACGAGGGCGACGTTGCCGGACAGCGGCGGGAGTTCAGAAGTCGTCATGTGTCCGTTCCCCGGCCCTAGTTGAGCGGTCCGCCGGCGACGTACATGACCTGGCCGGACACGAAGCCGGCCGCCTCGCCCGTGAAGAAGGCGATGGCGTTGGCGATGTCCTCGGGGCGGCCCACGCGCTGCACCGGGATCTGCGTGGCGGCGGCCGCCTGGAACTCCTCGAAGCCCATGCCGACGCGCTCGGCGGTGGCCGCCGTCATGTCGGTGACGATGAAGCCGGGGGCCACGGAGTTGGCGGTGACGCCGAACTTGCCGAGCTCCTTGGCGAGCGTCTTGGTGAAGCCCTGCAGACCGGCCTTGGCGGCCGCGTAGTTGACCTGGCCGCGGTTGCCGAGCGCCGAGGACGAGGAGAGGTTCACGATGCGGCCGAACTTGGCGTCCACCATGTGCTTCTGGACGGCCTTGGACATCAGGAACGCGCCGCGCAGGTGCACGTTCATGACGGTGTCCCAGTCCAGGGCGCTCATCTTGAACAGGAGGTTGTCGCGCAGGACGCCCGCGTTGTTCACGAGGACGGTGGGGGCGCCGAGCTCGTCGGCGATGCGCGCGACGGCGGCCTCGACCTGCGCCTCGTCGGAGACGTCGCAGCCGACGGCAAGGGCCTTGCCACCGGCGGCGGTGATCTTCTCGACGGTGTCCTTGCAGGCGGCCTCGTCGAGGTCGATCACCGCGACGGCGCGGCCCTCTTCGGCCAGACGGATCGCGGTGGCGGCGCCGATGCCGCGCGCGGCTCCCGTGACGATCGCTACGCGCTGCTCAGTGGTGGACATGCTCTTCGGTCTCCTCGCCCTAGAGTGCGGCCGCTCCGCTCCGGTGCGGGTGAGCGACCGCTTAGTACCCTGTGCGGGTGACGCTAGAAGCCCTGGCACCCGGTGTCAACGTACCCACCGGGTGCCCCTGATCACTCAGCGCACCAAAAGCGCCAGCAGCCGCTCCGCCTCGGCCGCCGGATCCGCCGTCAGACCGGTGTGCACGGGGCCCGGCTGGACCACCGTCGAGCGGGGCGCGATCAGCCAGCGATAGCGGCGCCCCGCGTCGTCGGCGGCCGCCTGCCCGGCCTCGTCGCCGCCCCGGCAGTGCCGCTCCACGGCG
>NZ_JAAGMG010000346.1 GCF_010548525.1 Streptomyces sp. SID14478
TAGGGCGTGTTGTGAAAGTCCCGCCTGCCCCGGGGAGTCGGCTAGTGAGCCAGGATCGTGGTGTGGACGTGGGCCAGCAGCGCCGCGTGCATCGCGTCCGCGCCGGCGCCGGAGTCGCCCGCCGACAGCACGTGCGTCGCCAGACCGTCGATCAGCGCGGTCAGGGTCAGCGCCGCCGCCTGCGGGTCGACCCCGTGGCGGAACACGCCCTGCGCGACGCCTCTGCGGACGACGTCGGCGACGGTCTCCCGCCACTGCCGGTAGTACTCGGCGTGCAGTCCGCCCACGGCCGTGGAGCGCGCGGCCTCGGCCCACAGGTCGAGCCAGACCGCCCACTGGCGGCGCTGCTGTGCGGTGCGCGGCGTCTGCAGCTCGATGAGCTGGCGCAGCTCCGCCACCGCGTCGTCCGCCTCGGCGAGCCGGGCGGCGCGGCGGGCGGTGTCCTCGTCCATGCACCAGCGGACCGCGGCCTCCAGCAGATCGGCGCGGCCCGGGAAGTGGTAGTGGATCGCGGCGGTGCTGGTGGCGCAGGCGCGGGCGATGTCGGCGACCCGCACCGCGTGGAAACCGTGCTCGGCGATCAGCCGGACCGTCTCGCGGACGATCTGCAGTGCGCGCCCGCCCTCGACCGGAGCGACGACGGCCGCCGGTTGCTCCGGGGGCCGTGCCCCGAGCAGCCAGCCCGCGTCGACCCGGCCCTCGTCGGCGATCCGCGCCAGCTCGGCGGCCGTGAAGCGGCGGGTGCCGCTCAGCGAACGCGACAGCTTCGACGGATCCATGACGATGCGGCGCGCGAACTCGCGCTGACTGACCCCCGCGGCCGTGATGACCTCACGGACACGGGCGGCGGTGTCGGCGCGGGGAGCGCGGCCGGGGGCGTCGTCGGTTTCCACGGGGCACGACCCTAACCACGTATTGAGAAGAACTCAACACGTTGTGGCCGAGAAACAAGTTCCACCAGCGCATTGCGTATCTGACTGCCTCATCAGTCAGCATCGCAACATCCGTCACCGGGTGAGCCCGTCGGGACGCTCAGGGGGACAGGCGGCCGGGGTAGTGGCGCTCGACGACGCGCCGCAGCCGGAGCCGGGTCAGGTGGTGCAGGGCCGAGGAGTCGGCGAGCAGGTGGTCCACCAGATACGTCTGCAGCTCGTCGATGCGCTCCAGGACCGACGCGGGCAGCCGGGCCCGGTGACGGTGGCTCATCGTGAGCAGCACGTCCCAGACCCGGTCGAGGGCGGGGAACCGGTCCGGGAGGAGGGTGACGCCCTGGAGCACCCTGTCGTACAGGGCGGCGAGTTCGGCGCCCGGGATCATGCTGGTGTCGTCCAGGAGCAGTCGTAACAGGTCGTGCGCCAGCGACGTCGCGGGGGCGCCGGGCGCGGCCGCGAACGTGGTCACGGCCGGACCGAGGTTGTGGAACACCGGGTCCATCGCGTGCCCCACGACGGAGTCGTTCGTCGACCCCGCCAGGGACAGCTTGTGCCACAGCTCGTCCCAGTAGGTGCGCTGCCAGGCGAGCCCGCCGTGGCCCTCCGGGTAGCGGTACAGCCAGTTCGGGTCGATGGGGTCCGGGGCCCGGACCTCGCCCTCGCGCAGCGAGATCTCCAGCGCCCGGCGGCCGTCGGCGTCCCAGTGGCGTCGCACGGTCAGGGCGAGGGCGAGGTCCGTCCACTGCTGCTCGTCCATCGAGGAACGCCACAGCATGCAGTGCCGGTTCCAGGAACCCACCGGCTCCGAGGAGTGCGGGAACAGCTCGGCCGCGGACGTCCGCCCCACAAGCACCATGATCATGAGCACCAGGTTGGAACCGTAGATGCCGTGCCGTGCGGCGGTGCGCAGTCCGTCGGGCCGGTAGCCCGGGTGCTGGTCGGCCGTCCGGGTCTCGTGCTCGTGCAGGACCCGGATGAGCCGGGCCGCCAGCCGCTGCCGCTCCGGCGCGTCCATCGGTCCGACGAGACCGCGCGCGAACCGCAGCATCTGGCGGGAGGACAGGGGTGCGTACGACAGCAGGGCGTAGGCCAGGTCGTCGTCGATCCGGGACGCGCCGAGGGACAGCGAAGGGCGCGGTGCGAGCAGGTCGGTGAGCAGGCGCAGGGCGAGCCTGATCACCAGGTACTCGCCGAACGTCGCGTGCAGGAACTCGTACGTCGACAGCGTCTTCCCGTCCCGCACCGACTGGGAGCGCTGCACGAAGAAGAACCGGCCGAGGGCCACCTCGGCCGCGCCCAGCGGCGTGCGGAACCCGGAGGCCGCGGCCGCGCGCCTGCCGAGGAGCGCGGTGAGGTCCTCGTCGAGCTCGTCCGCCGAGACCCACTGGCGCCGCCGGTTGACGAGGGCGAACGCGACGAGGGCGAGGCGCTGCAGCTCCTGCTCGACGCGCTCGCCGCTCTCGTGGTCCGGTACGCCGCCCCGCGTCGTCTTGCCGACCTCGCGCCGCGCGAACGACGACAGCAACTCCTCGTACAGCTCGGTCACGGCGAGCGGTTCGCCGCCGCCGCGGTTCAGGCCGCCCTCCGTCGCGTCGTACAGCGCGAGCATCGTCAACAGCAGGGGCTGGGCGGCGAGTTCGGCATGCCGGGAGACGGCTTCCCAGGTGAGGGGGCGACCGGCGGGGGCGTTGGCGTCGTTCCAGATGGCGAGCCAGCGCTGGATCTGCTCGGGCCGGAAGGGTTCGAGGCGCAGGGCCACCATGCCGTCGGGGTAACGGGCCCGGTCGGCGACCGCGGTGCGGCTCGTGACCAGTGCCAGGACCGGACGCCCCTGTTCGGCCTCGCGCTGCTGGAACCGGGCCACGCGCACCAGGAAGTCGTTGTGGTGGACCCCGGTGGTCTGCAGGAGCTCGTCGAAGCCGTCGAGGAGCAGGACGGGCGTCGAGCCGCCCGCGGCCCGGACCAGCTCCGGCCACGCCGTGTGCTCGCCGGTCGCCGTGCGGATCGCCTGCTCGATCTGGTCCTGGAGGTCGTCCTCCGCGCGGACGTCCCGCAGCGGGACCCGCACGGGCAGGAACCCGGCGGCCGGCAGCCGCGCCGCCAGCACCCGGGTGAGCACGGACTTGCCCGCACCGGGCTGGCCGAGGACGAGGAGCGGGGCCTCGGTGAGGGCCGGATTGGTGAGCGTGCCGGCGAGGTAGTGCGTCAGGTCGTGCCGTACGTCCCGCTGTTCCCACCAGGACTCGTCGGCGGGGCCCGACTGTCCGTGCGGCTGCGCGACCCGGAAGTCGGGATCGAGGTACATGGCCCGCAGCGCGGGGACGGTGATGCCCCCGGGAGCCGTCGCGGTGTCCAGGACCGGGTGGTCGAGGGCCGCTTCGTGCGCGCGGGCGAGGCGGGCGGCGACGTCGACGGGCGCGGTGAGCCCACGGGCGGTGACGGTGAGGAGCGCGTCGATGCCGGCCAGGGCGCGGCGGACCTCGGCGCGCGTGGCCCGGTGCTCGTTCTCCTGTATCCACAGGGTGAACTCCGGAGCGCTCTGGGCGAGTTGGGCATAGAGGCCGCGGTAGTGCGCCACGGCCGCCGTCCGGGCCTGGAGCACGGTCGGCGCGAACGTGGCCCGCTGCGTCTCCGTGAGCCGGTCCCACGGCGCCAGACCCCGCACGAAATCCGTGAACCGGTGCGCCAACGAGGTGTACCAGACGTCGAGTTCGTCGAGGAAGTCCTCATGAGGGGCCGGATACGGCACGTCGGCCGCGAGCAGACCGTGCACCAGTCCGGACTCGTCGGATGCGCTCACGAGGGCCAGCTGCTCGTCGTCGGACAGGGCCAAATCGTCCAGTGGGAAAGGTAGTTCGGCCTCCTCCAGCGCCTGGAACCAGGCCACCACCACGATGACGGTGTGCGCCGCCCGCAGCACCTCGGTCCGCTCGGCCCGGGCCTCGGCCCGCCCGAGCCGCCGCCCGACACCCCGCACCGCGTCCCGGCCGAGCCCCACGATGCGGCCGCGCTCGGACATCATGCCGAGCACGGTGCCGCTCGCCCCGCCGGTCGCCAGGTTCAGGGCGCCGCCCAACGCCCGGTCCAGCGCGGCGATCCGCGGCGACTCCACCCCCAGCAGCTCCAGCGCGTCCGCGAACGACAGCAACCTCCGTGATCCCACCGCGTCCCCCTCGCCGCACGTTGGACAACGTGGCCTCCCCACAGTACTGAGGAGGACGTCATGGCCATGGCGAATTCCGGCAACACCCCTCACCCTGTGCCCCGTCCGCGGCTTCCCGTCCCGACCGGCGTACGCTCCCGTCCCCCGAATGGCTTACCGTGTGGCCCGTGGACAGTCAGGGTGAGCGGGCGGTTCGGCTGCGCCTGACCGGGGCCGCGGTCCTCTCCGTCGTGTCCGGCGCCGCGGGTTCCTGGGCGTACGAACGCGCCGGGGCTTCGGCCTCCGATCTGGTACGCGACCTCGCGGTCGGCTGGGCGTTCGTGGTCGCCGGGATCCTGGCCTGGCGGCGCAGGCCCGCCAACAACACCGGCAGCCTCATGGTGATCGAGGGCGTCACCTGGTTCTTCGGCAACCTCCAAGGGACGTCCGTCCCGGCCCTGTTCACGTTCGGCGCCTGGTGGGAGGCGCTGAACATGGCGGTGCTCCTGCACCTCGTCCTCTCCTTCCCGGAGGGACGGCTCACCACCGTCCTGACCCGGCGCCTCGTCCAGTTCGGCTACGCGCTCGTCGCCGTCGGAGGTCTGCTGCGCACCTTCATGTTCGACCCGTCGTCCGACACCGGCGCCACCTACCTGGACTGCCGCGACTGCGGCCCCAACCTCTTCCTCGTCCCGTCCTGGCACGGCATGTTCGGCGCCTTCGACGCCGCGTACCACGCGGCCGGCTGGGCGGTCTCCGTGGTGGCCGCGGTCGCCTTGGTGCAGCGCTGGCGGCACGCGTCCGCCGCTCGCAGGCGCGCGCTGCTGCCCGCCTGGTTCGGGATCGGCGTCGCCGTCGCCTTCCTGATGTGGGACATGCTGTTCTACGTCGTCCCGTGGTTCGGCGCGGTCGGCTCGGTCTCCGAACAGGCCGTGTACCTGCTCTCCGACCTCGCCCAGGTCGCCGTCCCCTTCGCCTTCCTCGGCGGCCTGCTGCGCATGCACCTGCAGCGGGCCGAGGTCAGCGGGCTCGTCATCGACGTCGGCACCGACCCCGATCCGTCGAAGGTCAGGGAGGCGCTGGTGCGCGTCCTCGGCGACCCGACGCTGCGGCTCGGCCTGTGGCGCGAGGAGCGGGGCGCGTACGTCGACGGATC
>NZ_JAAGMG010000390.1 GCF_010548525.1 Streptomyces sp. SID14478
CGGCATCCGGTCAACGGCCAGCCCGCTGTTCTTGGACGTGTCTCCCTTGGTGGTCAGGGAGATGTTGATGTCGCCGTAGGCCGGGATGCCCTCCGCCGTGGTGACGATGCCGTCCTGGTTCTTGTCCGCGGAGGCGTCCGGGCAGTGGAAGTCGTGCCCGCTGGTGGAGCCGTGGATGTGCTGCGCGTGCGGCTGACCGGGCACGAGGCCGGAGACCTCGATCTTCACCGTGAGCCGGGTGCCGTCCAGGCTGAGCATCGCCGTGCCCTTGGCACCGGACTCGTTCAGCGACGTCAGGTCGACCTGGTAGCTGTCGCCGGACGCGCTCGCCGGATGGCCGGTGTGCGCCGCGGCGGGCACCGTGGCGAGCGCGAGGGCGGCGGGGACGGCGGCCAGGGCGGTCAGTCGTACGGCGTGACGGGGTATCACAATGGACCTCTTTCCTCCGCTGCCCGGAGCCAGGCGCCGGACAGCCTCAGGGAGTTCGCCTTGCTCTGACTCCTCTATTCCGGAGACCTCCCGCCCCTCGGATTGGTCACACGGGTCCGGTCCGTCGCCGGCCCGACGGCATGGCGGCGCGGCCGGGCACGTCCCGGACCGCCACCACCGTCGATCGGTCGGCGTGCGCCCTCACGTCCGCGTTTGAACCGGGGAAAAGGCGGGTACTCCGGCAGAGCTGTCGGTGGCCCCGGACCCAGGCCCCGTTCGAGAAGGGGTCCGCGTGCTGTCTCAGCTCACCGAAATCACCCTCGCTCACGTGCGGTCGGCCAGGCGCCGCGCTCGTGCACCGAGTTGCGCGCCGTCCATGTCGACCGCCCCGCCTCTTCGTCCGGGGCGCTCACCCCGTCCTGGAGTGACGCCGTGAGCACCGACCGGATGATGGGGGTGCTGCGCCTGCTCGAGGGCGACGGATGGTCCGACGGGGCCTCCCACGCGGTGACCGAGGCCGCGGACGCCCTGGAGGTGGACTGGGTCGCGGTGTGCCTGAGCATCGACGGCGGCATCGCGCTGGAAGCCATGTGGTTCTCCCATCCCGCCGCTCGCGTCTTCAGCGACCTGCAGTTCACCTGCGGCGAGGGGCCGAGCGTGGACAGCGCGCACTACTGCTCGGTGGTGCGGGTCGACAACCTCTCCACCGTCAGGGAGGACCGCTGGCCCGCCCTGACCGCGACCGACACGGGACCGGTCAAGGCGATCTTCTGCTTCCCGCTACGGATCGGTGCACTGCGGATCGGGGTGCTGACCCTGACGCGTGCCAGCCCCGGCTCACTGACCGGGGACGACAATCAGGACGCACACCTTCTCGCCCAAGCACTGACCCGGTACTGCCTCAACCGGAGCCCGCCGCCCTCCGGCACGTCGGAGGAGGATCCTGCGCACCCTCACCCGGGGGGAGACCCCCCTGGCTTCCTGGAAGCCAATGATCCACTGGAAAGGGCCGAGATCCATCAGGCCACCGGCATGCTCAGCGTCCAGTTGCGGACAGGCCTCGGAGACGCTCTCGTGCTGCTGCGCGCTCACGCGTACACGAGCGGCATGCCCCTGGACGAGGTGGCGCACGCCGTCATCACCCATCGCCTCAGCCTGGGTGACCGCCCCCACGACAACGACACCCCTGATGAGAAGGACCCGCCCATATGAATCGCGACCAACTCCTGGCCCCCGTCTTCGTGGAGATGGCCGACTCCCTCACCGAGGACTTCGACGTCCTGGAGTTCCTGCAACGCCTGTGCGGCCACTGCATGGAACTGCTCAGCATCGAGGCGGCGGGGGTCATGCTCGCCGATGCCGATGACGTCCTACGGGTCCTTGCCGCCTCCGACGAGTACACCCGGTTGCTGGAGCTGTTCGCTCTGCAGCACATGGAAGGCCCCTGCCAGGAGTGCTATCGCACGGGCACCCCCACCACCAGCGTCGACCTCACCACCGACAAGGCGGCCCGCGACTGGCCCAACTTCACGCCTGCCGCCCGCCAGGGCGGCCTCGCCGGCGCCAACGCCCTGCCGCTGAAACTGCGCGGGCGCACCATCGGCGTCCTCGGTCTCTTCCGCGCCAGCCCGCTGCCGCTGTCCGCCGACGACCTCGCGCTGGGCCAGGCGCTCGCCGACGTCGCGACCATCGCCGTACTCCAGCAGCGCACCATCGTCGCCATCGAGACCGAACGCGACCAGCTCCAGCACGCGTTGCACAGCCGCATCGCCGTCGAACAGGCCAAGGGCGTCCTCGCCGAACGCTGGAACACCACGCCCGACACCGCGTTCCAGACCCTGCGCGCCTACGCACGCGCCCACCAGCAGTCCCTCACCGCCCTCGCGATGAGCATCACGGACGGATCGTTCGACGCCCGGGCCATCGTCCCTGCGACAGCCTCGCCCACCGAGGCACCCCGGGCAGGCCGCCCGCGCCCCTCGGGCGCCTGATCCGAGGGCGGGCCGCGACCGCTTCACTCGACGTGGCGCCTGCTGCGGACGCGCGCTCGCCGGCCCGACGCGGAGCCGTCCGTGTCCTCAGCCCTTCAGCGTGCCGTGCTCGCACAGGTGGCGTGCCACGTCACGGAGCTTGATGTTGTTCTCCTGGGAGTAGCGGCGCAGTGCCTCGAAGGCTTGCTGCTCGCTGATCCGGTGCTGGGCCATGAGGATGCCCATGGCCTCGCCGATGATGTGGCGGGTGTCGACGGCCCGCTGCATGAAGGCGTGTTCGCGGGCCGCGGAGAGCGCCACCGCGGCGTGGGTGGCCAGCAGCCAGCCGGCCGTCTCGCTGTCGTCCGTGAACGCGCCGGGGCGGTGGGAGTAGAGGTTGAGGGCGCCCAGGTCCTCCTCGCCGTGGGTGTACAGGAGGAAGCCCATCATGCTGCCGATTCCGAGCGCGTGGGCCTTGGGCGCGTAGCTGCGCCAGCGGACCGTCTCGGTGCTCAGGTCGTGGATGCGGAAAACGGGGTGCTTGGTGCGGGCGACGTCGAAACAGGGTCCTTCGCCGACCTGTCCCTGCAGCTGATCGCTCTCCTCGACGAGGCTGCTGGTCGGCGCCAAGGTGGTCACCCGTCCCTGGCCGAGCACCAGGACGCCGGCCGCGTCGCAGCCCTCGACCAGTTCGACGGCCGCGGCAGTGGCCTTGTCCAGGGTGGAGTCCACGCCGTCCACGGCCAGGAAACCGCGGGCTGCCGACGCCATGTGCACCGCGAAGTCACGCCAGTCCATCAGACAACCTCCCCCGAACAAGTACGCGATCCAGGGTCCCAGCGTCGCACGCCGGGCAACCTGCTAGGTACAGAGTCGGGAAAGCGCCCGCGGCCGGCGTCGCCCACGACGCCGGCCCGGCGGCTCAGACTGTGGCGCGCTGCCTGCGGCGCAGGGTGAGGTACGTGCCGGTGGCGCCGGTGGCGAGCAGCGCGCCCAGCGCGAGACTCACCGGCAGGACGGGGACGCCCTCGCTCGTCGTCGCGGCCGTGGTCTGCATCCTCGGGCCCGGGGTGATGTGCGTGGTGACGGGAGCGACGTGCTGGATCGGGCCGGTGGACTTCACCGAGCCGTCCATGTTGAGCAGCAGCCGCGAGTCGTGCGGGTGCCGGAAGTCGAACATGCCGCTCAGCGAGCCCGCGGTGGCGTCGAACGAATGGTCACCGATACGGCTCGTGTGCCAGTTGTCCTCGATGAAACGGATGATGGAGGACTGGTCGGTGGCGGTGTGGTCGACCGTGTTGACCTTGCTGTACGGGGAGATGACGAGCAGCGGCTGCCGGGTGCCGGGGCCGCAGCGGTCCGCGTATCCGCCGGCGGCCTTGGGCCCCTTCTGGCAGGCGGGCGCGTCCGTCGCCTTGCCGTTGGACCCGGTCGAGGTGTCCCGGGAGCCGTTGCGGGGCGTCGCGTAGGCGTGGTCGTACCAGCCGTCGGAGTCGTCGTAGGCGATGACGACCGCCGTCGACTTCCACTGCGGTGCGCTCTGGATCGCGTTGATCTGACCGGCCAGGAAGTGCTGTTCGTCGATGGGGTCGGAGTAGCCGGCGTGCCCGTCCTGGTAGGAGGGGGCCTTGAGGAAGCTGACGGAGGGCAGCTTGCCCGCCTTGAGCGCCGCGGAGAAGTCCGTCAGGTCGTAGTTGTGGTTGGCAGGCCCGTCGTGGCCGATCTCCGCCACGCTCCGGGGTGCCAGGTGGTGCGGGTTGGCGGTCGACTTGTAGTAGGCGAACGGGTCGTGGTGCGGGCTGTAGTCGAGGGCGGACGCCCCGCCCACGTTGGCGTGGGCGCTCTCGCACTTGGCGAAGGAGTCGCTCTCGCCGTTCCACGCCGTGGTCGGCCTGAAGCCGCCCTGGAACCAACCCCAGGACACGTTGCGGGAGTTGAGTCGGTCGCCGATGTTGCGGCCCTGCATCGCGCCGAGGGCGCTCGTGGCGGTGTGGTTGTTGTCCGCGCAGTCGTCGTAGGCCGGATCGGGGTCGTTGACCATCGTGCCGACGCCCTTGGCGTCCGGCGACTGGACCACGGAGAGGTCGGGCTTGTCGGTCTGCCGCGGGTTCTCGGTGCCGGAGGCGGGGTCGGTGGAGATGATGCCGTGCGTGTTGCCGGAGGCCAGGTTGATCGCGCCCGGGGTGGAGGGACCGTAATTGGAGCTGTAGGAACGGTCGTTGAGGGCGTAGTGCTGGGCGTAGTTCCACATCGCGGTGACGGTGTTGCCGTCGTAGTAGTCCATCGCCAGACCCGGCTCGCCGAACAGGCCGCCGCTGCACTTGTCGACCTCGGTGTTCTGCACGAACCGGTCGGCCTTGCCGCCGTTGTACGCGTACTGCTCGGGTCCGTAGGAGTGCTTCTGGTCGCAGGTCACGGCCTGCGACGGCGTCAGCCGCTCGGGCAGGTACTGGTTGGGGTTGTGCGTGAGCAGGCCCGCGTGCGCGAGGGTGTCGATGTTCTTGGGGGTGCGCGGGGACGCCGTGAACGTCGTGCCGTCGGTGTTCGCGGCCTTGGGGTACGTGGCGAAGTAGTGGTCGAAGGAGATGTTCTCGTCGAACAGGACCACCACGTGCTTGATCGGGGTGGCGGTGGGCGTCGGGTGCGGGTGGTGGGAGGACCCGGCGGCCCAGGTGGGGCCAGCCCCGCCGAGGACGGCGAGGGCCGCGGCGCCCGCGAGCGCCCCCAGCTTCCGTGTCGCAGCTCTGCGTTGCTTGCTCGCCATGCTGGTTCGACCTCCGGCCGATGGGTGAACACCGTTGCGGGAAGCCATGGTTGGGGTTGGATCACTCCTTGCCTAGATGTACGGAGAATCTTTTCTGGAAGGTTGAAGGTTCAGGACAGCAGGGCGCGCCCGAACCAGTCGGATTTGTCCCGCACTCCCGGCAGCACGAAGAAGTAGCCGCCGCCGAACGGGGAGATGTAGTCGGTCAGCGGTTCGCCCGCGAGCCTCTTCTGCACGGCCGCGAACTGCCGCTCCACGTCCTGCTGGTAGCAGCAGAAGAGCAGCCCCATGTCGAGGTTCCCGTTGGGGTCGGTGCCCAGGTCGTAGTTGTACGAACGGCGCAGGATCCGCCCGCGTGCCGTGTCCGCGGTGCGGGGGTTGGCCAGCCGGATGTGCGCGTCGAGCGGGATCACGGCGCCCTTGGGGTCCTGGGCGTAGCGGGGCGTGTCCTGCTCGTGGTCGCCGTCGAGCGGTGCCCCCGAGTCGCGGGCACGTCCGAACATGCGCTCCTGCTCGCTCAGGGCCACCCGGTCCCAGAACTCCACGAGCATCCGGATCAGCCGCACCACCTGGTAACTGCCGTTCACCGCCCAACCGGGCTCGCCGTCACCGGCGTTGACCCACAGCAGACGGTCCATCTCGCGGGGGTCGCCGGTGTCGGGATTGGCGGTGCCGTCCTTGAACCCCATGAGGTTGCGCGGGGTGCCGGTGGGGCGGGGCGGACTGGCGAATCCGTCCATGCGCCAGCGGACGTGGAGGGCGCCGCGCGTGTGGCGGGCCACGTCGCGCAGCGCGTGCAGGACGGTGTCCCGGTCGTCGGCGTGCAGGTGGAGGCTGAGGTCGCCGTGGCACCAGTCGGGGCGCAGGTCGTCGTCGGGGAAGGTGGGCATGGTGGTGAGGTGCCGGGGCCGCATCCCGGCCAGCCCGTACCGGTCGTCGAAGAGCGAGGCGCCGACGCCGACCGTCACCGCGAGGGCGCGCGCGGGCAGTTGCGCGCCCAGGATTCCCGAGTCGGTGGGTGGCGCCGTGATGCCCACGGGGTCCGGCAGTCCGCCCGCCGTGAGGAACCGGGCGCGTTCGGTGACGGTGCGCAGTACGTCGGCGAGTTCGCTCCGGTTCTCGGCGGTCACGTCGAACGAGGCGAACACCGTCGCTCGGCGCGGCGGTGCGGTCACCGAGGCCTGCCGTGCCCCGTGGAACGCGGCGAC
>NZ_JAAGMG010000433.1 GCF_010548525.1 Streptomyces sp. SID14478
CCGAGGCCGCTTCCGGGCCCGCCGCCACCGCGACCGCACGACGCACAAGCGGCCCCTCTGAAGGTGACGGGCAGACCCCACGACCGGCCCGCCCCGCCCTCATCCTCCTGCGGGCCGCTGCGAAGACCCGTCCCGGGTCCAGCGCCGGGCGCGGGCCACGGCCTCGCGCTGGGCGCCGAAGAGATCGGGGGTCGGCGGGAGGACGGCGTCCTCGCCCAGCTCCGCGGCCAGGCCGGTGCGGTGGAGGACGGCGAGGAAGCGGGGCTCGACGCCCGCGAGGTAGAGGCGGCCGCCGTGGGCGCGCAGGTCACGGGCATAGCGGCGGAGCAGTTTGAGGACGGCGGAGGACGGGACGTCGGGGACGCCGCGCAGCCCGAGGACCACGGCCGCGCCCCGTGCGTGTGTCGTGTCCGGCCACTGCTCGTCGATCCTCGGCGCCTCGGCGAACAGCGAGGAACCGCCGTAGTAGAGGACGGTGACGGTGCCGGGCGCGATCCGTGCGGGCACCTCGCCGACCTGCCAGCGCCCGTCGTCGGTCTCGGTGAGCGCGTGCAGGTCGCCCTGGCGTGCCGCCTGCACGCAGTACAGGAGCAGCGAGAGCACCGCTCCGATCACGATGGCCTGCTGGAGCGGGAGCTGGGTGGTGGCGACGAAGGTGACGACCATCGCGGCGGCGGACAGCGGGGACGTGCGCAGGACGAGCAGGACGTCCGGGACGCGGCCCACGACCAGCTCGCAGCCGATCACGATGATCAGGCCGCCGATCACCGGCATCGGGATGCGCTCCGCGAGCGAACCGAGGGTGAGCACCAGCAACGCCAGCCACAGCCCGGCGAAGATCCCGGTCCAGCGGGTGCGCGCCCCGGCGCCGACCGCGACGCCGGTCCGCGACATCGAGCCGCCGGTGGGCAGCGCGCCGAACAGGCCACCGCCGATGTTGCCGAGGCCCTGCGCCACGAAGTCGCCGTTCACCGAGGACTTGGAGCCGTCGGGGTTGGGCACGGTCGGCCCGATGGACGCGGCCTGCGCGAGACCGACCAGGGCGACGGCGAACGCGCCGGGCAGCAGCGCCCCCACCGACGACAGGTCCGGCGCGGTGAAGGAGGGCAGCGCCGCCGGGATCTGTCCGATGTCACGGGCCAGCTCCACGTCCGTGCCGCACACGGCGACGCCCACGCTCACCACGAGCAGCGCCACCAGGATCGCCACCGGTTCGAGGCGCTTGACCCGCCGCACCAGGAACCAGACGACGACCGTGACGAGCGCGGTGAGCGTGGCCGCGAGCCGCCAGTCCGTGACATGCCCGAGCCAGTCGCCGAGCTGGACGAGCTTGTTGTGCCCGTCCGGCTCGTAGCCGGTGGCGTCCTTCAGTGATCCGGTGATGATCTGCAGGGCGATCCCGGTGGAGAAACCGGTCATCACGGCGTTCGACACGAACGACATGACGACGCCGAGCCGCAGCACGCCGAGGACCAGCATCACGGCCCCGGCGAGGACGGCGAGCGCGGCGACGTTGCCCGCGTCGGTCGCGTCGAGGCCCGCTTCCTCGATGACGCTCTGCGAGGTCAGCGCGATCGCGGAGGTGAGGGTGGTGACCATCAGGACGGTGCGCGAGAAGACCGAGCCGAGCACGGTCGGCACGACGCCCGCGTAGATGCCGGCGACCGGGTTGAAGCCGCCGATCGCCGCGTACGCCATGCCCTCCGGGATGGAGAACAGGCCGGTGACCAGCCCGGACGAGACGTCGGACGGCGTGGGCTTGCCCAGCCGGGGCAGCCGCGGCCGTCTCATGCCGTCAGTCCGCTGATCGCGTCCCCCACGTACTTGGCCCCGAGCACCACCAGGACGACGGTCATGATGGCCGCGTTGTGCTCGGCCATCCAGGCCTTCCAACTCCCCAGCACCCGCTCGGACTTGCTGCCCCCGAAGACGTACACGAGGAGCGGCAGCAGCACGCACAGCGAGCCGATGACGACGAACAGGACGCCCGCGACGGCCTTGCCGCCCGCGCTCGCCGAACTGCTCGCGATGGAGGCCGCACCGCCGACGGCGAGCACCAGGTTCTTCGGATTGGCCCCGGACAGCAGCGCGGCGAGCCCGGCCGACTTGCCCGGCGTGAACGTGTCGATCGCCCGCATCCAGCCCGGCGGCCGGTGCTCCTCACCCTCCTTCGGGCGCCCCCGCCACTGCTTGACGCCCATCAGCAGGAACAGCACGCCGAGGGCCAGCTTGAGCCAGAACGTCCAGGTCGCGGGCGCCCCGCCGTCATCGGCACCGGCCCCGGAACCGGCGAGGACCACCACCGCGGTGATCAGCCCGAGCGTGAGCATCCAGCCGAGCGTGAACGCGGTGCCGTTCACCTTGCCGCGCGGGGTCGCCAGCATCAGCACGACCGCGATGAGGGGGAGCGGGCTGATGGCGATGCCGGCCGCCGATGCCAGCATCTGTCCGATGGCGTCGCCCATCGCTGCCTCCGTTCGGCCCGCGTGCCCGCCCCGGCGACGGTAGGCCCGAGCCTCTCCGGGCCGCCGGGGCGCCGCAACGGAGGTGCGGCCGTACGGGTGACGGTGCGCGGTTGCGACGCCCCGCGAAACCGCGGACCGTTGAGGGGTATTACGCACCTCATGTCACCGTACGAACGGTATTCACCGGATCGGATCCCGCATGGACGCACAGACGCTGAAGCAGCAGATCGCCGAGGCCCACCAGAAGTCCCAGGGCGACGAGGGCTACTGGCTCGGCATGACCGCCTTCCGCTACGGCTTCCCGCTCCTGGAGATGCACCGCAGCCTGTGGGAGTGGCACGTCGACACCTCCGCGCCGACCCACCTCGGCGCCATCAACGAGATCCACCACACCCCGCGCCGCGCGGAGCCGAAGGACACCTACTTCGTCACGCCGATCGTCGACGCCCCCTACTCGCGCACCTTCGTCGACCTGTCCGCCGGCGCCGTGATCCTCTCCGTGCCGCCGGTGACCGACCGCTACTTCACCGTCCAGCTCCTGGACATGTACACCAACAGCTTCGGCTACGTCGGCACGCGCCTGGGCGACACCGTCGGCGGCGACTACCTGCTCACCGGCCCCGGCTGGCGCGGCACCGTCCCCGAGGGCATCACCCGCGTCCTCACCGCGCCCACGCCGACACTCTGCCTCCTGGCCCGCGTCACGATCCTCGACGACGACGTCGCCGCGGCCGTCGCCCTGCAGAAGCAGATCGCGCTGCGCCCCGCCGACCCGGCGACCCCTAAGCCGGACCCGACGACGAACCCGCCCGCGCTCAACTGGCGCGAGAAGGACGGGGACCCGCTCGACTTCTACCGCGCACTCGCCGACTGCCTGAGCGCCAGCCCGCCCCCGGCGGCCGACGCCGGAGTCCTCGGCCTGCTGGCCCGCATCGGCGTCGCCCCCCACCGCCCCTTCGACCCCGAGGCCCTGCACCCGGCCGCGCTCGACGGCCTCAGGCGCGCCATCGCGGACGGCCTGCACGACCTGTACGCGGACATGCCGTTCGCCGGCCCGTCGCGCAACGGCTGGGTGATGGTCGACGTCGACACCATCGGAGACTGGGGAACCGACTACTTCTCCCGCCTGGAGATCGCCCAGATCGGCCTGCTCGCCAACAGTGCGAAGGAGGCGTACTACATCGGTGCCATCCTCGACGGCGACGGCAATCCGCTCTCCGGCGAGCACCGCTACGAGATCCGCTTCGGACCGGACGACTTCCCGCCTGTCGACGCCTTCTGGTCGGTCACCATGTACCTCAACCCGCAGGGCTTCCTCGTCGAGAACCCGATCGGCCGCTACCACCTCGGCAGCCTCACCAAGGACCTCGTGTACGGCGCCGACGGCTCCCTCACGCTCTACCTCCAGCGCGAGAACCCGGGCCCCGGCAAGGAGGCCAACTGGCTCCCGACGACGGAGGCCGGCGTCCTGTTCCGCCTGATCCTGCGCCAGTACCTGCCCACCGCCGACATCCTCACGGGCCGGTACGCGCCGCCCGCGGTGGTGCGGGTCGACGGCTGAGACGCCACGACGCAGGAAGACCTGAGACGCAACGACGCAAGAAGAGGGGCCCCGGCGATGCGCCGGGCGCCCCTCTTCCTGCGTCGGTGTCGGTACGTCTCGACGTCTCAGCCGTCGACCCGCTCGAAGTCACTCGGCTTCCACGACCCGTCGAAGGCCGCTTCCTGGGGCCCGTAGATCCGGAAGTACGCGAACCAGCCGCGTCCCGGCACGGTCTGGATCCAGCGCCCCTCGGCGCCCGCGGGCTCGCTCGGCCCGAAGTACAGGTCGACGCTGTCGCCGCCCCCGCTCTCCAGCCCCTCGAACAGCGACCGCAGCGCCGCCTGCCCCTGGTCGGCGACGACCTCCGAGCGGGTCTGCGCGTCGTACGCGGTCACCGACCAGAACAGCCCGGCCGGAACCGGCAGCGGCACGGTGAGCTTGTACGTACGACCGCCGTCGAGGTAGTCGCCCCGCGCGTCCCGAAGCCCGAGCCAGTACAGCGACCCCTGCCCCACGACCCGCCGGAACATCGCGGGGGAGGCGACGATCGCCTGCGCGAACCAGCGGTCCTTGGCCTCGACGTCCAGCGACCCCTCCCGCTCGAACGTGCCGTTCTCCGGGCGCAGGCCCGCCCACTCCCAGGTCCGGTCCGGCCACACCGTCCGGTCCGGCCGGTCCGAGGCGAACGCGGACACCAGCATCTCGTCCCGCCCGGTGCGCGCGGCCTCGGCCAGCACCCCGGCCAGCCGCTCGTCGGGGTCGAAGGGGCGCCCCGCCTCGATCCCCAGCTCGGCCAACAGCCCCAGCATGGGCCGCAGTTCCTCGATCGCGGGCTCGGAGTCGATGACGGAGTGCAGCACCCGCCAGTACTCCAGGTTGTCCTCCCACGCCAGGCACGTGCAGTCGATGGCGTGGTCGCTGTAGTCGGTGAAGGTGTACGCGGGCGGGTCGTCGCTCTTCGCCCACGGATAGAAGCGCACCGACGACAAGAGCGCGTTCGCCTTCTCCACGTCACCGCCGAGCGGCAGCACGCGCAGCGCGCAGAACGCGGTCCAGGTGTCGCTGCGCGCCACGACGTACCCGCTCCCGGGCACCTCGCCGTCGTACCCGGGCGGCAGCAGCAGGTGCTTGCCGCCCTTCTCCGCGTACGCGCCCGGCAGCCCCACGTCCACGATCCACCGGTGGTGATGGTCGTCCACGAGCCCGATCAGCGGGCCCGGCGGCAGCTCGATCACCATCGGCCCGCTCTTGCGCAGGTCGAGGATGCCGCCCGAGTACGGGGTGTCGGAGTTGAGGGTGAAGCCCAGGTGGTGCGGTCGCGCGATGAACAGCAGCGCCGTCTCGTTGTCGACGGCGCCCGCGTCCCGGGTGCCCTTGAAGATGCCCTCCAGGGACACCGTCGGATAGAAGAAGCGGTACGCCTCCACGGCCCGCCGCAGATCCCGCGCGTCGCGCGCCCGCGCGGCGCCCTCAGCCTCCGGGTACCCGTCCACGAACTCCACCACGATGACCCCTCTCCCGGCCGCCGGGGGCCCGACGCCTTCCCACCGAGATCGGACCCGCACACTCGTGGCCACCCTTCCGGGCCGGGCTCCCACCGGCCATCGCGGGGGACCGGACGGGTGACGTCCCGACCCACCCGTATCGCCGGGTTGAGCAACAGTTCCTCGTCGGCGACTGAGGCAGCTGAGAGGGCGGAGGGCGCCGCGCCTGCATCCGACGGTGGCACTGCATTGCGGCCTGATCCAACGACCGCGGGCCGTGCCCTTCCCATCGAGGAGGAGGACACGGCCCACGGCTGAGCGCGACGGCCCGGAGCGCTGGAGAGAGGCTCTGGCTTTGATGTCGAAGTAGAGGTAGAGAAACGCTCTGACCTGCGTAGATCGGCTTGCGATGGCGTGTGGGGGCACACCGGGTGCACGCTGCTGATCGGCGGCGTGTTCAGGGCGGGCGATCGTCCCCGTCCCGGCGCAGGGCTAATTGCCGAGTACGTGTCGCACGGTCAACCCTTGATGCCGGCCTCGCGCTTCAGACGATTCACCACATACACGCCGAAAAGGCCGCTACAGATGGCGTCGTTCTGGCCCGTAGCGCTGGGTCGGCCGGGTACCGGCGGAGTGGCTGTCGGAGGTCCGGTTTGACCGGGCGGATCCGCAGGAGGCCACAGCTGTGGTCGTCCGGCACGCCGGCGGGGCGGTCACTGCGTTCATGTCGCCTCGTGGGAGGGGCCGGCAGTTGCGCGAAGGGTTCACTGCGGGGTTATCCGGCAGCAGTGGCGACAGGGTGTGACGCATTCGATCTGGATCAGCTATTGATCGGTCAGTTCAGGTTTCCTGATTGAGAGGCGGATATCGCCTGTCAGCGGTGCGAAGTAACGTGCGCGCATGGCAGGAGCCTCTGCCGAATCCCCCGACAGCGCTATGAACAGAACGGCCACACCAGGATGACTCCGGACCTCTTCAGCGCGACCAGCCAACCGGCCACCGCCTCGAGCGTGCCCACTCTCGAGGCGCAGCGGAGCAGGTGGAGGCAGCAGGCGTCATCCGTACCGAACCTCCAGTGCGGGAAGGATGAGATGTTCCCGCTCACCCTTGAGCTCGTTCGCCGGATCGGCGCTGGCGAGGCCACGGATCTCGACGCGCGGCCGCAGCTGTCGAGTGTCGAGTCGTCGAGGTCCTGGCGGCAGTACTCGTACGCGCTGCGTCCGATGGGGTTGGTCCAGAATCGAAAAGGGGTTCTACAACTGGCCCCCGAGGGCTCTGAACTGCTCGCGGACGAGTCGCGCTCACGTCTCGCCTCGTCCATGGCCGAGCGGATCCGGCTATTCGCCGAGGTGCTCGAGCTCCTCGTGCGCGAGCCGCTGACGGTCGAAGAGGTCAATGCCGAGTTGATTGAGTCGTACAACCTCGACTGGGCGAGCGTCAACAACACGCGTCTCCGCATGACCTGGCTCGAAGTCCTGGGGCTGACCGAATGGCTGGGAGAGCGGAAGCAGAGCGCGACCGCTGATGGACGGTCGCTCTACGCCACCTGGGAAGTCGTGACGCCTCCGGCCCTGGCCGTGCACGACTCGGATGAAGCGGTCGACATTCCCGAAGCGCCGGAGGAGATTGCCGCACTCCTCGCGCACCTGGCCGCGAACGAGGGCGCCCAGGAGACCAGGAACACCTACAACATCTGGGTTCCGAGCCCGAAAGAGGACCCCAACAAGATCGAGAACTTGCGGACGTGCATCGCGGCCGCAGAGGACCAGATGGAGAAGGGCGCACTGCTGGGCTTCATTGCCGACCGGTTCGGCCTGAAGCGCAGCAGCGTCGACAGCATGCTGCCGTTCATTCGCGCCGCAGGGCTGCTTCTGGAGGTCCGCCGCGGGGTGTTCACGGCAACGCCGGCTGCCAAGGCGTGGCTGCGGTCGGGATCGGACATCGACTTCATCCGGATCCTTCACGCGAACATGAAGTTCGTCGGCGAGCTGATCCGTGCGGCGAAGGACAATGTTCCGAGGAACGACGTGTACGGGCAAGGCATCACGTACGGCTTGAACAAGGACAAGGTGCGGTGGCTCACGGCCTTCATGGTGGAATCTGGCCTGCTCATCGAGACGTCTTGGTCGTCGGTCCAGGCTACGGCGACCGGGCTGGGTCTCATCGAGACCCGGGCCTGGCGCAAAGCACGTCGTGTGCGCCGGGCGAACCGGACAAGCTCTCGCTCATCGCGGAATCACTGACGCGCAGCTCTGTCGACCCGGGCGCCGATGGCTTGGCACCCGGTGCGGCGTTCGAGGTGTACATCGAGAGCGCGTTCAGGCACATGGGCTTCCGTGCCCAGCGCATCAGTGGTTCCGGTGACACCGACATCCTCGTGCAGTGGTATGACGGCAACGGGTCGTTGCGGACCGCGATCGTGGACGGAAAGTCGACGGCATCCGGTCGGGTCACGCACAACAATGTGAGCGACGTGGCAATCGACACGCACAAGGAGAAGCGTTCTGCGGAGTACGTCGCCATTATCGGCCCAGCCTTCGGCGGCGACACGATCAAGAACATGGCCAAGCGGAAGCAATGGGCGCTCATCACCGCCGACGAGTTGGGCCAGGTCGTCAGCTCCGTCGAGGCCCTCGGCCTGCGGCCGGCGGATGTCGGGATGTTGTTCGAGGCGCCGGACGGGCTGTCCAGGCTTGCCGGGCTCATCGACACGCGGCAGCGTGAGCTCGACATCCTGTCCCTCGTCATCTCCCGACTCAAGACCGAGTCGGAGACGGAGGAGGCCGTTTCGGCACGCGATGTCTCGCTGATCGAGCGCGGGTCGCCGTTGGCGCCGAACATCGACGAACTGCTCGACACGTTCAGGCTGTTTGACCGCCTCGACCTGGACATCGTACGGAGCATCGAGGACGTGCAGGATCCGCGCTATGCGACCTACCGGATCGGTGACGCGCGATCGGCGGCGAAGCGCCTTCGCGCCATCGCGACTTCGATCGAGAGGGGCCTCTAGCCTCGAACTTTCGTGACGGCCCACCAGTTGACCTGATGAGCCGTCCCGAAAGGCCGACCTTAAGCGGCAGGCTGGTAGCGTCGGCCGATCGCATTGCGGGCCTTCTCGACGGCCCCGGTCACACGATGGACGTACCGGCGGAGCGTGAACGCAGGATCCTCATGGCCGAGGAGATCGGCGAGGGTGTAGACGTCGACGCCTTCGTTGATTGCTTCGGAGGCGAAGAGATGCCGCAGGGCGTGCATCATCTTGTCGCGGCACCCCTCCCACTTGCGGCCCTTGCCAACGGGCTTGTCGTTGAGGGCCGTTATCGCGCCCATCGCCTCCAGGGCGCCCTTCCAGAGGTAGTTGAAGTAGTTCTTGTTCAGCGGCTTGCGCTCGCGCGTGGTGAAGACCAGGCGTACGGTCACCGGCTCACCGTCCTTGGTCATCCATGGCGGGGTGACCTCGACCGGCGGGTGCTTGCGCATGTGCTCGCTGAGCAGCAAGGCCAGCGGATCGCCGAACGGTACGAAGCGGTCCTTGGGGTCGTCGTCTGTGCCGCCCTTCGGCGGGGCGAAGACCAGGGTTCCGCGGTCGTGAGTGATCTGGCGGCGGATATGGACGACCTTGTCCTTCTGCAGCCAGTTGACGTCCTCGGGGCTGAAGCCGAAGATCTCGCCCTGCCGCATGCCCAGCCCCCGGCCGCAGCCGACCGTGGCCTGATAGCGCTCGGGCAGGTGCGGCCGCAGAGCATCTGTCTGCTCCCACGACAGGGGCACGTCCTTCGCTGCCTTCTTTGATCGCCGAGGCTTCACGCGCCTTACCGACCCCGTCTCGCAGGGGTTTTTGGCGATCAGGTCGTCGTCCACGGCCATGGCCAGGATGGACGACAGGTGCGTGAAGACCAACCCGACCGTCGTCTCGTCCAGCACCTGCAGCCGTCGCTTGATCCAGGCGCATCCTGACCGACTCCGCCTGGCCGGCCTTGGCCACTACCCTCGCCCGCGCGGAATCCGCCGGTCACAACACCCAGCGCCTCCTTGCCGAGGTGGCCGCCAGTCGCGAGCTCGACTCCGCCGAGCGCCCTGCCGAGGTCCTCAACTGGCGTATCACTGCGGAGCCGAACAGGCGCGCGCAGGCGGCACGCAGGCTGAACACGATGCACCTCGCATCTGCAGCGCAGCAGGAGCAGATCCCAGCGGTGAGGCGTGGGACCGTCGCAGAACAGGGCCGCCGACGCTGACGACGGAAATGTCGACTCTGGACATCGGCGGACTCCACCGCCCTATTTGGGCTGGTGGGCCCTAAGCGGCCCGTTTCGCCAAATGCGGGTCCGCTGCCCAGCCCCGCACTGCCGCCAGATGCTCGGGCAGCAGGCCGACGTACGGGTCGGGCTGAACCAGCAGGATGGGGAACCCGCGAGCGGCGCGAGCGGCCGCCCAGGCGTGGTCGAGATCGGTGAAGTCGTCGTCGATCCAGGCAGCCGGTGCGTCGCCGAGCCACGCGTCCACGTAGTCACGCTTCCAGAGGTAGCCGTTGGGGTGGCTGGTGGTGATGTTCGGTCGGGGCAGATCGACGTAAGGGAAGGTGGGCAGCCCGAGCAGAGGACCGATCAGCGTGATGGCGTCGTGGCGCCAGCTGGTGCACCACATCGGGGCGAACAGCCTCGTGCGGATGAGGTCGGTGAGCATCGGCCCGTGCGCCGGGTTCAGCCACACCGGAACGGGAGTGTCTGGCGGGCGACCGGAAGGTACGACGTCGTAGCGGATGTGATGGGGCGGAGTGGCTCCGTCCGAGTGCGGAAACGGTATGAGGACACCGTCGATGTCGATCAAGAGGTAGGGCGGGCGCATCGGTTCCTCCGGCTCAGGCGAGGGGCGGGTCAGAGCTTGCGCGCGGTGATCAAGAGGGTGGTCGGCCACGGGCCGTGGCGAGGATCGTGGAAGTCCTGTGCTGAGGTGAGCCAGAGGCCGGCGCGGGCGAGGTGCTGTTCCCATCGCTGAGCATCGAACTCCCACCGCACCATGGGGAGCCGGGTGCGGTCGGGGAGAGTGACGTGGTCGCGGCGAGGCCGATCGTCAATGGCGGGGCGTCGACCGCCGCGCTGGGGATGAGGGACGGTGAAGGCGAGGGTGCGGCCCGGTTTGAGGCGGTCGGCGACGGCAGGCAGGAGGAGGTTCGGTGGGACGAGGCCGACTGCGCCGAAGACCGAATAGATCGCGTCGAAGTGCTCGTTGGTCGCCTGGAGGTAATGAAGGGCGTGACCGGCGGCGAAGGTGAGGCCAGAGAGGCGGCCGTAGTGGGTGCGGGCTCGGCGGATCTGGATGCCGACGAGGTCGACGCCGGTGACGCGGGCGCCGCGGCGGGTGGCGAGGTGGGCGGCGTTGTGGCCGGGGCCGCAGCCGAGTTCGAGGATGCGACGGTGGCCGAGGTCGGTGCCGAGGATCTCCGCGCCGGGGCCGAGACCCGGGCGGGTGGTCCACTCCATCCGGGCGGGGACGGGGAGAGGTTCGGCGGGCGCGGTTGCGGTGCGTTGCAGGGCGTGGGCGTGCCAGGGAGAGGGCGCTGGTGCCGTGGGCATCTATACCTCCAGCAGGCGGAGGACGTCAGTGAGATGGCGGCGTACGACCTTGATGTACGCCGGGTCGGCGGCGGGGTCGTTGATCCAACGGATCGACTGCTCCATGAACCACTCCACGCTCCAGATGCGTTGCCACCCCAACGCCCATTGCTCAGCAGGGAGTTCACCGCGTCGAGCGAGAGCGTCGGGCGAGCCACCCGCAGCCACGTACTGCTCGATGAAGACACCCAATCGGACGGGATCGGGGTTCTCGACGGTGCCGTGCCAACTGGCCAGGTCGAGCAGGCCGGGCCCGGTGAAGGCGCGGGCGAAGTCGAGCAGGCGCCAGGTGTTCCCGTTGCCGATGTGGAGGCTGGTGGGGTGAAACTCGGAGTGCACCCAGCCGAACGGGGCGAGAGTGGCGCCGGTCGCGCGGTGCGGTGCGGCTCGGGCGAGGAGGTCGAGGGCCTGCTCGATGTCATCGGTGTCCTCGGCTGCCCATCGGTCGGCTTTCCGCAGGGCGTGGAGCTGGTCGAGGGCGCGGGCCGGAAGGGTACGGAGCCGCTCTTCGTCGATGAGAGAGAGCGCCGGTGCGGTGCGGGCGCCGTGCACGACGACCGCTGCCGCGGCACCGTCGAGGTCGTCGGCCTCGCGAGTCACGGGGCCGAGGTCTTCGAGGAGCATGCCGAGCCGGCCGTCGCGTACGGCGGAGGCGTACACCTTGGGCACGGGGATGCCGAGGGTGTGGGCGAGGCGCAGGGCCTGGTCCTCGCTGTCGAACGGGCGCTTGGCGTACTTGAAGATCGCGGTGGTGCGGTCGGGGAAGGTGACGCGTTCGACGCCGGACATAGACCACACCCGCACTGCTTCGCGAGTGGGGAGAGGCCGTCCTGTGGCGGTGCACAGGTTGTGGAGGAGTTCGGCGGTGAGGGACTCGTCCATGGGGAGTGCTCCTGGATTTCCTGTACGGGGATGAAGGCGTCCGGGGCGGGAGGAGTGCTGCGGTGGCATCCCGCCCCGGAGCCTCGTCGAAGGGCTACGCGGCCGGGTTACCGGTCACGCGGTGGGAGTAGACCTGCTCGATCCACCCAGCCTTGAACTGGGCAAGGTCGTCAAGGAAGTTGGCCATCGACGCACCGTAGGGCGCGACGACGCCGCCGGTTTGGTCCGGCACGGACTGGCAGCCGTGGACCAGGCGCCCGCCGAGCGCGGCGTGGGCCTTGATGGACTCGATGCGGCGGTGCTCGTTGAACCAGCCGCCGTGGTAGACCTCGTCGAGCAGACCGCCCATCTCGACGTCCAGGTCGAAGACGACGGAGGTGGCGGCGGGGAAGAACCAGCACGGGCCGACGTTGGAGATGTGTCCGTCCAGCTCGACCTTGTTCAGGGCCATGAGCGTGGCTGCCTCGCGCAGCATCCGCAAGTGCTCGGCGGTGATCTGCGGCAGACCGAGCGAGGCAAGGTGCTCCTCACGGAACAGGTAGGCGTACACCTCGTACGCCGTGGCCAGGACGTGTGCGGCGTCCGAGGTTGAGCGCGCGTGCTCCTTGATGAAGTCGAGCGCGAGCTGCTCGACCGCACTCTCGGTCGTTTCGTCCACGCCCAGCAGCTGCTCTTTGACCAGCTCCCAGTCGGCGACGAGCCAGGTGTTGGACTCGAAGCGGAAGAAGTACTCGGCCGGGTCGATGGTGATGCGCCAGCCGTCGACCTGGACGCCGGGCAGGCGGCTCCAGCGCTCGTCGAACGCCTCGGGCAGCACGACCGTGATGGCCGCGGTATCTATGGTGGTCACGGTGTCTCCGTCTCTCATCGGTTGGGTTCGGGCACAGGAATGCCCGAACCCGAAGCGGTCGTACGGAACTTGAGGCCGCCCGGACCAGGAAGGGGGAGCCTGGATCACGGTCGATCGGAACTTGGAACCGTTCCGGGCGGCTGATGATTAGTGAACCGGTCGTCACGCACAGTGGGTACGGTGTGAGGCGGCGGAAGCGGTATACGCGGTTTACAGCTCCTGATCGGGGGAGGTCGTGCCAACGCCCAACCAGCCCAACTCACGTCTACGCGACGTGATCTCGGCAAGCGGCTGCACCTTCGACGCTCTTGCGAAGGACGTACGCCGCATCGCCGCTGAGAACGGCGAGATCCTCCAGACCAACAAGTCCGCGATCTCCCACTGGGTCAACGGTGCCCGTGAGCCGAGCGGCCGCATGGGCCAGTACCTGGCCGAAGCCCTGTCCCGTCGTCTGGCGCGCACAGTCACACCCACGGAGATCGGCCTGCGCGGCCAGACGGAGACGTCGACCGCCACCGCGAACCCTGATCCAGTTGTCGCCGCAACGGAGCTAGGCCGCGCCGACGTCGACCGACGGCGCTTCCTGGCGATCGCCGCCTTCACCACCGCCGGGGTCGCGATGCCACTCGCATACGACCACGAGGCGACCTCTCGCATGCTGCGCGCCCGCGCCGGGGGAGTCCTGGTTGGCGCTGAAGACGTCGACGTCGTACGCCAGATCACCACCGCGTTCAGCTCCGCCGACGAACGCCTCGGCGGCGGCCACGGCCTGACCACCGTCACCGCCTACCTCGCCGACACCGCAGCCCCCATGCTCCGAGCTCGCTACCCGAACGAAGCCTTACGCCAAGCAGCCTTCGGCGCGGTCGCCGAACTCGCCTACCTGGCAGGCTGGAAGCACCACGACCTCGGCCAGGAAGGCGCTGCCCAGCGCTACTACCAGGTCGGTTACCAACTCGCCTGCGAAGCCGACCCGAACGGCCACGCCGCCTGGATGATGCGTGCCCTCGCCCACCAGGCCCTCAGCCTCAAGCAGCCCCACCACTGCGTCGACCTCGTCGAAGGCGCGCTCACCCGCGGCCTCGGTCGTGTAGACGGCCAGACCGAAGCCCTCCTCCACATCACCCACGCCCGCGCATACGCCGCAGTCGGCGAGAAACCCTCCGCCGCCCGCGCCCTCCTCGCCGCCGAGGACGCACTTCTCCGCGAGGACGGCCCGCAGCCCAGCTACTCCCGCGTCAGCGGCCCGGCCGCCGGCACCGTGGCCAGCCACACAGCCCGCACCCTCACCGACCTCGCCGACCACCCTGGCACGGAGGTCCAGCACCGAGCCGCACTCACCCGCTGGGACCCGGTCCAATACAAGCGCGTCCACGCCCTCACCTACGCAGACCTGGGCGACACCCTCGCGGCCCAGGCACGCGCCGACGAGGCGATCGCCGCGTGGTCCCAGTCCCTGACCTTGATGGAGGGGATGACGTCCGACCGCACCCGCAAGGCCATCTCGTCCCTGCGCTCGCCCCTGGCGATCTACCAGCGCCGCAAGGTGCCCGGCGTGGCCGAGCTTGCCCGTCGAGCCCGCGAGGCTCTCGCCTAACATGCCCAACAACCAGGCCGACGAAGGGAACCCCGTGGCTGAGCCGACGACCGACGCCCGCCCTCAAGCCCTCAAGCCCGCTCTCGAATCCATGACCCTGCTGGTCGCGGCCGTCATCGTCCACGACAAGGCCACTAACCGAGTCGTGCTGCTACAGCGCAGCGAGAACGCGAAGTTTGCCCAGGGCATGTGGGACCTCCCGGTCGGCAAGAGCGAACCGGGGGAGCCGATCACACAGACCGCGGTGCGCGAGCTGTACGAGGAAACCGGCCTGGTCGTGAAGCCAGAGGCCCTGAAGGTCGCCCACATCATCCACGGGGCGTGGGGAGTCGAGGCCCCGAACGGTTTCCTCACCGTCGTCTTTGTCGCGCCGTAATGGTCTGGCGAGCCCGAGAACCGTGAGCCCCGGAAGCACGCTCAGGTGAGGTGGGTCGATGCCGATGCCATCCCGGAGGAGTTCGTCGACACGACCGCCAGCGCGCTTCACCGCTACCTCAAAGGTGGTCCTGAGGTGTCGCTCGACGGCTGGAAGTGAAGGGGGTGCGCAGGGACGGCATGTCCTCGGTTGTATGGCATGCGGAGAGTGCCTAGAAGGCGGTCATGTGATCCAGCAACTATCTGTTCATGAGCGGCACAGTCCTGGCATCGTGCACCTGGCACACGGGTGACCGATGCCTGCAGCGACCGGAGGAAGATGAACAACAGCGATGGCGGACCAGCGATTCGCCTGCCGAGTACCACTCCTGAGGGGCTGGCATGGCTCCAAAACTTCGCACCTGAAGATCGAGAATCAGCCGAACTCCTCGTGAACAGCCTGCGTATCTTTTCGGCAGATGATTGCAGGTCGCGCTCGCTGCAGTTGATCCTCGATCGCCTGGCCTCAATAAAGGGACCTGTGGGTGTCTATCCTGTAAAGAACACGCGCAAGAATCAGCATGAGCCTTCACCGATCCATGTCGATCGAAAACTTCCCGGTAGCTACGTTATCGTTGCCAATATAATCCGAGATGCTGTCGAGAGCCCGCCCGATGGCGTCGTAGTGGGCGGGAATCCGCCCCTGGAAGAGCTACGAGAAAGAAGCTTCAGAAGCATACTATTGATCGATGACTATTCCGGCTCTGGAGGGCTTGCGATAAGGCACGGGAAAGGGTGGATGCGCAATACGTCTATCCGTAGCTGGCGCTCTTACGGGTGGCTTGAAGTTCATTACGCATCCTTCTGTATGTCCGATCTCGCAGCTCGGAACCTGAAGAAGGAAGGGCTATTCGACTCTGTCTTCTCGTTGGAGCGCGGTGTCGATTTTATAAGTGCTCGTTGGACTGCCAGGGAGCGCGAATTGATAGAGAATCTTTGTCAATCCTACGCTTGGAAGAGCGATTACGCCTACGGTCGCGATCGCAGTCGCGGACTCTGCGTTATGCCCCACACGGTGCCGAATAACCTTCCGGCTGTCTTGTGGCAGAAAAAGGGGCCCAATGGAGGTCCATGGGACCCACTGTTTGTTAATCGACGAATGAACCCACGCCAACAGTCAGATCTGGCTGGCTATGGTCGATGGGTTGATATAGCTAAAATCTCGGAAGAGATTGGTCAGCGGCGCTTGGCTCGTCAACTTGGCGGGCGACTAAAAGGTGAGAGCTCAGACTTGAAAAATCTTCTCGTATTGCTAGGAGCTCTTGCCGCGAGAAAACGCAGAGATCACACCCTCAGCATGCACTTCGGTGTTCCTGTTGGGGTAGTCAATCAGATGCTCAACATGGGCGAGGCTCTAGGTTTGATCGACGGCCAGAGGCGACTGACGGAGGCCGGCTGGGCGGAACTGCGATCGGCGCGTCGAACCACAGCGCAACAGTTGCCAGCGAAGGCGTTGACCGGCAGCAACGAGCCCTACTACCCTACGGCGCTGAGGGGGAGTCAGTAGCGTCTAGTAGCCGCCAGATCCGTCGGGTCTGGCCCAGTTGGAGCTTGTTCTCCGACACACGCGGCGTAGACCGTTCGGTCTGCGCTTTGGGCAAGCGTCCGCCACGCCTGGTGTGTGGCGAGGCGCCTTAACCCTGCGAAGCCTTGGCGGGCCTCGCCACACAGGAGGCGTTGCACTTGCTTAGCAGCTCAGAGGTAGATGACTACTGACTCCCCGCACAAATATCGCAGCGATGGGTTACGGCGGAATGTACCCGAATCCATAATTACTAACGCGCTTTCGCAGTCCCGAGCGGTAGAAGCTGCTGGGCTCTCTTCTGTACTGACTCTGGGGCACTTGGCCAGTAGAACCGGCGTTTCGCATCGATATCTGCGTAGCGTGGTTGCGCGTGACATGGACCCCTACCTCAGTTTCCAGATTAGGAAGAAATCTGGTGCTCGAGCTCGAGTGATATCCGCTCCCGGACCCTCGCTAATGCACGTTCAGAGGTGGATACTTCGAGATATTCTTAACGAGGTTCAGCCGCACCCCAACAGTTATGCCTATTTCCAAGGGCGATCTGTCCTAGACTGCGCGCGCAAACATCTTGGAGCGAAGTGGATACTCAAGCTAGATTTCCACAACTTCTTCGAGAGCGTGACGGAAGTTCAGGTATTTAAAGTATTTAAAGGGCTTGGATATCAGCCGCTTCCGGCGTTTGAACTTTCCCGCGTCTGCACCCGTTATGCGGGATTTGTTAATCATTTAGATCTTGAAAAGTATACCGCCGACGGCGGCAAGTATAGGGTTATTCATGCATACAGGAAGCCCTACCTGGGATTTCTTCCGCAAGGGTCGCCCACGAGCGGAGCGCTAGCCAACCTTGTGTCCCGAAGGCTTGATGAGCGACTGTCAAGTATTGCGATGGATGCAGGTCTGGTCTACACAAGATACGCTGATGACCTGGCCCTTTCGGCAGGGGAACACTTCTCGCGCGCTGCGGCCCGAAGTGTAATCGGGCAAATTTCTCGCGAAATCACTAAGTCTGGTTTTGTAGTTCATGGCCAGAAAACCCGAATAATTCCGCCAGGTGGGAGGAAGTTGATCCTCGGACTTCTTGTGGATGGGGATGAAGTTCGGCTTTCGCGAGAGTTCCGCACGAGGGTGGAGAATCACATCAGGGGTGTGGAAAAGTTCGGCCTCCAAAAGCATTGCAGTCATCGAGGGTTCAGCTCGCTATTTGGTCTCGTTAATCATGTTTCTGGTTTGATTTCCCACGCTGAAAGCGTTTCTCGGGACTGGGCTCAAAGGATGCGTGAACGATGGGATTCCGCCCTAGTTGCGTCTGGCTGGGACTTTCCATCCTGCTGACTAGTCACAGATCTAATAAGCTCTTCCGTTTGGATGGACTGCTGCACCAAGAAGATTGAGATCACGGAGTGCGACCGCTATGAGTCCATGGGATGCTCCCTGCTTGCCGGATTTTGCAGCCCGCGTGGTGAGCAAAATCGCCCGGCAGGCTCGCAGTCTGTCGTCGCGTCACGACAGCTGAACAGGCGGCAGGAGGGCGTCTCCTACCCTGCACCCGGAGGCATGATGGCGAAACGCCATGAGGCTCGGCTGCTTCACTTATTGCCTTGCTTCTACTGATGGGCATCGAGAGAGTGTCTACTCTCTGAAGGCTTCATGTGTTATGGGGAGGTGGAATTACGTCTTCCTCTGCTCGATCGATTTCACGAAACTTCCACGTCTTGCGAGTTGTTGCTGTTCACTGAAGCCAGTCGAGTGCAACCGCGAGGGGACAGTGGATCCAAGGAGCGCCGCCGCTGCGGGCAAGGCATTTCCTTATACGTCAGGGACTGTCTGTTACATCGAAGTGCACGGGGACGGGACCATCACTCATGGGAACGGGCCGGGTGTGTACGAACGTGCGGTGGCCCAGCGCATCCCGGCTGTTCGTTGTCTGGCCCGGTCAGTGGTCGAGCGATCTCTTCGCCATCGATGACCTAGAGGAGTACGCCAAGGCCCACGGCATCAAGCACGACGATGAGCGCACAGGTCTTAAGGACCATACCCCCGACGTGCGTTGGACCACATCACCTCACGGGCAGAATGCGCGCAGCCCCTACGTCGCAGTCGACCTCACGCTGGTCTGTGGCTGCCGGATCAAGGACTTGGCTGCCTTCGCCAAGCGGATGAGTGAGCAGCAGGGCTGGGAGGTGGCAACAAGCGGCGGCTGGGGTAGCAGCGGCCTGGAGGAAGTCACGTACTCCCTGTGTGTGCGCCGCAGGAGTCTCTCAGCATGAGAGAGCAGAATCAGTTCCGGTTCACGTTGTCCTTCTCCTTGATCGACTGCGCTCGATGCGGCATCTCGCGCATCCGCGGCGTCAGCTGCGCCGACTGCAATGCGTCTCCGGCACAGTGGGAGTTGGACGGTCAAACCGCGCGACGGCGCACAGCAGTTCAAGCAGCCAAGGAGGCGTTGGAGATCGTTCCTTCGCCGCTGCCAGCAGCGGCGTCCCTGGCGCTGAATGACATCCAAGAACTGATCCAGCGTCTTCAAGCCTGGATGCCCCAATTCTTCGCCGCGCTGCACGCTTTGAGCCGAGGCGACGAGAACGCAGTTGACGACGCGCGCTCAGCCGCAGAAGCCATCGCTGCCGAGCACTATCTCCTCAAAGAGACGCCGCGCCACCGTCCGTGGATCTCGATTGTCGCGCGGTCCGAGGGCTGTGTGGCGTGCATGGTGCAGATGGTTCACGGCTACCTGTGCGCCATGGAGGCGACGACATCGCTGGAAGCGCAGAGACAGGCAGACACTGCCCAACAGCAATTGGATTCGGCGGCGGAGCGACTGGCCGCGTTCAGCGACGAACTCAACTTCATGGAACTGCTGCTCAGTACCGATCCTCTCGAGGGCCAGTTGGCGCATCTGCTGCGCCAGGCGATGCAGCAGTACAGCTGCGACAGCGTTCTTGATCTGAATGCCGCAGCTGAAAGAACTTTGAAGGAGCTCGTCGGCCGGGCACCAGCTCCCGGTCATAGCCTCGGGCTCCAGTTCTCGCTGCAGAACCTGGCGATGGAGGTCTACAGCGACGGCCCACGATTCAGAAGTCTTGTGGCCGACAGTTTCACGCTGTTCAGCCAAGATCCGGAGCGACTCTCGGCGTTGGCCTCAGACCCCGCCTTCCTCCCTGACGTGCAAGCTGCTGTGCTGGAACTGTTTGACGCGTCCGTGCAGGCAAAGAATGCTGCTCGGACACCAGCATTCATGAGGCAAGCAGGTCGCGCCCTGGTGGACCTCAACGCGAGCTTGGTCGAAGGACCAGGGCAGATCACAGCCATCGCTTTGCTCCTGGCAGGGGGACACAAGTCACGTCCCTACAGGAAGCTCCGTCAGGAGGATGCCACGGCTGTGCTGAAGTCTGCCCGGTCGCACACAACGCTGAGGCTGCTCCTGCACGGGTTCGACCTGGACCTGCGCAACGCGCAAGCGCACCGGATGACGCGATACGTCGAAACAGGCGTCACCTTCGAAACACGAACTGCCAGCAGTCATGTCAGCCGGGCGGATCTGGTCGATTGTGCCCTCGCTGCCTGTGAGAGCTCCCTCGGATGCCTGCTTGGCATGCTGCTGGCCCTTGCTCAGGAGGGCGTCGGCTTCGACGCGGGCGGCTATCAGGCACTCGGTGTCAGCGCCGACGCCATGGCAGCAGCCATGCTCACGGTCCAGGGTTGCGTGGACGTCGTTGTCCACGAGGATTCGGACGCGTGGCACGTTGTTCTCACCGCGCCCCCGTCTCAGCAACTCATGACACTCGTGGCGGGAGTGGGGACCTTGCTTCCGGACTTCATCAAAACCATGACGCTGGAAGCCCAGGGAGCGGATAGGATCCGCCTCTTGACCGGCCCGACAGCGCTACTACATGCCTTCTCTCGTGGAGACGTCGACGGTGACAATTTCGGCATTGCCACCATCCGCATGTATCGGACCTGGACGATTGACGGCACACCTTGCATCGACCAGGCGACGGTACGACGTTGGACCGCCCACCAAGTCGGTGCGGTGTCACCGTTCGGCACAGAGCACAATCCCGTACTGCGACTTCGGTCGCTACGCGCACTTGCTCGGGAACTCGATGACACAGCCCTGGTTGAGGCGCTGACGGGCGAGATCCGGTTCGCGCGACTTGGCAACGACGCCGGGCCCTCGGCTATCCGTTCGAAACAGCAGATGGCAGTGTGGGCAGCAGCCCCGGTTGAGTGGAACCAGGTCTAGCTTGCGCCAGCGGACCGCCCCCGAGCCTGGTCGCCCAACGGGGCATGTCCGTTACCAGGATCTGCGCGATGAGACAGCGAGGGCCGCTTCCCACGATCCAGGGGAAGCGGCCCTCGCTGCTGTTCTGACGTCAAGTCAGGGGAGTGGTCTACTGGTGCACCCCCGGTGCACAAGAGCCTGGGAACCCAGCGGTACCAATGAGAAACACTGGAAGGTGTTTCCGCAGGTCACATCACGTTTCCGGGGCTCCGGCCAAGGTCACCCGACCCCGCGCTTTAGATGTCGAAGAACTGATGTCGCGGATTGATGACCTGCGCGGCGAGAGTCTGCCCCCGCTGTGACCAGCAAGGGAGCGGTTGTCGCTGGTCGTTGTTGGTCGCCTTGGGCTTACGTTCGACGGCCCAGTGACGGCCCGGTGGTCGGAGCCCCGGCGAGAGTGGCTCGCTGCTCAGCGCTTGGGCGGCCGCAGCCCTGCGGGTGGGTTGGCTACGAGTTCGCGAGTTCGATCGCGCAGGCGGTAGCTGACCCTGTGCTGGAAGAGGCGGTTCAAGGCGCTTTTGGACATGCCGCACCTGTGGAGTAGGTATGCGGTCAAGAGTAGGTTCCCGGAGGTGGCAAGTATTGATAGATCGCGGGGGTCCGGTTCGTAGTCCGCTTGATGCTTTCCCCCGTTGTAGGCGCCCCAAAAAAGATCTGCCCATTCCTTGGGGTCTCCCACGAAATCGGTGAACGGTTGGCCAACGCGGTTGGCCAAGGCATAGCTCTGAGGTTTAGCGTTTGCCCACTTTGGGCGCCCCTGCCGCTTCGCCCCGGCAATCAAGCGCTCGATTCCCACAGCAGTCTCTCTAAGGTAGCTGTGCGCCGTCATCCTGCCGGAGCGATACGGCATTGCGACAGCATCGAAAGCGCTCGGGAACTGCTCATATAGCCGAACCCATCGACTAACCCCCTCGGCGCCGTGTAGATCGGACAGCGTGAAGAGCGGGATCCCGGAAGTGTTCTTCCTTGTGCCTCGATTTGGCGGCGGCAGCATGAGGGCGTCATTCCAGAACTGCGGAAACCTGTCTGGGGTCGGCTCTGCGCCGATGATGGCTGAGCCTCCGTCTACTTGGACGAAAGTGTCATAGGCTACGTTCACAAGATCCTGGATGCGCACCAGGTACTTCATCAAGTCGGAGATGTCTCTCGCTTGCTTCGCCCTCACGCCGATGGCCACGGGTGAATAGATTGATGCCCGATCCTCGTTATTGTGAGCTTCCCAGTGTCCACCGATAGTAAGTGTCAGCGATCCAAGTGTGGCTGTTACTTCATCCGGAGACTGAAGTCGAAGTGTTGCGGATTTGGCGTGACCGTCCGGCTTGCGCTCTTCCTCAAAGCTGACAACCTTCAGCCCTGCCCAAGCGGAAATTCCGGGAAAGTGGGCCGTTAGCCTTTTAACTCTGATGTCGATTTTTCCCTTATCGAGATGCTCGACTGGGAATCCGGAGATTGCTGTTCTGGCGGAGTAAGTGTAGGCGGATGCGCGCCTCCCTCCGATGTTTGCTGTGCCACCGTGGTTAGTGATGTCGAGAATGATGGCACTACCCTCCGGGGAGAGGCAGACGAGCGCCCTAGGTCTCTGTCGATTCGAGGTGGCGAAGAGTGCGCTATCTGGATTTTCGTTCAGCGTGCGAACGTCTAGGCGTCCGGATTCTGACCGGCTAATAAATCCCCGCTCCGGTTCTTCATCGAATGTACCTGTAGGTGAAATCGGCCAGAAGAACCCCACGGTTCCAGTCAGTAGTGTCTCAAGCTCTTTCCTCATGGGGTCCTCCGCTCGCCTTGCGTTAGGGGCATTGTGAACCCTGCGTCCGAGCGTCGCAGGGGAATGGTGAACCGATGCGGCTGACGCCCAAGTTGCGCACGGCAGTACGGCGCGCTGCGTCGTCTTCTCTGACTCGGTTCGAGTCGTCGTCTCGTGGACCCGGACAGTCTGTCCGGGTCCACGAGCTTGTGGTCATACACGCTGGTCGTGCTTGAGCCTCATGAGGAGGTCATCTATCCGCCCTGACGGCGGCTTTGTACCGTGAAACCGGCCCTCACCACCAGTAGGAGGCAAGACGCAATGCGTGGTCTTGGAGATCACCTCAGCATCGGCGAGCGGATCGCGTTCTACCGCCGGCGTCGCGGCCACACACAGGAGGTCCTGGCCGGGCTCGTCGGCCGAAGCACCGACTGGCTGGCGAAAATCGAACGAGGGAGCCGGAATCCTCCCCGCGTCGACATGCTCGCCGAGCTGGCGCGCATCCTGCGCGTTCCGCTCGGGGATCTGCTCGGGCAGACCGTGCTCATGGAGGACGAGCGGCAACAGGACGACGTACCTGCGGTGCGTGACGCCCTCATGAGCCCGCGCCGGCTGTCCCGTCTACTCTTCGGCCCCGAGGCCGAGACGCAGCTCCCGACGCCCGCGCCCGTGGCCGTGCGCGTAGAACAGTCGTGGAACGACTACCAGGGCGGGCGGCTCGGCAGCGTCATCGCAGCCCTTCCGGGGCTGCTCCAGACTGCACAGGAACTGGAGGAGCGAGCGACGCGGCGCGGAGAGGATCGCGGAGACTGCTGGGCGGTGTCCGCCCGCACTCACCACCTCGCCGCAACGACGCTGGCAAAGATCGGCGAGTCTGACATCTCGTGGCTGGCCGCAGAACGTGCGATGCGGGCCGCTGACGAGTCGGACAACCCGCTCGTGCTCGCGTCGGCCGCGCGTTCCGGCACGCACGCCCTACTCGCTAACGGCCGGTATGACGACGCGCTGGAGCTGGGCAACACTGCCGCTGCATGGTTGTCGTCTCAGGTCACCGAGCACGACCCGGAAGCGCTGAGTTTGCTCGGCATGATTCACCTGCGTGCCGCCGTGGCGGCTGCTCGACATCAAGACCGCTCCATCGCGAACGGGTTGCTGGATCGTGCCGAGGAACTCGCGGACGACCTCGGATCCGATGAGAACTACTGGCAGACAGGGTTCGGGCCCACGAACGTCGTGCTGCACCGCCTGTCCATCGAGCTGGACCTGGACAACATCGCGTACGTGGTCGAGAACGGCCGGATCAACGTCGACCACATGCCGCAAGAGCGCAGCGTCTCGCACCGCATCGACTACGCGCGTGCACTGTCCCTGGCTGGGCAGAGTGACGAGTCCTTCGCCGAGCTGCGGACGGCCGAGCGCACGTCGCCACAGCTTGTACGCAACAATCCCAGGGTGCGCGAGACTCTGCGGGACCTGATCAAGCAGGCGCCCGTTTCTAGCGGCTCGCGTTCGTCCGAGGTGTTCGTGATGGCTCAACGATGCAAGGCGGTGCAGTGAGTTCAAGTAAGCGTGGGGTGCTCGGAGTCGTCGGATCGGCGGCCGGAGGCGTTGAGACGCTGCGTACCGGACTCGTGGAGCCTGCGATCGAGCGCGGGTGGCGGGTGGCGGTGACGCTCACACCGACCGCCGGCCAGTGGCTTCGGCTCGCTGGCGAGGTGGAGCGCCTGGAGAAGGCGACGGGCTTTCCCGTCCGGGACGAACCGCGGCTCCCAGGCGAGGCCCGCCCGCACCCACAGGTGGACTGCTACGTCGTCGCCCCTGCGTCAGCCAACACGGTGGCCAAGCTCGCAATGGGGCTGATGGACAACCAGGCGCTGACGCAGGTGGGCGAGGCCATCGGCACGCTCTCGCTGCCGGTCGTCGTCTTCCCACGAGTGAACGCGGCGCACGCTCGCCATCCGGCGTGGAAGCACCACATCGCGGCCCTTCGGTCCGGTGACGTGCGCGTTGTCGACGACCCGGACGTGTGGCCGCTGTACGAGCCGAGGGAAGCGCCGGCGGGGCGTGACCTCCCGTGGGGTGCGGTGTTGGACGCCGTGAATGCAAGCCCCCAATGACAGGTCGTCAACCCGCCTGACCTGCAAGGAAAGAGGACCCGGACACTCTGTCCGGGTCCTCTGCCGTTCTGGACTACATGCTCATTGGCATGTCAGGCATCAACGAGCAGCGCGGCGAACTGCAAGACATGTCACCTGTCGAACTCGCCTTGATCAAGGCGAGTTTGCGGGAGGCGCGCGCCACCGTGGAACGACTGGTGGAGCGCACCGACAAACTCACGGTGCGGGTGGAGTCTCAGTACCGACGATCTGCTCAAGGCGGTCCAGTCGCTCACCGAGTACACGCAGGGCGTCATGGATCGCACTGAGTTCAGTCGCCAAGGCGGTGAACGCGGGGCTACTCCCCGGTTCGGTGCCGAGGGGGACGGACGGATCCCGGACGAACGTGCCGCGCCCTTGCTGGGTGAGTACAAGCCCTTCATCCCGAAGCTGGCTGTACGCGCTCTGCACGGTCATGAGCTGAACGCGCAGTTCCTTGGCAAGCCCACGGGCGGCGGGGAGTCGATGGCCGGGCTTGTACTCGCTGTCAGGGTCCGTGATCTTCGCACGGTACTCGGCTGCGATCTCCTTGGCCGTCGGCGGCTGCTTGGGCGCTTCGGGGCTCTCATCCATACCCCCGAGCGTAGCTGGACCTAGGTCAATCTCCGATCCCTTCAGCGAGACCGCTTGACACTCAGATTGACATGGGTCAATCTGAAATCGCGATGGAACGAGACCCCGGAAACGGGCCTCACTGATCCGATTGCAGTTGCTTGACCTGCATAAACGGGCGTCGAGTCTTCGGATTCGGCGTCAAGGGGCCCGGGGCAGATCGGGCCGAGGTTCCCGGTTCCCTGGTCAACCGGAGGGCTTAGACCGAAAGGTCACGTCTCCATACGCCTGACACGGGAGCTCGTGTTCCCGAAGGAGACCGCGCACTACCCCACCTCGCCGCAGCTCATCGGCTGCGGCCGGTTGCCTCCGCCGCTCGTCTCGTACGAGCGGCGCCGAGGGGAGCCGGATCTACCGACTTCAACGGCGCGCGGCCCCGGTGCTCGAACACCGGGGCCGCTGTTCGGGCCGTTGCCCACCGCTAGGGAGACCACGACCCATGGAACACATCGTCACTGTTCAGGACGCTGTTACCGCTTTCGCTCCGTTCATGGAGCCGACGAACGCCGAGCTGGACGCCATCGAGCGCGAGATGCCCGTCATCCGCGCCGAGGTAGACCTGCTGGACGCGCAGATCATCACCATCGACCGCACCCCGACCGAGCTGGACGAACGGCGCATCCGCCGGGCCCGCCGGCGCGTGCTCGCCGCCCACCGCGATCAGCTCAACGGCACGGCCGTGCAGACGGGCGGTGTCGCATGATCCGCATCGTCACCCGCAAGCGGCTCGCGCGGCTCGAAGCCGACACGCACGCCGCGTTCGAGCGGGCCCGCGAGACGAGTGAGGCCGCGCACGAGGCGGCGGCCCGGCACGTGGTCGAGCTGGCCACCGTCACCGGCCGCGCGAAGCGTGCCGAGGAGAGCAAGAACGAAGTCGGTGAGATGTTCACCGGCGCGGTGGCCGAGCTGGCCGCCGCGCAGCAAGAGCTTCTGCTGAAGGGCAACGAGCTGCGGCGCCTGCGCGAGGAGCTGGCCGAGGCGTGCAAGGCGGCCCGGCAGGTGTTCGTGCTCCTGCACTACGGCACGCCGGTGATGGTCTACGGCAGCCGTGAGGACGCGTACGCCGACACCGCCACCCACCACGCTCCGGCCGACAAGTGGGGACCCACACGGCGGTTTTGGGCGGATGCGGAATGGCTGCTCGCGGCGTTCATCTACGACGCCGCGTCGCAGGGCTTCCGGGGTTCGCTGGAGCCGGTGGCTGAACCGGTCGGGGGTGCGGCGTGAACAGTGTTCAGACGCGTTCAGCCGAGCGCGCGCTGTCGGGCGGCACGTGGTTGATCGTGTGCGGCGCGATGCTCTACTCGATCCTCACCGTCACCCCGCTCATGGCCAAGCACACCGCCGACGAGTGGGCGTGGACGGCGCCGATCCTGCCGCTCGTCGTGGACGCCGCTGTCGTCATCGTGGTCAAGCTCGATGACGTCCTGGCCCGTCTCGGTGGGCATGGCGGCAAGTGGCCTGTTGCCCTGCGCTGGATGACCGGCCTCATGACGTGGGCGCTGAACATCGCGGACTCCGCGCTGAAGAAGGACCTGGTGGGAGTGGCTGTGCACTCCGTGGCGCCGCTGCTGCTCATCGTCACGGCGGAGACCAGCCTCGCCTACCGGCGCGCCCTGGCCGCCGCCCAAGCGGCCCTTAAGGCCGAGCAGAGGGCCGAGCGTGAGCAGCGCGAGCAGGCGGCCCGCGAGCGCGAGCAGCGGGCCCGTGCCGAGGCCCGCGAGGAGCGCGAGCACGCCGCGCAGTTGGCGCGTGAACAGCGCGAGCACGAAGCCCACCTGCTCCGTGAACAGACGGACCGGGAGGAGCGGCAGCGGCGCGAGGAGCGGGAAGCTCGCGAGCGGGCCGAGGCTGCCGAGCGTGAGGCCCGTGAACGCCGTGAACGCGAGCGTGAACAGCGTGAACACGAGCGGCTGCGCCGTGAACAGCAGGCCCGCGAGCGGGCCCAAGCGGAACAGTGCGAGCGCGCTACGGCGGCCGAGCGTGAACGCCGTGAACGCGACGAGCAGGCGGCCCGTGAACGCGCCGAACTGCTGAATCGCGGCCCGGCTTCGAGCAAGCTGCCCGAGGACGAGGCGCGCCGGATCGTGGCCGCCGCGAGCAGTGCCGGACTCTCGGTGCGGCAGGCGGCCGAGCTGTGCGGCTGGTCGGTCGGGTGGGTCTCCTCCCGCTACGCCGAGCAGCGCGAGCCCGACGCCGGCCGCCGCGTTGAACTCGCCATCGCGAGCAACTGATGGCCACCCTGCCCACCTACCCGTGGCGCCTCGCCCCGGACGGTTACGCCACCTACCGCCAGCTGCGCGCCCTCGGGCTGCGGCCCGGCGGTCAGGAGGTGGCCGCGCAGGTGGAACGGCCCCGCCGACGGCGGGGCCCGCTGGTCGCCTACCTCTACCGCATCGACGCCGCGAAGCCGGTCCGTCCGATGACGGCGGCCCGGCGGGCGGCCCTGGCCAAGGCCAACGCTGCCCGCCGCACCTGCCCCGAGTGCCGGCGCGATGCCGGATACGTCATCCCGCCGACGCTCGGCATGTGCTCCACCTGCGCCTTTCCCGACGACACCGGCCTGGAGGCTGCGTGATGGAAAACCTCCCCGCACAGCGTCAGTTGACCGTCGTCCAGCTCCCCGACGGCACCCACACCTACGCCGACCCCGCCTCCCTGCCCGCACAGCAGGCCGGGCCGCAGGTGGTCCACATCCACCAGGCGCCCCCGGACCGCACGGTGCAGCGCCTCGCGCTCGGCTCCGGTATCGGCGCCGGGACGGTCGCGGCCGGCGTCTACTTCGGCCCGCTGCTCGTCGGCGTGCTGACCGCGATTGCCGCGAACCTCGCGATGCTCGCGTTCATCACGCTCCTGCTCGGGTGGGCCGTGGTCACCGTGGTCCGCGCCGTGTCCGACGGCGGCAAGACCACCGGCAGGAAGAGCCGCCGGGGTCGCTGAGCAACTCGCGCCCCTAGACGGCTCGCAGAGCGCTCGAACCCCCTCGCGCGGGGTGGAAGACCCCCGGCCCCGCGAACGGCCTTTCAGGGGCCCGCGAGGGGGTTGCGCGGCCGTCTTTTCGACGGCCCTACGCGCGCGGGCGCGTAGGGCCCCACCCCTCCCCTTCGCTCAACTCTGCAACGTCGCAGGTCAGGTGCGGTTGCGGGGGTTCAACCGGTGCCGTCGGCGCAACCGACGGCACCGCTGCCTGCAACTCGCTCGGGCCGACGGCCCTCATCCACTTGTCTTGGAGGACTCTCGTGGACTGGAAGCAAGCATGGTCGACCACCACCAACACCACCACCACGGCCCTCGATTCGATCTCCCCGGTGTTCGTGCCGTTCGCGGCGCGCTGGGACCTGGAGGCCGACCGCCGCAACAAGCTGCGCACCCCTGAGCACCTGAAAACGCTCATGGCGGCGCAGAAGGAGCACAACGCCGCGCGCTCCACGCTGTCCACGGCCAAATCGCAGAAGCTCACCGCTCGGGCCGCGACGCACAACTGGTTCGCCGCGCCCCGCCGCGCCGCCCGGGTCGCGGCCAAGGCCGCCACGGCACACGAGCGCGACACCCGCGCCAAGCTCAAGGAAGCGCGAGTGAACTACCCGACCACGCTCAAGGCCCGCGCGATCCAATCGCACTCGGTGCACGCCGTGCCCGGCGCGATCGCGTCCGCACTCATGTCCACGCAGCACCTCACCCTCTGGCCCGCCACCACATCGGCGTTGCTGATCGGGGCGAACGTGGCCGGTCTCGCGCTCGGTCGGCGCACGCTGCGGGTGTCGGTGGATGAGTCGCTGTCGCTCGAAGAACGCCAGCTCATGGAGCGTCTCGACCCCGCGTACTGGGTCGAGCACGCTGCGGACCGGGGCCTGTCCGGCACCGTCACCACACCCCCGGCCATCGAGCCGGGCGGCATCCGCTGCGAGGTCCGCCTGGACGGCACGTGGACGGTCAAGACGCTCGCGGACAAGGCCGACTCGGTGCGTGCGCTGCTCGGGGCCCGCACCGCGCTGCGTATCCGGATCACGTCCGCCTCGCGCGGCGGGTGGGCCGTGCTCTCTCTGGCGACGCGTTCGGCAGCCGCGGGCGTCTCCTCGCTGTGGACCCCGGACCGCATCCCCGACGACCCGATGGTGATGAGCCTGGGTCTGGACACCGAGACCGGCGATGAGGTCCTGGTTCCGTTCGACGAGCGGCTGTTGGTCTCCGGCGCGTCCGGCACCGGCAAGTCGTGGTCGTTCCGGCCCCTCATGGCCACCGCCCACCTGCGCGGTGACCTGCTGCTCATCGACGGCAAGGGGGAAGAGGCCAACATCTGGGAGTCGGTCTGCCGGGTCGCCGTGGAAGTCGACGAGATCGCGGCCGCGATCGACGACGCGCACGCGGAGATGACCCGCCGCAAGCGCGACATGAAGAAGCGTGGGATCAGCGTGTGGGATGGCCGACAGCTCACCGTGCCCATCGACGAAGGGCAGGTCGTTCTCGCGGCGATCGCGCGGGACCGGGACCGGCTTCAGCGGCTGATCGAGCTGTCCTCGCTCGGCCGCTCGCGCGGCGTCGTGTTGTGGTGGGCCACGCAGTACCCGCTCACCGACGGGTCCGCTCCCGGCGTGCACAAGCTGATCGCGCCCAACCTGCTCACCCGGTTCTCGCTGCGGGTGGCCGGCACGACGCAAGCGCAGGTCGCGCTCGACGACTGCGCGCACTACGCGCCCCACCAGATCCCCGACGGCCGCGAGTACCGGGGCCACGGCTACCTCAAGGGCTATGGGCCGCGCATGCTGCGGACCTGGACCCTCGACGACACGGGTGTCCGCGCGCTGCCCAAGTCGGTGTGGAGCCCCGAGCAGGCCACCAGCGATTCGGCGTCGCGCACGCCGCTGCGCCTGGTCAAGGACACCGCCGCCGCATCGACCGGGGCGGCGACCAACCGGGACAAGGTGCTGTCCGCCGTGCAGGCGGGCGCCCGCACCGCCAAGGACGTGGCCGACGCGACCGGCCTCAACAAGGGGACCGTCTCCCGCGAAATCAAGGCCCTCACCGCCGGCGGATCCCTGCACCGCACCGCCGACGGCCGCATCCTGCCCGGCCAGCAAGCCGCCTGACCGCCTACCCGAGAGGAACCCCACGATGACGACGCCTCCGACCCCGGCCGAGCTGGCCGACCAGGCCGCCGAAGCGGTCCGCGCCCTCAACTACGCCACCCTCCCGTGGGCCAGCGGACTGGCCTTCCCCGGCGACGCATACAGCACCGTCGGCAACCTCTCCATGCTGGCCATGCGGCTTCCCCAGGCGCTGCGCCAGATCACGGGATTCATCGACCGCCAGCACGAGCAGGGCGCCCTGTACAGCGACCAGGGCACCGACTCCCTGGAAACCCGCATCGCCCTGCTGCGCAGCGCCACGGACGCGGCGGTCATCGCTGCGGACGGGCTGTATGCCGCCCTCGAACAGGCCCATGGCGCGCTGAGCCCCATCGGCGCGCAGGGCTACGGCCTCGACGACGAGCCGTACGAGGAGGCCGACGACTGCCCCACCTGCGAGGCCGAGCAGGACAGCGGCGAGATCTACCCGCACTGCTGCGGATGCGGCGCCGACGGCTCCAGCGAACGCCCCGACTGCACCTGCGGCTAGCTACGCCAAGGGCGGCCCCCTCTCGCCAAAGACCGGGCCGCCCTTGTCCACCTGCCCTCAACAGACCTGTGGAGGTCTCCCAGCATGACTCAACCCACCGACATCCGGCGAGACGGCCACCGGCCGTTACTGCTGGATCTGTTCTCGTGTTCCGGCGGCGCCGGCATGGGCTACGCCCGCGCCGGATTCTGCGTGCACGGATGCGACATCGCCGACCGGCCCAACTACCCGTTCGCGTACCACCGGGGCGACGCGCTCGAATACCTCGCCCGCCTGATCACCACGGGCGAGATCGAGCGGTATGCGGCCGTGCACGCGTCCCCGCCGTGCCAGGCCGGATGCGCGCTGACCGTGGGCACGAACCAGTCCCAGGGCTGGGGCGGCACCCACGTCGATCTGGTGGCGCCCACCCGTGAACTGCTCGACCGGACGGGTCTTCCGTACGTGATCGAGCAGCCCAACGGCCGTGCGGAGATCCGCAAAGACCTCACCCTGTGCGGCGAGATGTTCGGACTCGGGGTGATCCGGCACCGCAACTTCGAGCTGGGCGGCTGGTCCATCGAGCAGCCGGCGCACGTCCCGCACCGGGGTCGGGTGCGCGGCTACCGGCACGGCAAGTTCTACGACGGCCCATACGTGGCCGCGTACGGCAACGGCGGCGGCAAGCCCACCATCCCGGAGCTTCAGGCCGCGCTCGGCATCGCGTGGACGAACGTGCGCGAGGAGCTGACCGAGGCCATCCCGCCCGCCTACAGCGAGCACATCGGCCGCGCCTTCCTCACCACGGCTGCACTGGGGGTGGCGGCATGAACGAGCTGCACACGGCCGCCCTCGACCTCGCCGAAACCGGGGTCCCTGTACTACCGCTGCGGGTGGGCAAGGTCCCGTTCGGCAACTGCCGGACCTGCGCCAAGAACGCCTGTGGTGGCCGGCCGAACATGAAGACCGCCGGGCCCTGCCACTGCCCTGCGCCGTGCCACGCATGGGCCGCCGCCACGACCGACCCGGACGTCATCAACTCGCGCCTGTGGCGGCGCGCGTGGGGGCAGGCGGCTGCGGTCGCCTACCACCCCGGCGGGGCCGGGCTCACCGTCGTCGACCTCGACGACGCCGACGCCGTGGCCTGGGCCCGCGAGACCCTGCCGCCGACCCGGACCGTGGCCACGACGCGCGGTGAGCACTGGATCTACCAGGGCGCCATGCGCTCCGTGAACGCGGTCCGTAACGGCGTCGACCTCAAGTCCACGATGTCCTACGCCCGCTGGCTCGGCACAGGCACCGGCGCCCCCACGCCCCTGCCCGACATCGTGCGCGCCCTGGCCGACAAGGCACCCGCCACGCCCCGGCCCGAGGTACAGCCCGTCGCCGTACCCGCACGGGGCGGGGAGTGCCGTCACCGCACGCCCGTCTTCCTGGAGCGCGGCATCGCCATGGCCGAGCAGCGCATCCACGAGGCGCGCAGCGCGGTGCACAGCACGGTGTACGCCACGTTCTTGGCGGTGCTGTCCACGCACGGCCGGTGCGGCTGCCTCACCGAGGACCACATCGCGCGGCTGTTCACGGCCGCGCAGACCAAGGGCGAGACGGCCCGCCACTGCACCGAAGCGTGGACCAACGCCCGTACGAAGTTGGGACTGTGACCATGACCGACGAGGACAAGACCCCGGCCCGCGAGGTCATCGCCGACTACGCGCAGGCCCACTTCCGCTACTTCCGCACCGCCGACGGCACCGTCTACGCGCAGAAGAACGGCCACCCCGTCGCCCGCCCCATCCGCTCCCAGGGAACCTCGGGCAGCCACCGCCAAGAACTCATGGTCGGGCTGTTCGACGACGGGCGCGGCGTCTTCAACGGCACGTCCCTCAAGGAGGCGTTGGACTTGATCGAAGCACTCGCGATGAAGCAGGAAGTCCAGCAAGTACACATCCGCGTCGCCCCCGGATTCGACGGCGCGACCTGGCTCGACCTCGGCCGCAACGACGGCCAGTCCATCCGCATCCACCCCGCCGGATGGGACATCCGCACCCCCGACCCGGCCGAGGTGTGCTGGCGACGCACCCAGCTCACCGGCGAACTCCCCCTGCCCGCGAAGGACACCGACGGCAAGGGCATCGATCTGCTGCTGCGGCTGTGCAACTTCGCCAACGCGGAGACCGAGGCCCTGGCCATCGCGTGGCTGATCGGCTGCCTCGGGCCGTCTGTTCCCGTGCCCGCTCCGTTCCTCACCGGGCCGCAGGGCGCGGGAAAGTCGACCGGCGGGCGGATGCTCGTGCGGATCATCGAGGGGATGAGCGGCGACCTGCGCAGGGCGCCGAAGGACGAGGAGAACCTGACGGCGGCCGTGGCCGCCGGGTGGGTCACCGCGCTCGACAACCTCTCCTACCTGTCCCCGGACCTCTCGGACGCGATGTGCTGCATCGTCACTGGGGCTGAGACCGTCAAGCGCGCGCTCTACACCGACGGGGACGTGGTGCGGGCCCGCTACCGGCGCCCGCTGCTCATGACCGGCATCGACGTGGGCGTCATCCGCCCGGACCTCGCCGAACGGCTTCTGCCGCTGCGTCTGGAGCGGCCCAAGGTGCGCAGGACCGAGGCTGAGTTGTGGGCGGAGTACGCGGAGGCCCTGCCCGTCGTGCTCGGCTCGCTGCTCGACCTCACGGTCAAGGTGCGCGCCGCGCAGGCCGAGATCCCCACGGACCTGCGCATGGCGGACTTCGCGCACCTGTGCGCGCAGCTCGATGCGGCCACCGGGTTCGGGGCGCTGAGCGCATACCGGCGCAGCCTGGATGACCTCAACGACGACGTGATCGAGGGCGACCTGCTCGCGCAGACCGTCCTTCAGCACGCCGCCACCATCGAGCCGGGCCGCGATCAGCGGATGCCGTCGGCTGACTGGCTGTCTGCCCTCACGCGGCTCTACAGCGGCGAGGACTGCCGTCCCATGCCCAAGGGCTGGCCGACCACCGGCAAGGTGCTCTCCGACCGCCTCAAGCGGCTTCAGCCGACGCTGGCCGCTCGCGGCGTGTTCGTCGACTGGGGCCGCACCAGCTCGGCCCGCTACATCGAGATGAGCCGCCGGCCGGCGCCGCCCGAGCCCGAGCAGGCGCAGGTGTTCTGACCTGCGGCGACAGATCCTCCCTTGAACAAGCAAGAAGAGCACCCGGCGCCGCGCAGAGTGCTCTTCTTGCTGTTCGGCGGCTTGCCGCCGCCCGAAGGACGTGCCGCGAAGCGGCTCCTTCTACGCCCGTCGCTTTTCGCTCGTGAGAGCCGCGCACTACCAACAGACACCCCCTCTCTTTGTCCTAAGGAAAGAGACCCTGCGTCACTCACGTCACCACGGCCGAAAGATGGCCCCTGACCTGCTGTTTCAAGGTGACGCAGACGGCAAATCGCTGCGTCATCGTGCGTCACCTGCGTCATCCCGTGACAGGTCCCCTGTGTCACCGATGACGCGCCTCCGCACCCTTGCGTCACGCCAAAACCGCAGGTCAGTGGCCATGCGTGACGGACATGACGAGATGACGCAGAAATCCCAACCTCGGACACACGCGCCGCCAATCCATGCACCGCGACTCAACTCCCGAGGACGCCATGAGCCGATCCCGTTCTGCTCAAACCGACCCCCGCGCCACCCTGCGCGGCGGCCTGCCTGACCGGTACCTCACCGCCGACGACATCGCGGAAATCTTCGAGGTGCCCAAGGAAACCGTCTACCAGTGGCGCAAGAAGCGCGTCGGCCCGCCCGGCTTCCGAATCGGCAAGCACATCCGCTACGACCCCGCCGACGTGCGGGCCTACGTCACGCAGCGCAAGGACATCGACCGCGCAGCGGCCTAACGCAACATCACCACTCCGCCAGGGGCGACCGCACTGCGGTCGCCCCTGCTTCACGCTGAGAAGGGGGCTCGCCAGATGGCCGGCCACATCCAAGACCGCTGGTACAAGACCGAGTTGAACGCTGCCGGGAAGACCGTCCGCGTGAAGACCAAGCGCTACGGCACCGGCATGCGGTACCGCGCCCGCTACGTCGCTCCGGACGGCACCGAGCGAAGCCGCTCGTTCCCTGACAAGCAGAAGCGACTTGCCGAGGCGTGGCTGACGCAGATCGCGGCGGACATGAACCGCGGGCAGTACGTCGACCCCGCCGCAGGCAAGGTCACGTTCCAACAGTTCGCCACACAGTGGCTCGCGTCGCAGACAACGGACCCGTCGACCATTACCGCGATGGAGCTGCGGTTTCGCCTGCATGCCTTCCCGCACATCGGATCGCGTTCCCTGAGTGCCTTCCAGCCGGGCCATATCCGTACGTGGGCCCGTGCGTTGAAGGACTCGGGCATCGCGGCGTCGTATCAGCGCGTCATCTTCGCCAACGTCTCCGCAGTGTTCACGGCGGCGGTCGATGACGGCATCATCGCCCGGAACCCCTGCCGTGCGGGTTCGGTCAAGGCGCCCAAGCTGGATGCCAGAAAGCTCAAGCCCTGGACGCATGAACGCGTGCTCGCGGTCCGCGCCGAGCTTCCGCCGCAGTACGGCACCACCGTTGACGTGGGCGCCGGATGCGGCCTGCGGCAGGGCGAGATCTTCGGGCTCGCTGTCGACGAGGTGGATTTCCTCGGGGGCGTCGTCCACGTCGTACGACAGGTGAAGCTGGTCGGTCCCCACCTCGTGTTCGCCCCGCCCAAGGGCGGCAAGCTGCGGGACGTACCGTTGCCGGACTCTGTGTCGTATGCGCTCGCAGAGCACATCACCCGCCGGCCACCGATCGAGGTCACGCTGCCCTGGAAGACCCCGGACGGTCCGCCCGTGACGGCAACGCTCATGTTCTACTCGCGCGAGCGGAAGGCGCTGAACCGCAACTACTTCAACATGTACCTGTGGAAGCCCGCGCTTGTCGGGGCCGGCGTCATCCCGGAGCGTGAGCCGGGGGAGCGGTTCGCGAAGTCGCGCGAGCACGGCATGCATGCGCTGCGGCACTACTACGCGTCGGTGCTCCTGGACGCCGGAGAGAACATCAAGGCCCTCGCTGAGTACCTCGGGCACTCGGACCCCGGCTTCACGCTCCGCACGTACACGCACTTGATGCCGAATAGCCAGGACCGTGCCCGGAAGGCCATCGACGTCGCGTTCGGCACGGCCCCGGAAGACGACGACGGGGACGAGGGTGGGGCCCCGGTCGCAGCCTGAGCGGCGCCCACAGAAACGGCCGTCGGCCGTGCCTTCCGAGAGCGGAAGAACACGGCCGACGGCCCAGAGACGGCCCAGGAGAGCAGAAACCTGCTCTGACCTGCGTCGTTCTTAAATGTCGAAGTACAGCTCGAACTCGTGCGGGTGCGGGCGCAGCTGGATCGGGGCGATCTCGTTCGTGCGCTTGTAGTCGATCCACGTCTCGATCAGGTCGGACGTGAAGACGCCGCCGGCCTGCAGGTACTCGTTGTCCGCCTCCAGGGCGTCGAGGACCGCGGGGAGCGAGGTCGGGACCTGCTGGACGTTGGCGTGCTCCTCGGGAGCCAGCTCGTAGAGGTCCTTGTCGATCGGCTCGGCCGGCTCGATCTTGTTCTTGACGCCGTCGAGGCCCGCCATGAGCAGCGCCGAGAAGGCGAGGTACGGGTTCGAGGACGGGTCGGGCGCGCGGAACTCGACGCGCTTGGCCTTCGGGTTCGAGCCCGTGATCGGGATGCGCATGGCCGCGGAGCGGTTGCGCTGCGAGTAGACCATGTTGACCGGGGCCTCGAAGCCGGGGACCAGGCGGTGGTACGAGTTCACCGTCGGGTTCGTGAAGGCGAGGAGGGAGGGGGCGTGCTTGAGGATGCCGCCGATGTAGTAGCGCGCCATGTCCGAGAGGCCCGCGTAGCCCTGCTCGTCGTAGAACAGCGGGTCGCCGCCGGCCCACAGGGACTGGTGGACGTGCATGCCCGAGCCGTTGTCGCCGAAGATCGGCTTCGGCATGAAGGTCGCGGTCTTGTTATTGCGCCAGGCGACGTTCTTCACGATGTACTTGAAGAGCATCAGGTCGTCGGCCGCGGCGAGCAGCGTGTTGAACTTGTAGTTGATCTCCGCCTGGCCGGCGGTGCCGACCTCGTGGTGCTGGCGCTCGACCTGCAGGCCGTTCTTGTCCAGCTCCAGGGAGATCTCGGCGCGCAGGTCGGCGAAGTGGTCGACCGGCGGGGCCGGGAAGTAGCCGCCCTTGTAACGGACCTTGTAGCCGCGGTTGTTCTCGACCGCACCGGTGTTCCAGGCGCCGGCCTCGGAGTCGATCTCGTACAGCGAGCGGTTGGCGGAGGTCTCGAAGCGGACCGAGTCGAAGACGTAGAACTCGGCCTCGGGACCGAAGTACGCGGTGTCGGCGATGCCGGTGGAGGCGAGGTAGGCCTCGGCCTTCTTCGCCACGTTGCGCGGGTCACGGGAGTACTGCTCGCCCGTGATCGGGTCGTGGATGAAGAAGTTGATGTTGACCGTCTTGTCGCGGCGGAAGGGGTCGACGCGCGCGGTGGACAGGTCCGCGCGGAGCGCCATGTCGGACTCGTGGATGGCCTGGAAGCCGCGGATCGAGGAGCCGTCGAAGGCGAGCTCCTCGGACGGGTCGAACGCCGCAGCCGGCACCGTGAAGTGCTGCATCACGCCCGGCAGGTCGCAGAACCGGACGTCGACGAACTTGACGTCCTCGTCCGCCAGGAACTTCTTGGCGTCATCGGCGTTCTGGAACATCCAACTCCTCCTACTCCCACCCGGGGGAGGGGCGGGGTTGCAGCTCGGTGGTGCGGCCAGTGCGGTGGCACACGCTGGGACCCGACCTTAGGCAGACGGGATTTCTCCAGCATGACCCATTTGTTTCGCCCAAGTTAACCGGGCCGGGGGCCAGGGGAGCGTACGAAACGGCACGCAGTACCGTGGATGCGTGGACAACAGGGAAGCAATGGGATCGTGGCTGTCCGGGCCCCGCGAGGCCTTGGAACGGGCGGGCGTGGACTTCGGATACCGCGGCGAATCGCTCGGTCTGCCCGAGCACGGCCCAGGTTCCATCGCCCGCCCCGGCCGGCGCATCGGAGCCCTCGTCGTCGACTGGGCACTGTGCCTGCTGATCGCATACGGCCTGGTCACGCACGGCTACAACCAGGCGACGGGGAACTGGGCACTGCTCATCTTCTTCGTCCTCGGCGTCCTCACGGTCGGCACCGTCGGCTGCACCCCCGGCAAGCGGCTGCTCGGCCTGCGGGTCGTCTCGGAGGCGGGCGGCCGCCTCGGCATCGGCCGGGTCGTCCTGCGCACGTTGCTCCTGAGCGTGGCCATTCCCGCACTGATCTGGGACCGCGACGGCCGCGGCCTGCACGACCGGCTGGCCAAGTCCGTAGAGGTGCGCATCTAGGGCGGATCTACGGCGCGGATCGGGTCTGTCCGGCCCAGGGTCCGTCTCTCCAGCCCGTCTGGTCCAGGCCGTCTGGTCCAGGCCGTCTGGTCCGGGACCAGTCTGGTCCGGGACCAGACCGGTCCAGGACCAGTCCCGTCCAGCACCGGGCAAGCGAACCTCGTCGCGGACGCCGCGCGGTCCCGGCACGCTGCTATGCGTTAGTCGACACGTACATACACAGCAGACGAAAGGGCGCCCGGAGCCGCTCGGCTCCGGGCGCCCTGGTGAGTTCAGGCGGCGACGGCAGGTCACCGCATCTTGCCGCCGCCCTTCGGCATCCGCATGCCCTTGGGCATCGGACCCTTCGGCAGCGGCATGTTCGACATCAGGTCACCCATGGCACGCAGCCGGTCGTTGGTCGCCGTGACCTGCGGACCGGTGAGCACGCGGGGCATCTTCAGCATCGTGGTGCGCAGCTTCTTCAGCGGCACCTGGTCCTCGCCGTTGCCGACGAGCAGGTCGTGCACCGGTACGTCGGAGACGACGCGGGCCATCTTCCGCTTCTCGGCCGCCAGCAGGGACTTCACCCGGTTCGGGTTGCCCTCGGCGACGAGCACGATGCCGGCCTTGCCGACCGCGCGGTGCACGACGTCCTGGCTGCGGTTCATCGCGACCGCGGGGGTCGTCGTCCACCCGCGCCCGATGTTGTCGAGCACCGCGGCCGCCGCGCCGGGCTGACCTTCCATCTGCCCGAAGGCCGCTCGCTCGGCACGGCGCCCGAAGATGATCGCCATCGCGAGGAAGGCGAGCAGGAGGCCGAGAATTCCGAGATAGATGGGGTGACCGATCAAGAAACCGATCGCGAGGAAGACACCGAAGGTGACGATTCCCACAGCCGCGAGTACAAGACCGATCTTCGAATCGGCCTTGCGGGTCATCTTGTAGGTCAGAGCGATCTGCTTGAGTCGCCCTTGGTTAGCAGCGTCCGCTGCAGGTTCCTTCCTCGCCATGCTGGAAGTCTACGTGGCCGGTGGCCGCCGATGAACAGCAGCACCGGCCCCGGGCCCCGCTCAGCCCCGGGAGGAGACGGCCTCGAGTACCCGCTGGGCCTCGACCCGGTCCTTCGCGCGACGGCGGTCCTCCAGGACGGAGGTCCAGGCGTTGCGGCGGGCGGTGCGCTGGCCACCGCTCATGAGCACGGACTCGACGGCGCGCAGCGCGTCGGTGAACGTCGGGATCGCGGTGGCGCGTACGGGCGCGGCCTGCATGGTGGAGGTCCCCCCTCGGGAGCGGATCACGGCTTTGGCGAAAGGTGCACGAGGCGTGATTTCAGGGTCACTGATTGGTGTTACCAGCGCGTGACCGGCCGGTCAAACGCCAATGAAGCCTTGATGCGCGGCCCCCGAACGCTGACGCGGCCCTGACGGTCGTCCTCAACTGCGAGGACTGTCAGGACCGCGTCCACTCGGTCACTACTGAAAGGTAGTCACTTGTGCGTGAATTCACACACTCGGCTCACCCGACGGTCAGACCGCCTGGGAGGCGACGTACGCGCCACGCTTCTCGATCGCCATCTGGTAGAGGCGGCCGGCGCGGTACGAGGAGCGGACCAGCGGGCCCGACATGACGCCGGAGAAGCCGATCTGCTCGGCCTCGTCCTTCAGCTCCACGAACTCGTGCGGCTTGACCCAGCGCTCCACGGGGTGGTGCCGCACCGACGGCCGCAGGTACTGCGTGATGGTGATCAACTCGCAGCCGGCGTCGTGCAGTTGGCGCAGCGCCTCGGAGACCTCCTCGCGGGTCTCGCCCATGCCGAGGATCAGGTTCGACTTGGTCACCAGGCCGTACTCGCGGGCCTCGGTGATGACCTTGAGGGAGCGGTCGTAGCGGAAGCCGGGGCGGATCCGCTTGAAGATCCGCGGGACCGTCTCGACGTTGTGCGCGAAGACCTCGGGGCGCGAGGAGAAGACCTCGGCCAGCTGCTCCGGCTCCGCGTTGAAGTCCGGGGCGAGCAGCTCGACCTTCGTGCGGCCCTCGGCGCGCTCGGCGGTCTGCGCGTGGATCTGGCGGACCGTCTCCGCGTACAGCCAGGCGCCGCCGTCCTCCAGGTCGTCGCGGGCGACGCCGGTGATCGTGGCGTAGTTCAGGTCCATCGTGACGACGGACTCGCCGACGCGGCGCGGCTCGTCGCGGTCGAGGGCCTCCGGCTTGCCGGTGTCGATCTGGCAGAAGTCACAGCGCCGCGTGCACTGGTCACCGCCGATGAGGAACGTGGCCTCGCGGTCCTCCCAGCACTCGTAGATGTTGGGGCAGCCCGCCTCCTGGCAGACCGTGTGCAGGCCCTCGGACTTCACGAGGTTCTGCATCTTCGTGTATTCGGGGCCCATTTTCGCCCGGGTCTTGATCCACTCGGGCTTGCGCTCGATGGGGGTCTGGCTGTTGCGGACCTCCAGGCGCAGCATCTTGCGTCCGTCGGGTGCGACTGCGGACACGACCGGCTCCCTAAAGCTTTGATTCCTCGGCGTACATCAGGGTACGCCCGTGATGTTCATGGCCCTCACGGATGGCCAACCTCTGGCCATCGGGGTCCATTCCCCGTTCGGGGGTCAGGCGGACGCCTTCTCGATCTCGCGCGGCTTGAGGGCCGCGTTGCCCAGGACGTCCTGCAGGTGCTTCTCGGCCACCGGCAGCACCTCGTCCATCGTGACCTGCCGGCCGAGCTCGTACGAGAGCGAGGTCACCCCGGCGTCGCGGATGCCGCACGGGATGATCTTGTCGAAGTTCGAGGTGTCCGGGTTCACGTTCAGTGCGAAGCCGTGCATCGTGACGCCCTTGGCGACGCGGATGCCCATGGCGCAGATCTTGCGGTCCTCGTGGCGCTGGCCCGCGTTCGACGGCGCGTACTCGGGGCCGACCAGGCGGTGGTCGAACTCCTCGTCCTCGCTGCTGCGCCGCGGGTCGAAGTCCAGGGACAGGCCGCCCAGGTTCGTGCGCTGCTCGATCGGGTCGCCGAGGACCCAGACGCCCGCGCGGCCCTCGACCCGGGCCGCCTCGATGCCGAACTCGGCGCACACCGCGATCATCGCGTCCTCCAGGCGGCGCAGGTGCGCGACCACGTCCACAGGGCGGGGCAGCTTCTGGATCGGGTAGCCGACGAGCTGGCCCGGGCCGTGCCAGGTGATCTTGCCGCCGCGGTCCACGTCGATGACCGGGGTGCCGTCGAGCGGCCGCTCCTGCGGCGCGGTGCGCCGGCCCGCGGTGTAGACCGCCGGGTGCTCCAGCAGCAGGCAGGTGTCGGGTACCTCGTCGGCGAAACGGGCGGCGTGCACACGGCGCTGCTCGTCCCAGGCGACCTGGTACTCGACCATGTCCGCACCGAACCCCATGCGGACGAACCGGAACTCACTCACGGCAAGCGCCTCCCTCGAAAACCTTCACCGTGCATATGTCGCGCCCCGAACCACTGTACGGCGCCCTCGTCGTGCTCAATGCGTGGGGAAGAGCCGGTACGAGGCGTCCAGATCGCGCACCTCGACCGAGCAGGTCACGCCGGGTACGGCGGACGTGTGCTTGTCCAGGAGCGTCAGCACGTCCTCGGCGAGCGCGGACTTCACCTCCTGCGGGCGGCCGGCGAGGATGCCGACCTCCACGTGCACGAACGGGGCCGCGGCCCCGTCCACGTACGTCGCCGAGGGGCGGACGAAGGTCTTGCCGACGCCCACCGAGCGGACCCGGTCGACGACGAGCGGATGGAGTTCCGCCACCAGGGCGGGTACGTCGACGGTGCCGGCGAGGGTGTCGGTGTGGTCGATGACGATGTGCGGCACGTGAGGAACCTTCCGGGTGTAGCGCACAAGCATCGTATGACCGGCCGGAGGCAGCCTCCGGACCGCCCCGTCCGGAGGGCTTCCCGTCCACTCCTCGCGGAGTTCGTCACACGATCGGATGAAGGCGGCCGGAAGGTGGCTTGCCGGTCTGCTATCGCCGCTACATTCGCGCCGTTCCATGAGGGCTGCACCCCGGCCCGGAAGGCAGGAGACCGCACAGCTGATGACGGAACGACCTCCGCAGCGCACACCGAACCGCCAGCTCGCCGCGCTCATCGCGGAGGCCGGATTCTCCAACGCCGGCCTCGCGCGCCGGGTGGACCAGCTCGGGCTCGAGCACGGTCTCGACCTGCGTTACGACAAGACGTCGGTGACCAGATGGCTGCGCGGGCAGCAGCCGCGCGGCACGACCCCCGCGCTGATCGCCGAGGTGTTCACCCGCCGCCTCGGCCGCCGCATGTCCGCGCAGGACCTCGGGCTCGACGCGTGCGCGCCCGTGTACGCGGGCCTGGAGTTCGCCGGGTCGCCCGAGGAGGCCGTCGACATCGTCGGCGGCCTGTGGCGCAAGGACTCCGGAAGCCACGCCGAACTGCGCAAGATCGCGTTCACCCCGGCCGGGCTCGTCGTGCCCAGCCGCGACTGGCTGATCGGCCGCGCCGACGACCGCGTCGCCCGCG
>NZ_JAAGMG010000479.1 GCF_010548525.1 Streptomyces sp. SID14478
CGGGCTCGCCCGGCACGAAGACCGTCTCGCGCAGTCGCCGCACCACTCGCTCGGCGACACAACTCCCTTGCCGGTCGGCCGCCTTGGCCACGAGGGAGGCCGGCCACGAGCTCGCCGCGACCCGGCTCAGGCGGGCCGGGCGGGGCGCCTTCGTGTGCCCGCAGATCTCCTCGACGTAGCGGGCGTACCAAGCCGTCTCCGCCGCGGGATCGGGCGGCGGGTCATCGTCGTCGTCGAACAGGATGCAGTACGTCCTGCGCCACCGGGCCCGCCCGTCGAGAGCCGCCCGCAGTCGGCGGAACGTGGGCTCGGACCCCCAGGCCCAGGGGCACAACGGGTCGGTGTACTCGACGACTTCGAGGACCGGGTCCCCCACCTCGCCGAGCTCCTGAGGCACCCGCGGCGCCGTCACGCGGCGTTCCTGCCGGCCGGTGGTTCGGCGGCCTCGGGCGGCAGCAGCGAGGCCAGGGTGACCCCGCCCAGGACCGTCGACGCCTCGGCCTCGATCCTGCGGTACACGGCCGGGAGACCGGTGGCGGCGCCCGGGTAGTCGAGGCCGGCCAGCGACCCGCCGCGCAGGGTGATCAACTCGCCGTCGACGGCGCGGACGACGTCGAGCAGGGTGATGCCCTCGGCGCTGCCGCCCAGCCAGTAGCCGCCCTCGCAGCCGCGCTGGCTGCGCACCAGGCCGGCCTTGCGCAGCTCGCCCACCACGGACTTGAGGAAGCGGAACGGGATCTCCTGCGAGGAGGCGATGGACTCGCAGGTCAGCGGACGATCGGGGGCGCGGGCGAGCTCCAGGAGGGCCCGCGTGGCGTAGTCCGCCTTCGCGGAGATATGCATGCGCACATCATGCCTGAACCCCCGCGCGCGGCAAGGCCCTTCACGGTCGCCGCGCATTTGTTGCGAGAACATTGCCGCAGGTGGGAGCCAATGGACACCTCTTGACATCCTTTTCCCGCGGGCCCTAGCGTCCGGGCCATGAGCGATCCGCTGACCACCCCTGGCGAAGGTTTCCACCCGCACCTGCCGGACGCCCCGGACCGCCCGGCCGGAGGGCTGCGGACCCGCCTGCACCACATCCGCGCCGACGCCCTCGACGGCGACACCGCGCAGACGGGCGGCATGCGCCGGTTCGCGGCCGTCAGCGGAGCGGCCGTCGGTTCGGAGAAGCTCTGGATGGGCCAGACCCATGTCGCTCCCGCGACGTCGTCCTCCGACCACCACCACGGCGCGTCCGAGACCGCCATCTACGTGGTCAGCGGACATCCGGAGTTCGTCTTCCTCGACGACTCCGGCGACGGCGAGCGGGAGATCCGCCTGCGCACCTCCCCCGGCGACTACATCTTCGTCCCACCTTACGTGCCGCACCGCGAGGAGAACCCCGACCCTGCCGACGAGGCCGTGGTCGTCATCGCGCGCAGCACCCAGGAGGCGATCGTGGTGAACCTCCCGAAGCTGCACGCGCTCACGACGGACCCGGGCGCGCACGACGGTCACTGAGCGGGCGGTTCAGCTCAGGTCGATGACCACCTTGCCGACGGCGTCGCCCGATCGCAGCCGTCCCACCGCCTCGTCGAGGTGGTCGATGCCGTACTGCTCGTAGGGCAAGGACAGCTCGCCGGACGACAGGTCCGGCAGGAGTCGCAGGACCTCCGGGGCAACTTCCGTGCCGCGGCTGATCATGTTGACGGGCAACAGCGCGACGTCGGCGAGCAGGAAGTCGGCGAGATCCAGGGTGAGTTCGCGCCCCGCGGTGTAGCCGACGAGCGCGGCCCTGCCGCCCGGGCGGACCAGGGTCAGCGCCTCGCGCAGGACCGCGCCGCCGACGGTGTCGATGAGCACGTCGGCCTTCCCGCCGATCGCCTCCTCGGAGAGCCGGCCGGCCACGAACGCCTGAGCGGCGGCGGGCACGTGGGGCAGCTTGGCCGGGCGGCCGACCACGCCGACCACCTCCCCTCCCGCCCGGGCGGCGAGCTGCACCGCCATCGCACCGACCGCTCCGGACGCCCCGGTCACCAGGATGCGCTCGCCGGGCCGCACCTGGGCAAGGGCATGCACGGCCGCCCATGCGGTGCCCACCGGGGAGAAGTGGATGCAGGCGAGAACGGGATCGGTGCCTTCGGGCATGACCTCCACGGCGGCGTCGGGTACGCGCACGTGCTCGGCCCAGGCGCCGTCGCGGCTGAGCCCGAGGCCCTCGCCGCGCACCCGCACGAGAGCGCCCTCGGGGTGGGCGCCGGAAGCGAGGACGATGCCGCTGCCCTCGGTACCGGGCACGAACGGCAGGTCGGGGAGGACGCCGAACTGCCCGTCGAGGATGTTCAGGTCGAGATGGGCAACGGTCGCCGCCGTCATCCGTACGAGCGTGTGGCCGGGCTCCGGCTCGGGAACGTCCCTCGTCGCGAGCCGCGGCAGAGCGCCGAACTCCTTCAGGACGAGGGCGCGCGACGCGGGCGTGGCGTGACTCAATTGCGATCTCCGTTCTCTGCGTTCCCCTCCCCGGACACTGTGATCATGCCAGCGGTACGACGACGCGGACGCACGGGGCGCGACCCGTCACACGATGCTGCCCGCACTCCGCCGGAATCGACGAGCGCAGGCGCAGCGGGACGGCCCGCGCCACGCCGACATCGAAGCCGAGCACCGGCCGCCATCGCACGCAGCTCCCGTAACTCCCGTACTTTTCGACCCAGTTCGACTCACGGTGACGTCGCCCTCTTGCCCGTGCGCAGCGTGGAGACGATGAGCAGCAGGGCCGATCCGCCGAACAGTGCCGCGGTGATCAGGAGCCAGTGCGTCAGGAAGCCGTTCGCCGACCGGCCGGTGGCGGCCAGATAGCGGTCGTCCATCATGCCGCTGATGAGCGGGAACCAGACGAGCAGCAGGAGAAGGGACAGGGCTGCGGGGACGCGCACGTACAGGACCCGCGGGCGCTGCCCCAGCGCCCCGCACGCCCTGAGGAGCAGCCGGTCCGCGGCTGCGTACAGCGGCACCAGGGCGAGGTCGTGCAGCAGCGCCGCCCCCACGACCCACAAGGCCACGTCGAACCAGTCGCCGGCGAGCAGCCGCGCCCCCGCATAACCGGCAAGCGCGAACGAGCAGGCCAGCAGCAGGAGTTGCAAGGGACTGCCGAGCGGGATCCGGAAACCCGGAGGTGCCGGGACCCGGCGCAGTGCCGTCCACAGGCCGCCGCGTGGCCTCTGCCGGGCTTTCTTGGTTGCCATGGGTCACGGCCTTCCGAACGTCAGCGTGGCCACCCATTTGGTGTTCAGCACACCGGGCGCGGCGGGCACGACGATCCGCGCCGGGAAACCGTGGTCAGGGGACAGCGGGGCACCGTTGACGTAGAGCGCGAGCAGGGACCGCGGGTCGGCGACCTGATTGGCGCGCAGCGCCGCGTGCCGGAACGCGCCGTGGGCCTGGAGGGACTCGACGAACACGTCCGGCGGATCGCCTTCGTGACCGACGAGTGCGGCCAGATCCCGCAGCCGCACCCCGCGCCATCGCTGGTCGGACGTGGACCAGCCTTCCACGCAGGCGATCGGCAACGCGGCCTCGTGCAGCGCGAGGCGGGCCAGTTGCGCTCTGCTCAGCCGGATCGTTCCCGTGCGCCCGGTGACGCTCAGACGCCAGGCGTCCGCGCCCGTCTGTGCCGATTGGATGCCCGCGTACGCCGCGGTCTTGTTGATCTGGAAGCCGCCCGGTCCGCTGCCGGGGTCCGGGCCGCCGTGCGGCGCGAGCAGGGCCGTACCGCGCAGGCCGTCGAAGCTGCGCCCTGCGGTGGTGGCGAACAGCAGTAGCGCGCCCCCGCCGACGAACCCGAACGCGCCGCGCCGTGAGACCGTCGGCGGATCCGGCCGCGGCGCCGCCAGCGCGTCCTCCTGCGCAACTTGCCCCTCGCCTTCCCGCATGCGCCGCACCGTGCGCAGTGCGGCCGGCACCTTCAGCGCCGCGTGCGCGAGGAACGCGGCGAAGAAGACCCACGCCCCGTAGAAGTGCAGCGGGTAGAACGAGCCGGGGAACAGGTAGTCGAGCTGGATGTTGAGCACGCCCGTCGTGAACACGAACAGGCCGCCGCCGGCCAGCAGGAGCAGGGAGAGCCGCTCCAGGCCGTGGGTGAGCGAACGGATCGGCGGCAGTGCGAACAGTCGCGGCACCACCGACCACAGTTTGGCGAGCAGCACCGGGATCAGGGTGATGCCGAGGGTGACGTGCACGCCTTGTGTGAGGCGGTACAGCCAGTGCGGGTGGGTCGGCCAGGAGAAGAGGTAGAAGCCGAGCAGTCCCTTGTCCGGGGTCTTGTCGTTCACCGCCGCCAGGTTCGGGTTGTAGGCGGCGTACGAGAGCAGTCCCGTCGCGAACAGCACGGTGATGCCCACGAGCAGAACGAGTCCGAGCACCGAGGTGAACCGGATGCCGCGCAGCGGACTGCGCCAGAAGCCGGGGGACGTGGGCAGACGAGGAGTGTCGCGCATGCTGCGACCGTAGAACGCGACACCCCCGGAAAGCCGCGCTCGACTCATGACGAAACGCTGACGTCCGCGCCGCGGCGGCCGGCCCCGCCCGACCTAGCTCGGCCCTGGCTCAGGCGAGCACCTCGTGGTTCGCCCAGGCGACCTTGTACGGGAACCGGGCCTGCCAGCGGTGGATGACCTCGCCCGCGCCGGGGGCCGCGAACGAGGCGACGAGCGCGTCGAAGTCCGTGAGGCCGAGCTGCACGATCACGGTCGCGATCAGCGCAGGAATCGCCTCCTCGCCGGGGACCGGGATGTGCCGCTGCGCCGTGAAGGTCTGCACGTGTCCGGAGTCGAGCATCACCTTTTCGATGTCGTGAAGGAATGAATCGATTTCCGTGTCAGGAACGTCGGACTGGAAGGAGACAATCATCGTGTGGTTGATCATGCATCCATCGAAGCAAGGTCCGCGGCGAGAGTCCAAGATCCGTTCGCTCTTCGGCGATAACCTGGAGGAATGAGTGAACTGGAGACCCGGGAGCTGGAGTATTTCCTCGCCGTCGCGGAGGAGCTGCACTTCGGCCGCGCCGCCGCCAGGCTGTCGATCGCGCAGCCGGCCCTGTCGAAGGCGGTCCGCCGCATCGAGTCACGGCTCGGCGTCGCCCTGTTCCACCGCTCCAGCCGGCACGTGGCCCTGACGCCGTCCGGCGAGGCACTCCTCGAACACGGCCGGCACGCGCTGAACGCGATGAGCGCCGCCGTGCGCAGCGCGCGCCGCGCCGCGGAGAGCGACACGCACCTGCGCCTGGTGCTCAAGCCCGGCGGCGACGCGCACCTGCTGTCCGGGATCCTCGCCGCCTACGACCGGCAGCCCGACGCCCGGCGCGTCGACATCCTGTTCAGCGGCGCCACCGACCGCGTCGACCACCTGCGTGACGGCCGGGCCGACGTGGCCCTGCTCTACGTGCCCTTCGACGACCTCACCGGCCTCGCCCACGAAACGCTGCACACCGAGGACCGCGTCGCCGTCCTCCCCGCGGACCACCCGCTGGCCTCCCGCACCGCACTGACCACGGCCGAGCTGGAGCACGAGACGCTGCCCCGGTGGAAGGGCGTGCCCGACGGCGGGAGCGGGCCGGAGGTCGCGGACGCCGTGCAGATGGCCCACCTGATCCGGCTCGGCCGGATGATCGCGGTCCTACCCCGCTCCCTCGTCGAGCCCGTCCCCGCGGACCTCGTCCGCGTACCGGTGAGCGATGCGAGCGACAGCAGCCTCGTCATCGCCTGGCCCGCGCGCGACCGGCGCCCGCTCGTCGCCTCGTTCGTGGCGGCTGCGGTCGAGGCGAGCCGGGCGGCCGGTCTGCACCCGGACGCCGCCTTCACCGGTTGACGGCGATGCGGGAAAAGGAAGGCCCCGGGCGGATCGCTCCGCCCGGGGCAGGGGGGTCAGCTCACCATGCGCCGGGCGCGGGCGGCGCGACGACCGGCGGGCGGTCGTCGCAGGTGATCGTGTTCGGCAGCTCCCAGGCGGCGAGCCAGGGGCCGGTCGTGCCGCCGCCGTCGTTGCCACCGCGGTCCTCGACCGTGAACTCCGAACCGGTGGCGGGGAAGTTGAACGAGCCGCAGTTGTTGATGCCCACCGCGCCGACGTTGCGTGCGTCGACGTTCTCGAAGGACGCCGATCCCGCGGAGCGGGCACTGAGCACGGACGTGCCGGTGCCGTCGACCCTGATGTCCTTGAAGTGGACGTTCGTGATCTTGTACTTGTCCTTCACCGGGAAGTCGGAGACGAGCATGAGCGCGTTGTAGGTGTTGTCCAGGAAGTGGTCGCCGGTGACCTGGATGTCGGCGTCGATGTCCTTCTCCAGGGCGTAGAACCAGAGGGCGCCCAGCCCGATCTGCCAGTTCAGTTCGTACGTGCCGGCGCGCACGGTCGTGTTGTCGGTGATCCACAGACGGCCGGTGAACGGCTCGGCACCGAAGCGGGAGCCGACCTGGATCGCGCTGCCCTCGCGGATCGGGTCCGCGATCAGGTTGCCGCTGACCTTGTTGTCGGTGCCGCCGTACAGGGCGATGCCGTTGGCCAGGACCGGGGTCTGGACCGTGTTGCGGGAGAAGGTGTTGCGGGCGTCCTGCTGCTTCTCCGACCACATGGCCAGCGCGTCGTCGCCGGTGTTGCGCACGAAGTTCTGCGAGACCAGTGAATCCGTCACGCCGGTATGGAAGTTGAGGCCGTCGGCGATCTGGTCGGCGATGACGTTCCGGGTGACGCGGACGTTCTTCATCGGACCGTCGAACCAGAGGCCGACCTTGGTGTGGTGCAGGTAGAGGCCGTCGACGGTGGAGTCGCTCATGGCACCGCCGATGGCGTTGACCTGGTCGGTGTCGATGCGTTCGCGGACGTCGCCCTCGATCGCGAAGCCGGACAGATGCACGTCGTGGCTGCCGCCGTCCGCCGCGTCCTTGCCGTAGAAGCCGACTCCCGTGTGCACGGAGCCGTCCGGGGCGGGGGTGTCGAGGGTTACCTGGTGGCCCTTGACGGTCGTGTACCAGTTGCCCGCACCGACGATCGTCACGTCGTCGACGACGATGTGCCGGTTGACCTGGTACGTGCCCGGGGGCAGGTAGACCTTGAGGTGGTGGCGCTTCGCCGCGGCGACGGCCCTGTCGATCGCGTCCGCGGAGTCGCGTCGGCCCGTGGGATCGGCGCCGTAGGCAAGGACGTTCGCGGCGCGCAGTTCGACGTGCGGGGCGCCGACGAGTTCGGAGTCGAGCAGGTCGATGACCGTCCAGGCCGCTTTCGTGCCGGTGGGCGCGGTCAGGCGGACGGTGTCACCGGCACGGTGGATCCGGCCCAGCCGGACGCGCTGCTCGTCGTAGAAGTGGCTGGGCCTGAACGGCTTGTCGATGACGGGAGCCGGCGTCGTCGCTGAGGGGACGCAGCCGCATTCCGTGATCCACCAGTCGGGGTGCAGCAGGTCCGCCTGCGGGTCGTTGCTGAACGGGTACTGGTTGTAGAGCCACGCGTATTGCGAGGTCAGGGTCATCGGCGCCTGCCGCTTGCCGTTCACGGCGATGTCCAGCGGGGCCGTGATGCCGCCGCCGTTCGCGGCGTCCGGGATGCTGTAGCGCACGGTGAGCGCGTTGGCCGCGCGCGGCAGCCGGAACTCGACGTACTGGCCCGGCTTCAGCCGCACCGCGGCGCGGCCCGACGCCTCCGACGGCAGGGTGTAGGCGGTGCGGTCCGGGCCGATGACCGTGCCGTCGGTCCGTGCGCTCTCCGCCTCCTGCTCGGCGAACGGCACGTCGGCGCCGCGGCCCTCGACCAACGAGGGGGCGAGCGCCGCCC
>NZ_JAAGMG010000521.1 GCF_010548525.1 Streptomyces sp. SID14478
TCGGCGAGCGTCGCGGGGAGCAGGCCGCGCGCCGCCGAGGCGAACGCGGCGATCGTCAGCCGCCCGGCAGGCACGCCCCGCCGCTCCTCAAGACCGGTCTCGGCGCGCTCCACGATCGCCATCAACTCACGTGCCGTAGCGGCAAGTTGGTGAGCCTCGTCGGTGAGCCGGACACCGCGCCCCTCCCGCTCCAGGAGTACGGTCCGCGTCTCCCGCTCCAGCTTCGCGATCTGCTGCGAGACGGCGGACGGCGTGTAGCCGAGGGCGGCCGCGGCGGCGCCGACGGTGCCGTGGACCGAGACCGCGTGCAGGGCGCGCAGCCGCTGAAGATCCAACATCCCGACCCTCTCATTAGCAGTGCTACATCCGACTGTGCAGCAATCATCGCTGGTGCTACACGGTCGTGGGACGTGATCCTCGACGCATGAGACCTGCACACACCGGCCTCGCGGTGCTCGTCGCCGCCTTGTGGGGCGTGAACTTCGTCATCATCGACATCGGCCTCGACCACTTCCCGCCGCTGCTCTTCTGCGCCCTGCGCTTCCTGCTCGCCGCGCTGCCCGCGGTGTTCCTCGTCGGGCGGCCGTGCGTGCCGTGGCGCTGGATCGTGGGCGTCGGACTCGCCCTCGGCGTCGGCAAGTTCGGGCTGCTCTTCCTCGGCATGAACTCCGGGATGCCCGCCGGCCTGTCCTCCCTGGTGCTCCAGGTCCAGTCGGTGTTCACCGCGGGCATCGCCTTCGCGTTCCTGGGCGAACGCCCGGGCCGCGTAAGGGTGTCGGGCATGGCGGTGGCGCTCGCGGGCATCGCGGTGGCGGCGGCGGACGAGGGCGGCTCGGGCCCCCTGGGCGCCTTCGCGCTCGTCCTGGTGGCGGCGGTGTTCTGGGGCGTGTCGAACGTGCTGACCCGCAAGGCCTCGCCCACGGCCCCGTTCAACTTCATGGTCTGGTCGAGCGCGGTCCCGGTCCTGCCGCTCCTCGCGCTCTCCCTCCTGTTCGAGGGGCCCGCACGCGACGCCGACGCCCTGACCTCCCTGGACCTGCCGGGCGCGGGCGCGATCGTCTACGTCGCCCTCGTGACCACGCTCTTCGGCTTCAGCGCCTGGAGCCGCCTCCTGCAGCGCTACGACGCCTCGACGGTCGCCCCGTACTCCCTGCTGGTGCCGGTGTTCGGGATGTCGTCCGCGGCCCTGTTCCTGCACGAGTCGGTCAGCCCGCCGGGCTGGTGCGCGGCCGCGCTCCTGGTGACCGGGGTGGCGGTCACCTCACTGGCCGGGGCCCGGCGGGGCGGGCCCGCGCCCCACCCCGCGGCGGAACCCGACCCCGCTGCCGTACGCGTCTGAACTCCCGCTCTACGCCGACTCGTTGAGCAACCGCGCGAGGTGCTCGCGGCCCGCGCCGAGCAGATCGGCGAGCGGGGCCGCGGCCTCGTACCAGCGCTTCTCGTACTCCCAGCACAGCCAGCCGTCCCAGGACTCGCGGCTGAGCACCTCGACGCACTCGGCGAGCGGGAGCACGCCCGCGCCGAGCGGCAACGGCGTGGTGTCGTCGGCGCCCGCGATGTCCTTGACCTGTACGTAGCCCAGGTAGGGGGAGAGCGCCGCGTACGAGACCGCGGGCTGCTCGCCGCCCAGCCAGGTGTGCATGACGTCCCACAGCACGCCCACGTGGCGGTGGCCGACGGGGCCGACGGCGCGGGACACGGCGGCCCCGGTGCGGTGCGAGTCGTGGGTCTCCAGCAGTACCCGTACGTCCCGGTCGGCCGCGTACTCCGCGGCGACGCCCAGACGGCGCGCGGCGGTGGCGTCGGCCGTCTCCGGGTCCTGCTCGCCGCCGCCCGGGAAGACCCGGACGAAGGGGGCCCCGAGGTCGCGGGCGAGGTCCACCAGGGCGCGGATCTCGTCGAGCACCGCGTCGTCGTCGCCGGCCGCCGCCACGCGCGCGTACCCGGCGATGCCCAGGACCTCCACGCCCGCGGCCTTGAACTCGGACGCCACTTCGGCCCGTTCGGCCGGGCCGAGGCCGGGGTGGACGGGCTCCTCGGGGTGGGCGCGCAGCTCCACGCCGTGGTAGCCGTGCATGGTCGCGAGGCGGAGGACGTCGGCCAGCGGGAGGCCGGGGACACCGAGAGTGGAGAACGCCAGTTTCATGGGGCGGACCCTACCCGGGCTTTCGGGCGTCACTCAGCGCCCTGTCACTCGGGCGCCCGGTGCAGCGGAAGCCGCCAGTCCTGCCCGATGAGATCGGCCCCGAACGACCGGTGCGGCGTCTCCCCGGCGAGCACGAACCCGTGCCGCTGGTAGAGGGAGCGGGCCGACTTCAGCACGTCGTTCGTCCACAGCACCAGCTCGCGGTAGCCGACGCCGCGCGCGAACCCGACGACGGCCCGCACCAGCCGGTCGCCGACCCCGAGGCCCCGGGCCTCCGGCTCCACGAGGAGCAGCCGCAGCCGCGCCGCACCGGGCGCCTCGTCCCGTACGCACATCACGCAGCCCACCGGACGGCCGTCGAGCTCGGCGATCCACACCCGCTCCAGATTCGGGTCGTGGTCCTGCGCGAAGTCGGCGACGATCCGGGCGACCAGGCCCTCGTAGTCCGCATTCCAGCCGAACTCGGTCGCGTACACCGCGCCGTTGCGCGCCACGATCCAGCCGAGATCGCCAGGGCCCGGATCGCGCAGCAGCACGTTCTCCGGGTGCGGGGCGGCGCGGCCGTCGCCCAGGACCTCGCGCACGGTGCGCAGTGCCTCGGTCAGGCGCTCGCGGTCGGCGGCGGGCACGGCGGCGAGGAGCGTGCCGATCGATTCCCGCGACCGCTCGTCCAGCAATTGCGCCGCGTTGCGCCCGCGCGGGGTGAGGGTGATGCGCCGCCGACGGGAGTCCTTCTCGGACGAGGCGCGCTCGACCAGCTCGTCGCGCTCGAACTTGCCGAGGATGCGGCTCAGGTAGCCCGCGTCGAGGGAGAGCCGGGTGCGCAGGTCAGCGGCGTCGACGTGCTCGCTGTGCGCGAGTTCGTACAGCACGCGCGACTCGGTGAGCGTGTAGGGGGCGTACAGGTGGCGGCTGTAGTCCAGGGCGCCGATGACGTTCGTGTAGAAGCGGTTGAAGGACCGGATGTCCTGCACGGTCATGTCTACCTCGCGACACAGACAGTTGACTCAGTCAGAGGTTGAAGGCTTCGTCAGCGTACGCCGGGAGGCGGCGCCCGTCCACGATCCGGACGCGGCCGCGGATGCGGCAGGAACGCCGTCAGGTCAAGTCCATGCATATGGCAGGTATAGCGGTTCAAGGGCCGCCCATGGGTTGGCCAAGTCATCACCGTGCGTTGTCGGCCATTTCATCGACAACCCCCTCCGCCCCACCGCCGACTCCCCGCAGAGTGGCACCAACGGCCCGTCGCACACGGGCCGTTGGCATGCCCGAACACTTCAGAGGGGACTCCCATGACCGAGCTGACCCGACGCAGACTCCTCGGCTCCGCGGCAGGCGCCGTCGGCGGCGCCGCCGCCCTCTCCCTCCTCCCGCCGAGCGTCCAGAAGGCGGTCGCCGCGGGCCCGCCCCGCAAGGGCTCCCTGCGCGACATCGAGCACGTCGTGATGCTGATGCAGGAGAACCGCTCCTTCGACCACTACTTCGGCACCCTCAAGGGCGTCCGCGGCTTCAACGACCCCAAGGCGCAGCGGCTCAGCACGGGCCGCTCGGTCTTCTACCAGCCCGACGCCGAGAACCCGAAGGGCTACCTCCTGCCCTTCCACCTGGACACGCACTCCACCAGCGCCCAGGCCATCCCCTCCACCAGCCACGCCTGGTCGGTCCAGCACGAGGCCTGGAACAACGGCCGGATGGACCAGTGGCTACCGGCCCACCGCAAGGCCGACGGCGTCAACGGGCCCTACGTCATGGGGTATTACACCCGCAAGGACATCCCGTTCCAGTTCGCGCTCGCGGAGACCTTCACCATCTGCGACAACTACTTCTGCTCGGTCTTCGGCCCGACCTGGCCCAACCGCCTGTACTGGATGACGGGCAGCATCGACGCGGCCGGCACCCAGGGCGGCCCGATCCTCAACAACACGGCGCCCACGCCCTACCGCTGGACGACGTACGCCGAACGCCTGCAGGCCGCCGGGGTCAGCTGGAAGGTCTACCAGCAGGACGACGACTACGGCTGCAACATGCTGGAGAACTTCGCCAGCTTCAAGAGCGCGCAGCCGGGCTCGGACCTCTACGAACGCGGCGTGCGCCCCCAGCCGGAGGGCACCTTCGAGGACGACGCCCGCAACGACCGCCTCCCCGCCGTCAGTTGGATCATGCCGACGAGCTACCAGTCGGAGCACCCCGACTACCTGCCGGCGGCGGGCGCGGACTTCGTGGCCCAGAAGATCGAGGCGATAGCCAGCAACCCCAAGGTCTGGGCGAAGACCGCCTTCATCCTCAACTACGACGAGAACGACGGCCTGTTCGACCACGTGACGCCGCCCACGCCCCGCGCGGGCACGCCGGGCGAGTTCATCCAGGGCCTGCCCATCGGCGGCGGCTTCCGCGTCCCCGCGATCATCATCTCGCCCTGGACGGTGGGCGGCTGGGTGGCCTCCGAGTCCTTCGACCACACCTCGGCCCTGCAGTTCCTGGAGCGGTTCACCGGCGTCGAGGAGCCGAACATCACCGACTGGCGCCGCGACACCTTCGGCGACCTCACCTCGGCCTTCCGCTTCTCCCACGCCACGCACCGGCCGCCCCGCCTGCCGCACGACACGGCCGAGCAGCTGGAGCAGGCCAAGGAGGAGGTCGCCACCCTGCCGAAGCCGACCCTGCCCGGCGCGGACCAGCACTTCCCGCACCAGGAGCACGGACGCAGGCCGCACGTGTAGACCCCGGCCCGCCCCCTCAACAGGCCGTCCTCATAACCAGGTTGAGAACGCCGGGCCGATGAGCCACAGTGTCCGCCTCCTTCCCCAGCGATGTCAGGAGAGGCAGACATGGCGACCTTCGTCCTCGTGCCCGGAGGCTGGCACGGCGGCTGGTACTACGCGGCCCTCGCCGACACCCTCCGGGCCGCCGGGCACCGGGCCCTGCCGGTCACGCTCACCGGCATCGGCGAGCGCGCGCACCTCGGCGGCCCGGCGGTCAATCTGGAGACCCACATCGCGGACGTCCTCGCCGTACTGGCGTCGGAGCGGGTCACCGACGCCGTCCTGGTGGGGCACAGCTACGCGGGCATGGTGATCACCGGCGCCGCCGACCGCGCCGCCCCGGGCGTGGTGCGCCGTCTCGTCTACAGCGACGCCTACGTCCCCCAGGACGGCGATTCCTGCTGGGAGTTGACCACACAGGCGTTCCGGCAGATCTTCCTCGACGGCGCGGCGGCGGACGGCTACTCGGTCGCACCGCCGCCCGGCCTCGACCCCCGCACGACGGCGCACCCCCTCGCGTCCTTCCTCCAGCGGCTGCGGCTGGACGGCGAGGGCCTGGCCCGTATCAGGACGCGCGACTACGTCTACCTGTCCGGCTGGACGGGCACCCCGTTCACCGCACTCCACGAGCGCCTCGCCAAGGACCCCGACTGGCGCACGCACTCCCTGGACTCCACCCACAACGTCATGCGCGACGCCCCGGATGCCGTCCTGCGGATCCTCCTGCGCGGCGAGTGACGCCCTGGGGTGTGTGGCGAAAGCCGTCTGCCCCGCGACGCCCGGCACGCCCGCTCCGGCGCCCTGCGAGCGCACACGCCAGACGCCGCGGGCCCCGCCCTTCGGGCGAACGGGGGCGGGACCTTCGCCGCCCGTCCTACTCGCGCGGCGCGGCCGTCGACCCCCGCACCATCAACTCCCCGCGCA
>NZ_JAAGMG010000552.1 GCF_010548525.1 Streptomyces sp. SID14478
CGTGACCAGGTCCGCCACCGCGCCCTGCTCGATGACGCCCGCGTCGTCCCAGCCGAGCGCCGCGTGGCCGTCGGCCGAGGCGGCGCGCAGCAGGGCCGCCGCCGTCCAGTGGCCCCGGGTGCGCGAGCGCAGGCGCTCGTTCAGCTCCATCGCGCGCGCCTCCTCGAAGAGGTCGATCACGGCGTGGCTGTCCGAGCCCAGCGACAGCGGCGAGCCCGCCTGCTGCAGCCGGCCCGCCGGTCCGATGCCGTCGGCCAGGTCGCGCTCGGTGGTGGGGCACATGCACGTGCCCGTGCCCGAGCCGCCGAGGAGGGCGATGTCGGTGTCGGTGAGATGGGTGTTGTGGACTCCGGTGGTGCGGGCGCCCAACACCCCGTTGTCCGCGAGGAGTTGGGTGGGGGTACAGCCATAGGCCGCCCTGCACGCGTCGTTCTCCGCGGTCTGCTCGGAGAGGTGGACGTGCAGGGGCGCGCGGCGCTGAGCCGCCCAGTCCGCGACCGTCGACAGCTGCGCCGCGGGGACCGCGCGCACCGAGTGGACCGCGGCGCCGATCCGCGCGTGCGGGCGGTCCTTCAGCAGGGACGCGCGCTCGGCCCAGGCCTGCGCCGTGCCGTCGCTGAACCGCTGCTGGTGGCGGTCGGGCTCCTTGCCGCTGTGCCTGTCCCCCATGGCCGACGAGACGTACGCCGTGTCGAGGAGCGTGATGCGGATGCCCGCCTCGTCCGCGGCCGCGATCAGCGCCTCGCCCATCGCGTTCGGGTCCGCGTACGGGGCGCCGCCGGGCTGGTGGTGGAGGTAGTGGAACTCCCCCACCGCCGTGATGCCGGTGAGCGCCATCTCCGCGTACACCGCCCGGGCGAGGGCGTGGTAGCTGTCCGGGGTCAGCCGGTCGGCCACCCCGTACATGACCTCGCGCCACGTCCAGAACGTGCCGGAGCCGACCTGCACCGTCGCGCGCAGGGCCCGGTGGAAGGCGTGGCTGTGGGCGTTGGCGAGGCCGGGGAGGGTGAGGCCGCGCAGCACTGTCGCTCCCGGCGGCGGGGTGTCGGCCCCCTTGCGGACCGCGGTGATGCGGTCACCGGTCACCTCCACGACCACGCCCGGCTCCACCGCCGGGTCGAGCCAGGCGTGCTCCAGCCAGTACGTCGTCGTCTGCTCCGCGCTCACTTGCAGGCCAGTCCTTCCAGTACGTCGGCCAGTGCGTGCACCCCGGCCACGCAGTCGTCCTCGGCCGCGTGCTCGGCCGGGGAGTGCGAGACGCCCGTGGGGTTGCGTACGAACAGCATGGCGGTGGGGACGGACGAGGCCAGGATCCCGGCGTCGTGTCCCGCGCCGGTCCCCAGGACGGGCACCTTCAGCTCGGCCGAGCCGTCCCGTGCGCCGATGATGCGCGCCAGTTCGTCGCGCAGCGCGTGGTCGAAGTCGACGACCGGGGTGAAGGACTCCCGGGTGAGCGAGACGTCGATGCCGTGCGCGTCGGCGTACTCGCGGGCCGCCTTCTCGACCGCGGTGACCGTCCGGTCGAGGGTGTCCTGGTCGGCGGCGCGCGAGTCGAGCCAGCCGCGGACCAGCGACGGGATGGCGTTCACGCCGTTCGGCTCGACCGAGATCTTGCCGAACGTGGCGACGGCGCCCGCGAGCCGGGCCTCGCGGCGGGCCGCCAGGACCGTCTCCGCGTACGTCAGCATCGGGTCCCTGCGGTCGACCAGGCGGGTGGTGCCCGCGTGGTTGGCCTCGCCGCGGAAGTCGAAGCGCCAGCGGCCGTGCGGCCAGATGGCGCTGGCGATGCCGACCGCGTCCCCTGACAGGTCCAGGGCGCGGCCCTGCTCGACGTGCAGCTCGATGAACGCGCCGATGCGGCCGAGGCGTTCGGGGTCCGGGCCGATCGCCTCCGGGTCGTACCCGGCGCGCTCCATGGCCTGCGGGAGCGTGATCCCGTCGGCGTCGGTGAGCGCGTGGGCCTGTGCGCGGCTGAGGTGGCCGCCGGTGAGGCGGGAGCCCACGCAGGCCAGGCCGAAGCGGGCGCCCTCCTCGTCCCCGAAGTTGGTGAGCGCGAGCGGCTTGGTGAACTCCGCTCCCCTGCGGCGGAGTTCGTCCAGGGCGGCGAAGGAGGACACGACGCCGAGGGGGCCGTCGAAGGCGCCGCCGTCCGGGACGGAGTCGAGGTGGGAGCCGGTGACGACGGCGTCCCCGGCCTCGGGGTCGCCGAGCCAGGCCCACTGGTTGCCGTTGCGGTCCAGCTCGTAGGTCAGCCCGCGGGACTGCGCCTGCGCCTTGAACCAGGCGCGGCAGTCGGCGTCGGCCGCGGTCCAGGCGTGGCGGCGGTAGCCGCCGCTGTCCTGGTTCCGACCGATGGGGCGCAGGTCCTGCCACATCTCCAGGAAGCTCGGGGCCGTGGCAGGGGTCGCGGGGGAGGTCACTCGCCCTCCCGCATCGGAATGCGCACCCCGCGCTCGGCCGCGACCTCGGCCGCGTGCTCGTAACCCGCGTCGACGTGGCGGATGACGCCCATCGCCGGGTCGTTGGTCAGGACGCGCTCGATCTTCTGCGCGGCGAGGTCGGTGCCGTCGGCGACGCAGACCTGGCCGGCGTGGATGGAGCGGCCCATGCCGACGCCGCCGCCGTGGTGCAGGGAGACCCAGGAGGCGCCGGAGGAGGTGTTGACCAGGGCGTTGAGCAGCGGCCAGTCGGCGATCGCGTCCGAGCCGTCCTTCATGGCCTCGGTCTCGCGGTAGGGGGACGCGACGGAGCCCGAGTCGAGGTGGTCGCGGCCGATGGCGACGGGCGCGGACAGCTCGCCGGAGGCCACCATCTCGTTGAACTTCAGGCCGGCCAGGTGGCGTTCGCCGTAGCCGAGCCAGCAGATGCGGGCCGGCAGGCCCTCGAAGGAGATGCGCTCGGCGGCCATGTCGAGCCAGCGGTGCAGGTGCTTGTTCTCCGGGAACAGCTCCTTGATCGCCTTGTCGGTCTTGGCGATGTCCTCCGGGTCGCCGGACAGGGCGGCCCAGCGGAACGGGCCGAGGCCCTCCTCGAACAGCGGGCGGATGTGCGCCGGGACGAAGCCGGGGAAGTCGAAGGCGCGCGTGCAGCCGGCCTTGCGGGCCTCGTCACGGATGGAGTTGCCGTAGTCGAAGACCTCCTTGCCCTGGTCGAGGAAGCCGACCATGGCCTCCACGTGCAGGCGCATCGACTGCCGGGCCTTCTCGGTGAAGCCGGCCGGGTCCGCCTCGCGCTCCTTGTCCCAGTCCTCGACGGAGATGCCGACGGGCAGGTAGGCGAGCGGGTCGTGGGCCGAGGTCTGGTCGGTGACGATGTCGATCGGGGCGCCGCGGCGCAGCAGCTCCGGGAAGACCTCGGCGGCGTTGCCGACGACGCCGATGGACAGGCCGCGGCGCTCGTCGCGGGCCTGGACCGCCAGCTCCAGGGCGTGGTCGAGGTTGTCGGCCTTGACGTCGAGGTAGCGGGTGCCGATGCGGCGGTCCACGCGGGACTCGTCGACGTCGACGCAGAGCGCGACGCCTTCGTTCATGGTCACGGCGAGGGGCTGGGCGCCGCCCATGCCGCCGAGGCCGGCGGTGAGGGTGATGGTGCCGGCGAGGGTGCCGTCGAACTTCTTGCGGGCGACCGCGCCGAAGGTCTCGTACGTGCCCTGGACGATGCCCTGCGAGCCGATGTAGATCCACGAACCGGCCGTCATCTGGCCGTACATGGTGAGGCCCTCGGCCTCCAGCTTGCGGAACTCCTCCCAGTTGGCCCAGTCGCCGACGAGGTTGGAGTTGGCGAGCAGCACGCGCGGCGCCCACTCGTTGGTGCGCAGCACGCCGACCGGCTTGCCGGACTGGACGAGGAGGGTCTCGTCGGCCTGCAGCGTCTTGAGGGTGCGCACGATCGCGTCGTACGCCTCCCAGGACCGGGCCGCCTTGCCGGTGCCCCCGTAGACGACGAGCTTGTCGGGGTGCTCGGCGACCTCGGCGTCGAGGTTGTTCATGAGCATCCGCAGGGCGCCCTCCTGCTGCCACCCCAGGGTGTTGAGCTCGGTGCCGCGCGGGGCTCGTACGGGGCGGGGTCCTGACATCGACGGCCTCCTGGGATGCTCATATTGATACGGGTATTCACATCCTGGCTTCCTGAATAGAACTAGTCAATACATTCCCCCGACGCCGCCGGGATGGTTGTCTGGACCACATGGTTTCCACGGACGCGTCCACCGACCTCCCCCTCACCCTCTCCACCCGCCGCGACCAGGCAGTACGCGCCGCCGTCGGGCAGGGGCTCGTCGGCCCCGCCGCCCCCGTCGCGGGCCTTCTGGACGTCGCCGGCATCCGCGCCTCGGCCGCCTCCCTGCGCGCCGCCTTCGACGCGGTCGCCGCACCCGGCACCGAGGTCCTGCACGCCTTCGCCGTGAAGGCGACGCCGCTCGTGCCCGTCCTGCGGCTGCTGCACGAGGCGGGCATCGGGGCCGAGGTCGCGAGCCCCGGCGAGCTGGCCCTGGCCCGCGCGGCCGGGGTACCGCCGGCCCGGACCGTCCTCGACTCCCCCGCCAAGACCCCCGCCGAACTGCGCGAGGCCCTCGCCCTCGGCATCGCCGTGAACGCCGACAACCCCCAGGAGCTGGCCCGCCTCGACGCCCTGGTCGCCTCGGCGCCCACCCGCTCCCCGATCGGCGTCCGCGTGAACCCGCAGATCGGGGCCGGCTCCATCGGCGCCCTGTCGACGGCGACGGCCACCTCGAAGTTCGGCGTGGCCCTGCGCGACGAGGGCGCGCGCGAGTGGGTCGTGCGCGCCTACCTGGACCGGCCGTGGCTGACCCGGCTGCACACGCACTCCGGATCGCAGGGCGTGCCACTGGAGTTGATGGCCGAGGGCGTGCGGGCGGCCTACGAGCTCGCCGAGGAGATCAACCGGGCCGCGGGCCGGCAGCAGATCGACACCCTCGACATCGGCGGCGGCCTCCCGGTCAACTTCGCCTCCGACGAGGAGACCCCGAGCTACGCCGCGTACGCCCGCCTGCTCGCCGCCTCCGTACCCGGCCTCTTCGACGGGCGCTACGGCCTGGTCACCGAGTTCGGCCGGTCGCTGCTCGCCAAGCACGGCACGACCCTCGCCCTCGTCGAGTACGCGAAGCAGAGCGGCGGGCGGCCGATCGCCGTCACGCACGCGGGGGTCCAGGTCGCGACGCGGACCGTGTACGCGCCCGGGTCCTGGCCGCTGCGGATCGCCGCGTACGACGCGAAGGGGCACCCCAAGACCGGTCCGGCCGTCGCCCAGGACGTGGCGGGTCCGGCCTGCTTCGCCGGGGACCTGCTCGCCGAGGACCGCGCGCTGCCGCTCCTGGAGGCGGGCGACCACGCGGCCGCCCTGGACACCGGCGCGTACTACTTCGCGCAGCACTACTCGTACAACTCCCTCGCCCGGCCCGGGGTCTACGGGTTCACCGCGGACGCGGACGGCGGCGTGCGGTTCGCGACCGTGCGGGCGCCGCAGACGGTCGAGGAGATCGTGGCCGAGTCGGGCGGCGACCTGCGCGGGGCCCTGCTCGACCTCTGAATTTCCTCAACTCATGCATCTGTGACGTACGTCACGGGCATGCGTTCCCTTCCTGCACGCTCACACGCCTGCATCCGGGGGAGGCACCCGTGACGACGCCCCAGACCTCGACCGACACCCCGCCGCCCGGCGACGACACCGCGCTGCACCGCGCCATCGGCCCCAAGCTCCTGATCCTGTTCGTGATCGGCGACATCCTCGGCACCGGCATCTACGCCACGACCGGGAAGGTCGCGGGGAAGGTCGGCGGCGCGCTGTGGCTGCCGTTCGTCATCGGCTTCGTGGTGGCGATCCTGACCGCGGCCTCGTACGTCGAACTCGTCGGCAAGTACCCGAAGGCGGCGGGCGCGGCGCTGTACGCGCAGAAGGCGTTCAAGGTCCCCTTCCTCACCTTCATCATCGCGTTCATGGTGATGTGCTCGGGCCTGTCGTCCGCGAGCGCCGCCGCCCGCGCCTTCAGCGGCGACTACCTCGGCGAGCTGACGAACGACGCGCTGCCGCCGACGCTCATCGCGATCCTGTTCGTCCTCGCGCTCGCCGCGCTGAACCTGCGGGGCGTGAGCGAGTCGGTGAAGGCCAACGTGGTCCTCACCCTCGTCGAGCTGACGGGACTGCTGATCATCCTCACCATCGGCGCGTACGCCGTGCTGACGGGTGACGGCGAGCCCGCGCGCCTCACCGAGTTCGACACCGGAGGCACCGGATTCGCCCTGATGACAGGGGTGTTGGGGGCCACGGCGCTCGGCTTCTTCGCGTTCGTCGGCTTCGAGGACTCGGTGAACATGGCCGAGGAGACCAAGGACCCGACCCGCACCTTCCCCCGCGCGATCTTCATCGGCGTCGCCGTGACCGGCACCATCTACGTGCTCGTGGCGCTCGTCTCGTCGCTGCTCGTCGACCACGGGACGCTGGCGGGCTCCAGCGGCCCGCTGCTCGAAGTGGTGAAGGCGGGCGGGCTCGACTTCCCGCACAAGCTCTTCGCCGTCATCGCCCTGTTCGCGGTCACCAACTCGGCGCTCATCAACATCATGATGGCCTCGCGCCTGTGCTACGGCATGGCCAACGAGCGGATCCTGCCGCGCGCCATGGGCCGCGTCCTGCCGCGGCGCCGCACCCCGGTCGTCGGCATCGTCTTCGTGTCGCTGCTCGCGATCGGACTGGTGTCGACGGGCGAGATCGAGGGGCTCGGCGACACCACGGCGTTCCTGCTGCTGTGCGTGTTCGCCGTGGTCAACGTGGCCGTCCTGGTCCTGCGCCGGGACCCCGTCCCCCACCGCCACTTCCGTACGCCGACGGTCCTGCCCGTGCTCGGCGCGCTCACGGCGCTCATTCTGGCGAGTCCGCTCGCCGACCGGCCCGCCGAGGTCTACATCCGGGCGGGTGTGCTCCTCGCCGTCGGGATCGGGCTGTGGGCGGTCAACAAGGCCGTCCTGAAGGTGCGCGACGAGGCGTGAGAGGCGCGGAAGGGGCGCGCACCAGGTCCTGACGACCTTGATTTCAGGCTGCGTTGGCGAATTCTAGGCCCCGTTTGAATGTTCCACCGGAAAATGCCAGAACCCTCACCTGGCCGCCGTACGGTGCGTAGCTTCGTCGTCACACACGCACCAGGTGTACACGAACACGGCGACCAGGTGGGGGGTTTCAGGCGTGCCCGGAATCGACGAGTGCCTGCTCGAGGTCATACGGCTGCCGGGGGCGCGCGGCGCCTCCGTGGTCGACTGGACCAGCGGCCTCGCCCTGGGAACGATCGGGGACTCGCCCAACGGCGACCACGAGGCGACCGCCGCCGAGGCCGCCGAACTCGCCCGGCTCGCCGCCGAGCACCAGGCCTTCGCCCCGGCCGAGGGCAGCGACTGGTCGGGCTCCGCCGGGGAGAAGGAACCGCCCGTCGAGGACGTCATCGTCACCAACCGCGACGGCTACCACCTGCTGCGCTTCGTGCGCACCAGCTTCGACAGCAGCGTCTTCCTGCACCTGTGGCTCGACCGGGACGAGGGCAACCTCGCGCTCGCCCGGCTGCGCCTCGCCGATCTCGCCGACCGGCTGGTGCTGGGATGACCGGCGCCGCCCCGGCCGTCTCCCCGATGCTGGGCCGGCTCGCCGAGGAGGGGGCCACCGGCGCGCTGATCCGCGAGCACGGCACCCTCTACCTGCAGGACGGGCGGGTCGTGCACGCCGAGTCCCCCGCCACCCCCGGGATGGACGTGCTGCTCACGACGGGCGGCGCCCTGGGCGCCGACCGCTGGTGGGAGGCCGTGGACAAGGCGGGGGCCCTGCAGCGCGTCGGCCGCTACCTCGTCGAGCAGGGGCGCCTGTCGGACGGCGCGCTCGAACTGTGCCACCTGGGCGCGGTGTTCGACGCCGCGTACTTCACCCTCGCCCCGAGCAGCGGGCCGACCCGCTTCCGCTACGGGGTCTCGCACTGGTTCGGCACGGTGCGCCCGGTGCCGGTCGCGGCGGTCGAACGCGAGACGCTGCGGCGGCGCGAACTACTCCAGCGCATCTGGCCCGAGCCGGACACCGACACGGCGCCGCTGTCCAGGGCGCCGGACCAGGACCTGCCCGTGCCGCGGCGCAGGCGCCGGGTCCTCGACCTGGTCGACGGGGCGCGCACCGCGTCCCAGATCGCCCTCGCCCTGGGCCGGCCCGCCTTCCACACCCTGGTCGATCTGCGGCGCCTGGCCGCGGGCGGCCTGGTGACCACCGCTCCCCCACAGCCCGCGACGACGACTCCGGTCCCCGAGTGGGTCGCGCACACCGCCGTCGACGACCCCGACGTGGCACTGCTGCGCCGGCTGCGTGCCGCGCTGGAGGCCTTGTGAAGCGCCTGCGACGCACGTCCCGGACAGCGGCCACATCCCCGTCCGAGCCCGCCCGAGAAGGGAAAGTGCCGATGGCCGACGAGGCCCAAGTACTCGGCGAACTACAGAGGTTGAGAGTCCGGGTGCCCCAGGTCACGGGCGCCCTCGCGGCCAGCGTCGACGGGCTCGTGCTGGCCCAGGACACCCCCGGCGTCGAACCGGAGGGCGTGGCCGCCCTCACCGCCGCCGCACTCGGCGTGGCCCAGCGCCTCGCCGACGCCACCGGACAGGGAGGCTTCCGCGAACTCCTGGTCCGCGGCACGGACGGCTACGTCGCCACGTACGCGGCCGGGGACACCGCGGTCCTCACCCTGCTCGCCCAGGACCGGGTCAACGTGGGGCGGCTGCACCTGGAGGGCCGCCGCTCCGGCGCCCGGATAGGGGAGCTGGCCGCGG
>NZ_JAAGMG010000600.1 GCF_010548525.1 Streptomyces sp. SID14478
GCTGCTGCCCACCCCCGGCGCACGCCTCATGATCGTCGCCGCCGACCACCCGGCCCGCGGCGCACTCGCCGCCGGCGACCGCCCGTTCGCCATGGCCGACCGTGCCGACCTCCTGGCCCGGCTCTGCCTCGCGCTCTCCCGCCCCGGCGTGGACGGCGTCCTCGCCTCCGCCGACGTACTCGACGACCTGCTCCTCCTCGGCGCCCTCGACGGCAAGATCGTCATCGGTTCCATGAACCGCGGCGGCCTCGCGGGCGCCTCCTTCGAGCTGGACGACCGCTTCACGGGGTACAAACCCGACGACCTGCACGCGCGAGGCTTCGACGCCGGCAAGCTGCTCCTGCGGATGGACTACGACGACCCCGGCGAGGGCTCCGTACGCACGCTGGAGTCGGCGGCCCGCGCCGTGGACGCCATGGCGTCCCACCGCCTGCCCGTCTTCGTCGAACCGTTCCTGACCGGCCGTGACGCCCAAACCGGCCTCCTGCGCAGCGACTTGAGCGCGGACGCCGTGGTCCGGTCCGTCGCCGTGGCCTCCGGGCTCGGCGGCACCTCCGCCTATACCTGGCTGAAACTCCCCGTCACCGACGACCCGGACCCCGAGGCCATGGCGCGCGTGATGGAGGCGACCACGCTGCCCAAGGTGCTGCTGGGCGGCGACATCAAGGACGGCGACCAGGACGCCACGTACGAGAAGTGGCGCGTGGCGCTCCAACTCCCCACGGTCCAGGGCCTGGTGGTGGGCCGGTCCCTGCTGTACCCGGCGGACGGGAACGTCGCGCGCGCCGTCGACACGGCCGTGAGCCTGCTGTAGAGGAGAGTGGAGACATGACGTACCTCCCCAAGGGCGACGCGGCACAGGGCCCGTACGCCCTGCTCGTCGACCCGGACAAGATCAACGCGGCCCAGACCGCCCCGGACAGGGCCAACCCGGCCCAAGCCGACCCGGCCCAGACCGACCCGGCCCAGACCGACCCGGCCCAGACCGACCCGGCCCAGACCGACCCGGCCCAGGCCGACCCGGACCAGACCGGCTGGTCCCGCGCGGCCCTCCGGATCCTGGAAATGCCCCCCGGGCAACGGCACGCGTTCGACACCGGCGAGAGCGAATGGATCGTGCTGCCCCTGGAGGGCGGTTGCTCGGTCCACGTCGAGGGGCGGATCATCGAACTGCGGGGCAGGGACGGCGTGTTCAGCGGCGCGAGCGACTTCGCGTACGTCCCGCGCGACACCCGCGCAGAGATCGCCTCCGGTGCGGGAGGCCGCTTCGCCCTGGCAGGAGCGAAGTGCGGACGACGACTCCCCGCCCGCTACGGCCCCGCGCCGGAGGTACCCGTCGAGGCCCGCGGCAGCGGCATCAGCGCCCGCCGGGTCCGCAACTTCGCCGCCGCGGACACCTTCGACTGCGACCAGCTGATCGCGGTCGAGGTGGTGACGCCCGGCGGCAACTGGTCCTCGTACCCGCCGCACAAGCACGACGAGCACCGCCCGGGCCAGGAGTCCGTCCTGGAGGAGATCTACTACTTCGAGATCGAACCGGACCCCGCCACCGGCACCCCCGGATGCGGCTACCAGCGCGTGTCCCCCTCCCGCCCCGGCGGCACCGACCTCCTGGCCGAGGTCCGCACCGGCGACGCGGTGCTCGTCCCGGACGGCTGGCACGGCCCGTCGATCGCCCAGCCGGGGCACGCCATGTACTACCTGAATGTGATGGCGGGTCCGGGACAGGAGCGGGAGTGGAAGATCAGCTTTCACCCCGACCACGCCACGGAGGGATACCGATGACCGCCAAGTCCGGTACGGCCGCGACGAGTGCGGCTGCGATGAGTACGGCCTCGACGCGTACGGCGACGCCGCCCACGGCCGCGACGCGCGCGACGGTACGCCTGACGACGGCCCAGGCCCTCGTCCGCTTCCTGGCCCGCCAGTACACCGAGCGCGACGGCGTCCGCCACCGTCTCATCGAGGCGACCTGGGGCATCTTCGGCCACGGCAACGTGGCGGGCCTCGGCCAGGCGCTGGTCCAGTACGGCGACGAGATGCCGTTCCACCAGGGCCGCAACGAGCAGGCGATGGTGCACGCGGCGGTCGGCTACGCCCGCCAGTCGGACCGCCTGTCCACGCACGCCGTCACGACGTCCATCGGCCCGGGCGCCACGAACCTCGTCACCGGCGCGGCCCTCGCGACCATCAACCACCTGCCGGTGCTGCTCCTGCCCGGCGACGTGTTCGCGTCGCGCCCCGCCGACCCGGTGCTCCAGCAACTCGAGGTCCCGTACGCGGGCGACGTGTCGGTCAACGACTGTCTGCGGCCGGTGTCGAAGTACTTCGACCGGATCACCCGGCCCGAGCAGCTGATCCCCGCCGCGCTCCAGGCGATGCGCGTCCTGAGCGACCCCGTCGACACCGGCGCGGTGACGCTGGCGCTGCCGCAGGACGTGCAGGCGGAGGCGTACGACTGGCCGGAGGAGTTCTTCACGCACCGCACCTGGACGATCCGCCGCCCGGCCCCCGACGCCACCGAACTGGCCGCCGCGGCAAGGGCGTTGAAGGAAGCGCGGCGCCCCCTGGTCATCGCGGGCGGCGGCGTCCACCACAGCGGCGCGCAGGACGCGCTGAAGGCGTTCGCGGACGCGACCCGCATCCCCGTCGCCTCCACCCAGGCCGGCAAGGGCGCCCTGCGCCACGACCATCCGGCGGACGTCGGAGGGGTGGGCCACACCGGCACCGCCACGGCGAACGAACTGGCGCGCACGGCGGACCTGGTGATCGGCGTCGGCACCCGTTACACGGACTTCACCACGGCCTCGGCCACCCTCTTCACCGACCCCGGGGTCCGCTTCCTGAACCTCAACGTCGCCGCGTTCGACGCGCACAAACTGGCGGCGCTGCCCCTGGTGGCGGACGCCCGGGCGGGCCTCGACGCGCTGGCAGGGGCGGTGCGGGGGCTGCGCGCCGACGCCGCGTACGTCGCCGAGTACACCGACGACAAGGAGCGCTGGGAGCACCGCGTCGACGCCTGCTACGCCGCGGACGACGACCTCGCGCGCCCGACACAGGCCCAGGTCCTCGGCGCGCTCGACGAGTTGGTGACGGGCGACGACGTGCTCATCAACGCGGCGGGCTCGCTCCCCGGCGACCTGCACAAGCTCTGGCGGACCCGCTCGCGCGACCAGTACCACGTCGAGTACGGCTACTCCTGCATGGGATACGAGATCCCGGCGGCCCTCGGCGTCGCGCTCGCCGCGCCCGGCCGGCCGGTGTGGGCGCTCGTCGGCGACGGCACGTACCTGATGATGCCCACGGAACTGGTGACCGCCGTGCAGGAGGGGATCCCGGTCAAGGTGGTGATCCTCCAGAACCACGGCTACGCGTCGATCGGCGGTCTGTCCGCGTCGGTCGGCGCGGAGGGCTTCGCGACGGCGTACCGCTACAAGACGGACGAGGCCGCCTACACCGGGGCGCCGCTGCCCGTCGACCTCGCCGCGAACGCGGCCAGCCTCGGCCTGGACGTGCACCGGGCGAAGACGGTCAGGGAACTGCGCGAGGCGCTCGCGACGGCGCGCGCGGCGACCCGTCCCACATGTGTCTACGTGGAGACGGAAACCGCAGACACAGTGTCGGGCCCGCCCCCGGCGCAGGCGTGGTGGGATGTGCCCGTGGCCGAGACGGCGGACAGGCAGTCGGCGGTCGAGGCCCGCGAGGAGTACGACCGGCGCGCCGCGGCGCGCCGCCGCCACCTCTGAGACGCAGCAGACGCACGTGACGTAACAGGAGTTGCCCCATGTCTGACATGACTGACACGAAGTTGGTCCACCACTGGATCGGCGGCAAGACCGTCGAGGGGACATCGGGCAACCACGGCCCGGTGACCGACCCGGCGACCGGCGAGGTGACCACGCGCGTCGACTTCGCCTCCGTCGAGGAGGTCGACGCGGCGGTCGCCGCGGCCAAGGAGGCGTACGCCGGCTGGGGCACGTCGTCGCTCGCCAAGCGCACCGAGATCCTCTTCCGGTTCCGCGCGCTGCTCGACGCCAACCGGGACGCGATCGCCGAGCTGATCACCGCCGAGCACGGCAAGGTGCACTCCGACGCGCTGGGCGAGGTGGCGCGCGGCCTGGAGATCGTCGACCTGGCCTGCGGCATCAACGTGCAGCTCAAGGGCGAGCTGTCGACGCAGGTGGCCAGCCGCGTGGACGTCTCCTCGATCCGGCAGCCGCTGGGTGTCGTCGTCGGCATCACGCCGTTCAACTTCCCGGCCATGGTGCCGATGTGGATGTTCCCGATCGCCATCGCGTGCGGCAACACGTTCATCCTGAAGCCGTCGGAGAAGGACCCCTCGGCGTCGCTGAAGATCGCGGAACTGCTCTCCGAGGCGGGCCTTCCCGACGGCGTCTTCAACGTCGTCCACGGCGACAAGGTGGCCGTCGACCGCCTCCTGGAGCACCCGGACGTCGCGGGCGTCTCCTTCGTCGGCTCGACCCCGATCGCCCGCCACATCCACACCACGGCCTCGGCGAACGGCAAGCGCGTGCAGGCGCTCGGCGGCGCCAAGAACCACATGCTGGTGCTGCCCGACGCCGACCTGGACGCGGCGGCCGACGCCGCGGTCTCGGCCGCGTACGGCTCGGCGGGCGAGCGCTGCATGGCGATCTCCGCGGTGGTGGCCGTGGGCGCCGTCGGCGACGAACTGGTCGCGAAGATCAAGGACCGCGCCGAGAAGATCAAGATCGGCCCCGGCAACGACCCGGCCTCCGAGATGGGCCCGCTCATCACGGCCGTCCACCGCGACAAGGTCGCCTCCTACGTCGAGGGCGCGGCGGCCGACGGCTGCGACGTCGTCCTCGACGGCACGGGCTACACGGTCGAGGGCCACGAGAACGGCCACTGGATCGGCCTCAGCCTCCTCGACCACGTCCCGACCTCCGCCAAGGCCTACCAGGACGAGATCTTCGGCCCGGTCCTGTGCGTGCTGCGCGTCGACACGTACGAGGAGGGCCTGGCCCTCATCAACGACTCGCCGTTCGGCAACGGCACCGCGATCTTCACCCGCGACGGCGGCGCCGCCCGCCGCTTCCAGCTGGAGGTCGAGGCCGGCATGGTCGGCGTGAACGTGCCGATCCCCGTCCCCGTCGGCTACCACTCCTTCGGCGGCTGGAAGGACAGCCTCTTCGGCGACCACCACATCTACGGCAACGACGGCACGCACTTCTACACCCGCGGCAAGGTCGTCACCACCCGCTGGCCGGACCCGGCCGACGCCCCGACCGGCGTCGACCTGGGCTTCCCGCGCAACCACTGAGGCCCCTCAGCAGGACTCGCGCGACGCGTACGGCACGCAGGTTCGTTCACTGCGTGCCGTACGCCTTTTTGTACTGCGCCGTCATGTCGCCCACCCGGTCCGGCGGCGGCGCGGTGATGCCGGCCGTGGCGTGGAAGCGGCGGAAGTTCATGTCGATGGTCAGGCCGCCGATGTGTTCGGTGATGCGGGCCGGCAGGCCGTCGGAGCCGATCCAGGTGTCGACCAGGACGATCGCGGCGTAACCGGTCGCGGGCGAGAACGCGTTGGGCTTCTTCGGGAAGTAGAGGGCCCTGAGGTCGCCGAGGTCCTCCGGCTTCAGGGCGCCCTTGTAGTGGGTGAGTCCCTTCTCGCCGTCGTCCTCCTTTGTCACCGAGCCCGTGGCGCGCAGCCGGTCGAGGAGGTACGCCGGGTTGTGCGCGGGCGAGTCGCCGCGCAGGACGCGGGCGCCCTCGTCCCCGTACACGGCAGAGGAGTCGACCTTCATCCACTCCTTGCCGCGCAGCGGGCCCGAGGGCTGCGGGTCGACGTCGTAGTAGTAGACGCCGTCGACGAGGAGACAGCGGATGTCGCGCTGCTTCGTGAGCCGCCCCATGCCGAGCGCGTCCGCGTCGGTGGTGGCGTCCGTGGCGTAGCCCTCGCCCCAGGAGTAGGTGGTCCTCCACGTGGTCGTGGCGCCGTTCATGACGGTCGTCTGCGTGCCGTCCGCGGCGCCCAGCCGGCCGGCGCGGTCCGCGGCCCGCCCGACCAGGTCCGAGGGGCGGGGCGGCAGGGGAGAGGGGTCGGCGCAGCCCGCGAGCGGCAGCAGCAGCGCGAGCGCCGCCGCGGCCTGGGTCCGGGCACTGATGCGGCCTCGTATGACAGGCATGTTCCTTGCTTCCCCCTGTGTGCTGCGTGAGTGCGCGGAGCCTATCCGCAGTCACGGCGTCCGGACTGCGGACGAATTTCGACGGAGTTCGGGGCGCGGACTGCGGTTCCCATACGTAGGGGATGAAACGGGTGGTGAATGCGAACGCGACGGAAACCCTTCGATACCAAGGTCAAATATCCGTACGGGTGCACTGAACTCGGCCGACTTTGCGAACAGCTAAGGAAGCGGCACCAGTTGGTGCGGGTGGCGCCTGCGGAATCCGCAGGGAAACGGCCGTTGACGTTCCACATACGCGCGGGGTTCCATGACGCGCCGGGAGCGGACGTACCACCCCTCACCCACCACCCGGCGCACGACGGCCTTCGGAGGCGACAGCGCTCCCGCCCGAACCACCTGCCGCACGAGTCGATCGGAACCGCTCCATGACCGACACGCTTCGCCCCGCCCCCGCCCAGGCCCCCGAAGTCCCTTCCGCAGGTTCTCCCCAGAAGCTCAAGCGTTCCATCGGCGTCGTCGGCGGCACCCTGCTCACGCTGTCGTGCGTGACGCCCGCCTCCACGCTCTTCGTCGTCGTGCCCGACCTGTTCGGCTCGCTCGGCACGGCCACCGCCCTCACCATCGCGATCGGCTCGCTGCTCTGCATAGGCGTGGCGTTCTGTTACTCGGAGCTCGGCACGCTGATCCCCAGCGCGGGCGGCGAGTACGCGATGGTCTCCACGCTCGCCGGCCGCCTCACGGGCTGGCTGGTCTTCGTCCTCTCGCTCCTCGTCGTGATGATCGTCCCGCCGGTGATCGCGATGGGCACGGCCGACTACCTGGCACCCCTGGTCCACCTCGACCCGTCCGTCGCGGGCGCCGGGGTGATGCTGCTCGCCACCCTCGCGGGCCTGCTCGACCTGCGCGCCAACGCGTGGATCACCGGCGTCTTCCTGGTCCTGGAGGTCATCGCGGCGGCGGTCGTCGCGGTGCTCGGCTTCGCGCACTCCGAACGCGGCGTGGGCTCCCTGGTCTCGATGCAGGTCTCCGGCGCGGGCGGCCACACGGACACGGTGACGGCCATGCTGGTCGTCTCCGGCCTCGCCATCGCCCTCTTCGTCACCCAGGGCTTCTCCACCGCGGTCTACCTCTCCGAGGAGCTGGAGAACCCCCGCACGTCCGTCTCCCGCACCGTCCTCGCGACGCTCGCCATCTCGACGGTGATCATCCTGGTCCCGGTCGTGGCGATCACGATGGGCGCCTCCGACCTGTCCACGCTCTCCTCCGGCGACATCAGCGGCATGGTCGAGGCCTGGTCGAACTCGGCCGTCGGCACGTTCGTCTCGCTCTGCGTCGCCCTCGCGATCATCAACGCGGGCATCGTCATGGTCATCCAGAACTCCCGCGTCCTGTTCGCCTCGGCCCGCGACAAGGCCTGGCCCGCACCGGTCAACAAGGGCCTCGCCAAGCTGGGCCGCTTCGGCTCCCCGTGGGTCGCTACGCTCCTGGTGGGCGTGCCCGGCGCGGCCCTGTGCTTCGTCAACCTCGACACCCTGTACGGCGTGACGGGCGTCTCGGTCACCGGCATGTACCTCCTCGTCGCGGTGGCCGCCCTCCTCTCCCGCCGCGGCTCCCACCGCGACCAGGCCGCCTGGCGCATGCCGCTGTGGCCGGCGATCCCGGTGCTCCTGATCGCCGTCATGGCGTACATCCTCAGCCAGCAGGAGGTCTCGTACCTGCTGTGGACGGGCGGCATCACGGCGGTGGCGACCCTCTACTGGGCCTTCTACCTGCGCCCGCGCAAGGACACGCGGTGGCTGGTGTCGCTGCCGGAGGACGCGCAGGGTTAGGGCCGCGGCAGCCGAAGGGCCGGGCGGGCCGACGCGCGGCCTTCCGGCTCCCGCACGTCAGTCGCCGAACCACCCGACCTCGATCCGGCCGGGCCCACTCGGCGCTACGCCACGAACCCGGCCCCCGTCACCACAGCCCCGCCGTCTCCACCGGCACGCCCGACACCAGCGACGCGTTCCCCGCGACGCCGACCGCCAGCGCCAGCGCCCCGTCCCGCGCCGTCGCGCCCTTCCCCGCCGCCGGGGCCGCCCCCGCGTCGGAGCCGTCGCCCAGCGATCCGAACAACTCCTTCAGCATCCGCAGGTCGCCACCCCCGTGCGAGCCGGAGGCACTCTCGTACGGGATCTCGCGCGGCGCCTCCCACAGCGGGCGCAGGAGGATCGACGTGCGGCCGGGGCGGTCCATGACCACGCCGCCGTGGGAGCCGGTCGCGCCGGACGTGACGCGCGGGGGCTGCCAGGTGTTCTCCTCGACCTCCAGCTCCAGGCGGCCCGCCGTGCCGTTGAACATGACGCGGTAGCCCTCCCAGGGGGAGTAGGCCGTCAGGTGGTACGTCATCGTCGCGCCGGAGTCGTAGCGGACGAGGAGGGAGAGGTCGTCCTCTATGTCGATGTCGTCGCCGAAGACGTTGCGGTCGCGGACGTAGTCGGAGTCGCCGGCCGCCTCCGCGTCCACGTACAGGGAGGTGAGGTTCGGGTCTGCGGTCAGGTCGATCGCGTACGGGTCCGCGGCCGCCTCCGGGGAGCCGTGGGCGCGTACGTAGTCGCGGCGCAGGCCCGTGCGTTCGCCGTTGTCGCGGCCGTAGAAGACCAGGCCGCCCTCCGCGTGCACGCGGGAAGGGGCCGCGCCCAGCCACCAGTTGACCAGATCGAAGTGGTGGCCCGACTTGTGGACGAGGAGACCGCCGCTGTGCCGCTTCTCGCGGTGCCAGCGGCGGAAGTAGTCGGCGCCGTGGCGGACGTCGAGGAGCCACTCGAAGTGCACCGAGCGGATCTCGCCGATCGCGCCGTCGTGCAGCAGCTGCCAGACCTTCTCGTGGGCCGGGTTGTAGCGGTAGTTGAAGCCGACGGAGAGTTCGCCGCCGGTGCGCTCCACCGTGTCGAGGATCGCGCGGCACTTCGCCGCGTCCGTCGTCAGGGGCTTCTCCGTGACGACGCGGCAGCCGGCTTCCAGTGCCGTGGTGATGTACGTGTCGTGCGTCGCGTCGATCGTCGTCACGACGACCTCGTCGATGCGGTGGGCGCGCAGCGAGCGGGCGAAGTCCTCCGGTGCGCACGCCGTCGCCCGCGGTGCGCCGAGCGACGTCAACAGCCGGTTGTGGTGGGCGATCCGGGTCGCGCTGGGGTCCGCGAGGAGGGCTACGTCGTAGTGGGCGCGGGCGCCGAGGGCCCTGGTGTACATCTGGGCGCGGTGTCCGGTGCCGATGATGGCGGCGCGCCTGGTGGGGGCGGCGGCGTTCGACGTCATGGGTCAGGATTCCTTTCGTGGGGCCGGTCCGGTGGAGCGCCGGACGATCAACTCGCTGTCCAGGACGGCCTGTCGGGGAGGACTCTGCGGGTCGTCCAGGCGGTGCAGCATCAGGTCGACGGCCCGTTCGCCGAGCGCGTCGAGGGGGATGCGGACCGAGGTGAGCGCGGGCGTGGCCGTGGTGGCGAGCAGGGTGTCGTCGGCGCCGACCACGCTGACGTCGTCGGGCACGCGCACGCCGCGCTCCGCGAACCGGGACAGGACGCCGAGGGCCATCAGGTCGTTGTGCGCGACGACCGCGGTGACGCCCGCGGCCAGGGCGAGGTCGGCGACCTGCGCGCCGGTGCGGAACTTGGGCTCGTGCGGGCCGAACTCCGTGACTTTCAGCCCGAGTTCCTCGGCAGCGAACCGTACGGCGTGCCCGCGCCGCTCGCTCGACCACGAGTTGCGGGCCCCCAGGACCAGGGCCAGGTGGCGGTGGCCGAGCGCGTGCAGGTGCGCCACCGCCTGCCGCAGGCCGTCCTCGCTGGGCGCCACCACCGACGGCACGCCCGGCACGTCACGGTTGACGGCGACGCTCGGCACCAGCCGTACGACCTCGCCCAGCCGGTCGCCGGTCATCCTCGGGGCGACCAGGAGCAGCCCGTCCACCTGCCGGGCCAGAGTGAGCGCCAACTCGTACTCGTCGTCGGGGTGTTCGTCGGTGTCGGCCAGGAACACCGCGTAGTCCTTGCGGCGGGCGCGGGCCTGCACCGCCTTGGCGATCACCGCGAAGAAGGGGTTCGCGATGTCGGGCACGATCAGGCCCAGGGTCCCGGTGCGGCCGAGCGCGAGGGAACGGGCGATCCGGCTGGGCCGGTAGCCGAGCCGCTCCGCCGCGGCCAGGACGCGGGCCCTCGTCTCCGGGCGCACCTGGTGCGGCGAGGCGAAGCAGCGGCTCACCGTGGAGGGGGAGACGCCGGCCTGCGCGGCCACGTCCTCGGCTCCGCCGGGGCGCGGAGATCGCTCAGGCATGCCTGCTCACTGTCCTGTCGGAAGGATCGGAAGGATCGGAAGGAGAGGGGGAGGGAGCGGAAGCCGGTGCGGACACGCCGGGCCCGCCCGGCGAGCGAGTCGCCCCAAGCTCCTCCGGCGGGAGCGGAGCCGAGCCCCGCGGGCCGGTGGGGCGTCGGTCCACGGCCACGGCGGCCAGGGCGAGAACACCCGTCACCAGCGGCGCCAGCAGCGTCAACTGCCATACGCACACCGCCGATACGAGCACCGCCCCGCCCAGCATGACCGACCCCGCGGGGTCCCGGACCGGGCGGGACCAGCGCCCCGTGAGCGACCACCGCGCCGCCACCCGCACCTGCACCACCACCACGGCGCCCATCACCCCGGCGACCACCAGCGCGAGCCCCGCGAAGAACGGCACCCCCGCGGTCGCCGCGAGGCGCAGGTCGGCCG
>NZ_JAAGMG010000632.1 GCF_010548525.1 Streptomyces sp. SID14478
CCGCCACGCAACGCCGACCGCCACGTCGCCAGGAACCGCCGGGCCGTGCCGGACGACGGCCCGTCCGGCACGCACCGCCGCACCTGCGCGCACCCCGCCGCCATCGCCGCCGGCCACGTCACCACGAGCAGCGAACCGGCCGCCACGAGCAGCCCGATCCACAGCACCTCCGCGAAGAGGGTGAAGCGTTCGCCGTACGGCGTCTCGCGCCGATTCGGCTGCCCCGCAAGGGAGTTCATCGGAGCAAGCGAAGTCATCGAATCAAGCGAAGTCATCGAAGTGTCACCCCTTCATTCCGGACGTCGCCGCGCCCTCGATCAGCAGCCGCTGGAACGCCACGAAGAACGCGATCACCGGGAGGAGGGAGAGGACCGACATGCCGAGCATCGCCCCGTAGTCCTGGCTGCTGGTCGAGTCGACGAACAGGCGCAGCGCCAGCGGCAGCGGGTACTTCTCCGGCGACTGGAGGTAGATGAGCGGCGCGAAGAAGTCGTTCCACGACCAGATGAAGGTGAAGATCGCGGTCGTGATCAGCGCCGGGCGCAGCAGCGGCAGCACGATGTGGCCGAAGATCCGGAAGTGGCCGCAGCCGTCGATCAGCGCCGCCTCGTCGAGGCTGCGCGGCAGGTTGCGTACGAACTGCACCATCAGGAACACGAAGAACGCGTCCGTGGCCAGGAACTTGCCGAGCAGCAGCGGAACGTACGTGTCGACGAGCCCGGCCTTCTGGAACATCGTGTACTGCGGGATGAGCAGCAGGTGCGTCGGCAGCAGGATCGTGCCGATCATCACGGCGAACATGGCGCCGCGCCCCCGGAACCGCAGCCGCGCGAACGCGTACGCGGCGATCGAGCACGACAACACGTTCCCGAGCACCGAACCAAGCGCCAGGACAAGGGAGTTGAAGAAGAAGCGCCAGGCCGGTACGTCGCCGATGCCGTCGAGGGCGGTACCGAAACCGCTCCAGTCCAGCCGCGACGGCAGCAGGTCGAAACTGGAGATGATCTCGGAGGCGGGCTTCACCGAGGAGGTGAACACCCACACCACCGGGTAGAGCAGGACGAGCAGCAGGACCAGGGCGGCCGCGTGCCAGGTGAGGGAACGGGACCGGGCGTGCGGGGCCCGCGTCGGGGTCGTGGTCGTCATCGTCACTTCTCCTCGCCCGCGTAGTGGACCCAGCGGCCCGACGTCTTGAACAACACCGCGGTGACGACGCCGACGACCAGGAGCAGCACCCAGGTCAGGGCGGCCGCGTAGCCCATCCGGAAGTCGTTGAAGCCGAGTTCGTACAGGTACATCGAGTACACGTGGGTGGAGCCGGCCGGGCCGCCGGTGCCGTTGGACAGCACGAACGCCGAGTTGAACATCTGGAAGGCGTGCACCATCTCCAGGACCAGGTTGAAGAAGATCACCGGGGAGAGCATGGGCACGGTGACCGAGACGAAGCGGCGCACCGGGCCCGCGCCGTCGAGGGCGGCGGCCTCGTACAGGTCGGTGGGGATCTGCTGGAGCGCCGCCAGGAAGATCACCATCGGTGCGCCGAACTGCCACACCGACAGCGCCACCAGCGACATCAACGACCAGTCGGGGTCGGAGACCCAGCCTCCGGTGTGCACGCCGAAGGCGCCGAGGAACTGGTCGACGACGCTGCCCGTCGAGAACAGCAGCCGCCACACGATGGCCGCGCCGACGCTCGCGCCGATCAGGGACGGCATGTAGAAGGCGGCGCGGTAGAAGTTGCGGCCCTTGCGCCGGGTGTGCAGGAGCAGCGCCACACCGAGCGCGGCGATCAGCTTCAGCGGGGTCGCCACCACCACGTACAGGAGCGTCACGCCGACCGAGTCCCGCACCTCGGGGTCGTCGAACAGGAGCCGCTTGTAGTTGTCGAGGCCGATCCAGCGCGGGGCGTCGAGCAGGTTGTAGTCCGTGAAGGACATGTAGAGCGAGAACAGCATCGGCCCGACGGTCAGGACGACGGCGCCGATCATCCAGGGCGTGAGGAAGACGTACGCGGCGCGGTCGCCGGTGCGTCTGCGGCGTCGCTTCGCGGGTGGGGTCGCGGTGGCGCCGCCGTCGCGGGCGCGGGGTATCGCGGCGTCGGTCGCCGTCGTACCGGCCATGAGGACTCCGTACGGTGAGACGTTTCGGGGCGGGGAGCGGGCGTGGCCCGGGACGTCAGGCGAGGACGACCTTCGCCTGGTCGAAGTAGAGGTCCACGGCCTCGTCCACCGAGACCCGGCCGTAGAACAGCTTCTCGGCGGTGCGCTGCAGGTAGACGTTGAGCGAGGCGCCGCCGTCGGCGGGCGGCGGCGGGGTCGGCGCGAGCGTCGACGCCACCTCCTTCTCGTACGCCTGCACCTGGCGCACGGCGGGATCGGGGGAGGGGGTGCCGCTCTGCTGGGTGGTGGTGGGCGGCATGCCCATGTTGGTACCGACGATCTTCGACACCCGCGGGTCGTTCACCATGAAGTCGATGAACTGCGCGACCTCGCTGAGGTACGGCGTCTTCGCGGCGGCGCCGATCAGCATGCTCGGCTTGGCGTAGATGCCGGGGCGGCCGGTGTCGGTGGGGACGGTGCCCAGGGTGAGCTTGCTGCCGCGCAGCGTGCCGCGGCCGCCGACCTGGTTGTCCCACTGCAGTTCGGCGGCGGCGCGGCGGGTCGTGATGGGGAAGCCGGGCAGCGACTCCAGGACGGTGTCCGGGCCCGCGAGCGCACCGTCCTTGCGCCAGGCGTCGGTCTTCGCGAGGAAGGTCCGCAGGTCGTCGTGGCCGAAGCCGAGCGCGCCCTGGTCCGTCCACATCCGCAGGCCCTGCTGGCGCAGCCAGATCTCCAGGCCCAGGTAGTTCTGGCCGAGGTTGTCCATCCCGAACTGCCGGTGCTTGTAATGCCGGCTCACGGCCCGGCACTGGTCCATGTACGTGTTCCAGTCCATCCGCGCGCTCGGCGGCCTGGCTCCGGCCTCGGCGTACGTCGCGGCGTCGTACTGCACGGACACGGCGTTCTGCGCGACGGGCATCGCGACGCGCTGCTCGGCCACGAGGCCGGCGGTGCGCATCGAGGGGATGAGGGTGGAGGCGTCGATCTCCTTGCCGGGGCCGGAGCGGTCGCCGAGGTCGGCGAGGACGCCGTGCTCGCCGAGCGTGCGGATCCAGGCGTAGTCGACGTGCATGACGTCGGGCGGATTGCCGCCGGCCGCCGCCGTGCTCAGCTTCTGCCAGAACGCGTCGAAGGCGGCGAAGCTCGTTTTGATCCTGACCTTCGGATGGTCGCGCTCGAAGACGGCGACGCACTTGTCGATCAGGTCGGCCCGGATCGTGTCTCCCCAGAAGAAGTACCGCAGGGTGACGGTGCCATCCGCGCCGGCGGACCGGGAGGGCCCGCCGCAGGCACTGAGCGCGGTGCCGAGGCCGGTGGCGAGGACGGCGGACAGGGCGGTGCGGCGGGAGGGGGCGTCATTGCCCATGGGAGGCCTCCACGAACGGTTCGACGGCGGGGGCTTCACGACCGTGGATCGGAGGGCGTGATGAGGACGGACCTTTGCATGCGCTCGCAGAGGCGTCAATGGCTCTCACAAGGCAGAAAGCGCTTCAACTCTCTTTGCTGCACACCCTCTTGACGCGACTCTGCGAGCGCTTGCAGGATGACGGGCGAAAGCGCTTGCTCCAAGCGGTTCCGTGCCGTGGCCGACGGATAGGGTCGCGCCATGGACATCCGTGTGGAAACCGTCCGCGAGGCGGACCGGGCACTCGTCGACGCCTTCGACAGGCTCCTGCCGCAGCTGTCGTCGACCGCCGAGCCCCTCGACCGCGAAGCGCTCGACAGGATGGTGACCTGCGACGCCACCACCGTGCTCGTCGCCCGCACCCCGGACGCGATCGTCGGCACCCTGACGCTGGTGCTGCTGCCCCTGCCGTCCGGAGTGCGGGCCCGCGTCGAGGACGTGGTCGTCGACGGCGCGGCGCGCGGGCGGGGAGTCGCCGCCCTGCTCACCGAGGAGGCGCTGCGGATCGCCCGGGAGGCGGGCGCCCGGACGGTCGACCTCACCTCACGCCCGGACCGGGCGGCCGCGAACCGGCTCTACGAGCGTCTCGGCTTCCGGGCCAGGCAGTCCACGGTGTACCGCTATGCGATGGATGCAGTGGATGCAGGGGGTGCAGGGGACGCACGGGGCGGACGGGGCGGACGGGGCGGACGGGATCTGCAGGACGCGCGGGACGCGGGGTCGGTCAGGTGAAGTCCCACGTGATCACCTCGCACGGGCCCTCGCCCGCGCCGCCCGCGCTCCGGTACGTCGCGAGCGCCGCGTCGTTGTCCGTGTCCACGCCGACCCACATGTCGTAACAGCCGAGCTCCGCGGCCAGGTCCGCGAGCGTCCGGATCAGGGCACGGCCGATGCCGCGGCGCCGGTGGGGCGCGGCGACCGAGAGTTCGTAGAGGAACATCTCACGTCCCTTGTCGGGATGGACGGTCTCGACGCCGCTGATGAAGCCGACGGGTTCGCTCTGCGCGTACGCGAGATAGAGGTGGTGGCCCGAGGTGGCCAGGAAGTCGGCGGCCCACTCGCTGCGCGGCGGAGAGTCGAAGAGGTCGGCCGCGGCGAGGAGTTGGGGAACCGTGGTGGCGCGTTCGATACGCATGCCGGATTCGTAGCACGGCGGCGGCGTACCACGCCTGCGGTACGGGGCGGGCGGACCGTACTACCCCGGGAGGTCGGCGGGTTCCGACCGGGGGTGGCGGTGACTGTCGGTGGTGGCACCTACGGTTGACGCATGGATCGACGAGTGCGCGCATGGCGCGAGCGGGTGCGAGGAGGGCCGCGGCGGTGGATCGCCGTCGCGGCGGCCCTCGTGGTGCTCGCGGGAGCGGGGACCTGGTCCGTGGCGTCAGCCACGTCGACCGGGGGCGGAGCGGCCGTGCACCGGCAGGACCGGATGATGGCGATGGGCGGCGGTGTCCGTATCGACACCTCGTACTTCACGGCCGGTGACGGGGACGCCAAGCGGCCCGCCGTGCTGCTCGCGCACGGCTTCGGCGGCAGCAAGGCGGACGTGCGCGGCCAGGCGCAGAAGCTCGCCGAGGACGGGTACGCGGTCCTGACCTGGTCCGCGCGCGGCTTCGGAAAGTCCACCGGCAAGATCGGGCTGAACGCGCGGGACGGCGAGGTCGCCGACGTCTCCCGGCTGATCGACTGGCTGGCGAAGCGGCCCGAGGTGCAGCTCGACAAGCCGGGCGACCCGCGCGTGGGCGTCACCGGCGCCTCGTACGGCGGCGCGGTCTCCCTGCTGTCCGCCGCCGACGACAAGCGGGTCGACGCGATCGCCCCGCAGATCACGTACTGGAACCTGGCGGACGCGCTCTTCCCGGACGGCGTCTTCAAGAAGCTGTGGACCGGGATCTTCTTCACGACCGGCTCGGCGGACATCGGCTCGCGCACCAGCGAGGCCGGGCTGAACTGCGGCCGGTTCAAGAAGGACCTGTGCGACATGTACCAGCGGGTCGCCCAGTCCGGGAAGCCGGACGAGCAGGCCCGCAAGCTCCTTGAGGAGCGCAGCCCGTCGGCCGTCGGCGACCGCATCAAGGTGCCGACCCTCATCTCGCAGGGCCAGACGGACTCGCTGTTCCCGCTCGGCCAGGCCGACGACATCGCCCGGCACGTCAAGGCCAACGGCGCACCCGTCGACGTCGACTGGATCGCGGGCGGGCACGACGGCGGCGACATGGAGGTGGGCCGCACCACGAAGCGCGTCGCCACCTGGTTCGACCGCTACCTGAAGGACAAGGACGTCGACACGGGGCCCGCGTTCCGTGTCACCCGCACCGGCGGCGTCGACTCCACGGACGGCGCGGCCACGGTGCGCGGCGCGAGCGGCGACGCCTATCCGGGGCTGCGCGGCGAGCGCCGCGTGGGCGTGCCGTTGAAGACCGGCATCGAGACGTTCCAGAATCCGCCGGGCGGCAACCCGCCGTCGATCTCCTCGGTGCCGGGCCTCGGCAGCGCGTCCCAGCTGTCGTCGTCCCTCGGCGTCGGCCTCGCCCTCGACTTCCCCGGCCAGTTCGCCCGGTTCGACTCGGCGCCCCTGGACCGCTCCGTACGCATCACCGGCTCCCCGACGGTCACGGCCCACGTGAAGTCCTCCACCGGCACCGCCGTCCTGTTCGCGAAGGTCTACGACCAGGGGCCCGGCGGGTCGCGGCAGATGCTTCCGTCCCAACTGGTCACGCCGGTACGGGTGACCGGGGCGGGCGGCGACGGCAAGGACGTGCGCATCACGCTCCCGGCCATCGACCACCAGGTGCAGAAGGGCCACAAGCTGCGGCTCGTCCTGTCCGCGACCGACCTCGGCTACGCGTCACCGGCCCGGTCCGCGACGTACCAGGTGACGGCCACCGGCCCGCTGAGCCTGCCGACGACGCCCGGCGTGCGGACCGCGGCCACCGCGCTGCCCTCGTGGGTGTGGTGGCTGCCGATCGGCGCGGCCGTCGTCGCGGCGGGGCTGCTGCTGACGTCCCGCAGGCGCACGACGGCCCCCGCGCCCGACCCGGAGCTGGCCGAGGTCCCGCTGCAGATCACCGACCTGAGCAAGCGGTACGCGAAGTCCACCGACCGGTACGCCGTGCGGGACGTGTCCTTCCGCGTCGAGAAGGGCCAGGTCCTCGGCCTGCTCGGGCCGAACGGCGCGGGCAAGACGACGACCCTGCGCATGCTCATGGGCCTCATCCGGCCCGACGAGGGGGAGATCAGGGTCTTCGGGCACGCGATCCGCCCCGGCGCGCCCGTGCTCTCCCGCGTCGGCGCGTTCGTCGAGGGCGCCGGCTTCCTGCCGCACCTGTCCGGCCGGGAGAACCTGGAGCTGTACTGGCAGGCCACCGGCCGCCCGCCCGAGGACGCGCATCTGGCGGAGGCCCTGGAGATCGCCGGGCTCGGCGACGCCCTGGCCCGCGCCGTGCGCACGTACTCGCAGGGCATGCGCCAGCGGCTCGCCATCGCGCAGGCCATGCTCGGCCTGCCGGACCTGCTGATCCTGGACGAGCCGACGAACGGGCTCGACCCGCCGCAGATCCGCGAGATGCGCGAGGTGATGATCCGGTACGCGCGCGGTGGCCGCACCGTCATCGTCTCCAGCCACCTGCTGGCCGAGGTCGAGCAGTCCTGCACGCACCTCGTCGTCATGGACCGCGGGCGCCTCGTGCAGGCGGGTCCTGTCGCCGAGATCGTCGGCTCCGGCGACACCGTGCTCGTCGGCCTGGCCGCCGAGGTCTCCGACCCGCTGGTGGACAAGGTGGCCGCGCTGGAGGGCGTGGCATCGGTGGCCCGCGCGGACGACGGCCTGCTGGTCCGCCTCGCCGTGGACCCGGGGCCGGGGCCGCGCACGGACCCGGCCGCCCGGCTCCTGGCCGATCTGGTCCGGCTCGACGTGCCGGTCAAGTCCCTCGGCCCGCACCGGCGCCTGGAGGACGCATTCTTGACGCTGATCGGAGGGACCCCGGCATGACGACGACCAGCACACAGATGCCCGAACTCGCGGCGGGGTACCGCCCCCGCCGGACCCTCCCGCTCCGGGTCGAGCTGATCCGGCAGGTGAAGCGGCGCCGCACCCTCGTCATGGGGGCCGTGCTCGCGCTGCTGCCGTTCGTGCTCGTCGCGGCGTTCGCCATCGGGGGCTCCCCGGGCGGCCGGCGCGGGCAGGTGACGCTGATGGACACGGCCACCGCCTCCGCGGCCAACTTCGCGGCGACGTGCCTGTTCGTGTCCGCCGGGTTCCTGCTCGTCATCCCCGTCGCCCTGTTCTGCGGCGACACGATCGCCTCCGAGGCCAACTGGTCGAGCCTGCGGTACCTGCTCGCGGCGCCGGTGCCGCGCGCCCGCCTGCTCCGGTCCAAGCTGACCGTCGCGCTCGGCCTCAGCCTGGCCGCGATGGTGCTGCTGCCGCTCGTCGCACTCGGCGTCGGCGCCGTCGCCTACGGCTGGGGGCCGCTGGAGATCCCGACGGGCGGGGCGCTGTCCGCGGGCACGGCGGCCCAGCGCCTCCTCGTCGTGATCGCGTACATCTTCGTCTCCCAACTGGTCACCGCGGGCCTCGCGTTCTGGCTGTCGACGAAGACGGACAACCCGCTGGGCGCGGTCGGCGGCGCGGTCTTCCTGACCATCGTCGGCAACGTCCTGGACGCGGTGACCGCGCTCGGCCACTGGCGCGACTTCCTGCCCGCGCACTGGCAGTTCGCGTGGGCCGACATGATCCAGCCGCAGCCCGAGTGGAGCGGAATGATCCAGGGGACGGCGGTGTCGGTGGCGTACGCGGTGGTGCTGTTCGCGCTGGCGTTCCGCGGGTTCGCGCGCAAGGACGTGGTGTCGTGACCGACGGGCCAGGGCGTCCGCCCTGTGCTGGCGAGGTCGCGCAGGGACGTGGTCTCGTGATCGTGACCGACGGCTCAGGGCGTCCGCCCGGACCGGCGAGGTCGCGCAAGGACGTGGTGTCGTGACGGGCTCAGGGCGTCGGCCCGGACCGGCGAGGTCGCGCAAGGACGTGGTGTCGTGACGGGCCCAGGGCGTCCGCCCCGTACCGGCGAGGTCTCCGGAGGATCTCCCACCGGTCTCAACTGCCCTTCTCCGTAACCCCTTCGAGGCCAAGGCGCAATCGCCCGGAACGAACACCCGGGCCCCTTCGCGCGTCACAGTCGCAGGACATCGACGCCGGGGGCCCAGGAGGGCGACATGCGGAACGGATCGGACGGGACACGCCGCCGACGGGGCGGGGCACTGCTCGCCGCGGTGGCCGTCGGCGGACTGCTGCTCACCGGATGCAGCGCGGGCCAGGACGCGGCGGGCGGCAAGCGGGCACCCCTGACCGGGGGCGGGGCG
>NZ_JAAGMG010000672.1 GCF_010548525.1 Streptomyces sp. SID14478
CCACGCTGCGCTGGGCCGCGCCCGCCGCGGCCGTCGCCCTCGCCTCGGCGATCGTCGTCGGCCGGGCCCTGCGCAGGCGGCGCTGACCGGTCGCCGCATAGGCTCAGGGGTCGTGACGACTCAGGAGACGACGCTGACCGCGGGTGACGCGGAAGTGACCGTGGCGCCGGGCAACGGCTGCCGCATCAGCAGCTTGAAGATCGCCGGGACCGAGCTGCTGCGGCAGGGGGAGCGCTACGGCTGCTTCCCGATGGTGCCCTGGTGCGGGCGGATCGCGGACGGGCGGTTCCGCGACGGCCCGCACGTGCACCAGATGCCGCTGAACTCCCCGCCGCACGCCATCCACGGCTTCGCCCGGGACGCGGAGTGGACGACCGCGCGGGCGAGCGCCACCGAGGCCGCGTTCACGTACGACCTCACCGAGCCGTGGCCCTACCCCGGCCGCGTCACCCACGTCGTCGCCCTCACCGAGGACTCGCTGACCCTCACGCTCGGCATCGAGACGTACGGCGACTCGTTCCCGGCGCAGGCCGGCTGGCATCCGTGGTTCAACCGGAAGCTGAGCGAGGCCGGCAGCGGCGTCGAGCTGGCCTTCGACGCCGCCTGGCAGGAGGAGCGCGGCGAGGACCACCTGCCCACCGGCAACCGGATCGCCCCGCGCCCCGGCCCGTGGGACGACTGCTTCGGCATGCCCGACGGGGTCGACGTGACGCTGACCTGGCCCGGCGAGCTGGCGGTGCACGTGAAGAGCCGCGAGCAGTGGGTCGTCGTCTACGACGAGCAGGAGGCGGCCGTCTGCGCCGAGCCGCAGACCGGTCCGCCCAACGGGCTGAACACCGCGCCCCGCCTCGTCACGCCCGTGGACCCGCTGGAGGCGAGCACCACCTGGACCTGGCAGCGGCCGTAGGCGCGGTGCGCGCTGGCCGGTGCATACGGGCCGCGAAGTGCGGGCCCTTAAGCTCGTAGGCATGACGACGAACGACGTGCGCGACGCGCTGCTCCAGCAGATCAAGGACAAGGCCGTGGTGCACGGCAAGGTGACGCTCTCCTCCGGTCTGGAGGCCGACTACTACGTCGACCTGCGCCGCGTCACCCTCGACGGCGAGGCCGCCCCGCTGGTCGGGCAGGTCCTGCTCGACCTGACCGCCGAGCTCGACTTCGACGCCGTGGGCGGGCTCACCATGGGCGCCGACCCCGTCGCGGGCGCCATGCTGCACGCCTCCGCGGCCCGCGGCGCGCGCCTGGACGCGTTCGTCGTCCGCAAGGCCGCCAAGGCGCACGGCATGCAGCGCCGGGTGGAGGGCCCCGACATCAAGGGCCGCCGGGTGCTCGTCGTCGAGGACACGTCCACCACGGGCGGCTCCCCGCTGGAGGCCGTCCAGGCGGTGCGCGAGGCCGGGGCCGAGGTCGTCGGCGTCGCGACCATCGTGGACCGGGCCACCGGCGCCGCGGAGAAGATCACCGAGGGCGCCGGGGTGCCGTACCTCTTCGCGTTCTCCAAGGACGAGCTCGGCCTGGACTAGTGCCCGGCCGCCCGGACTGGAGCATTCGCACAAGTCTGGAAGGATGGGGGCGACGATGATGTCACCCCCTTGGTGAGGGTCACCCAGAACGACAACCCGAACCCGCAACCCGCGCGCTTTACGAGGAGACGGCAGATGGCCATCGCAACCCCGGACCAGTACAACGAGATGCTCGACCGGGCCAAGGCGGGGAAGTTCGCCTACCCGGCCATCAACGTCTCGTCGACGCAGACCCTCAACGCCGCCCTGCAGGGCTTCGCGGAGGCCGAGAGCGACGGCATCATCCAGATCTCCACCGGTGGTGCCGAGTACCTGTCGGGCCAGGGCGTGAAGGACATGGTCGTCGGCGCCCAGGCGCTCGCGGAGTTCGCGCACGTCGTCGCCGAGCGCTACCCGAACAAGATCGCGCTGCACACCGACCACTGCCCCAAGGGCAAGCTGGACGGCTACGTGCGCCCGCTGCTCGACATCTCCGCGGCCCGCGTCGCCGAGGGCCGCAACCCGCTCTTCCAGTCGCACATGTGGGACGGCTCGGCCGAGACCCTCGCCGACAACCTCTCGATCGCCGAGGAGCTGCTCGCCAAGGCCAAGGCCGCGAACATCATCCTGGAGATCGAGATCACCCCGACCGGCGGTGAGGAGGACGGCGTCTCGCACGAGATCAACGACAACCTCTACACCACGGTCGACGACGCGGTGCGCACCGTCGAGGCCCTGGGCCTGGGCGAGAAGGGCCGCTACCTGCTGGCCGCCTCCTTCGGCAACGTCCACGGCGTCTACAAGCCGGGCAACGTCGTGCTCCGCCCCGACCTGCTCGCCGAGCTGAACGACGGCATCGCCGCGAAGTACGGCAAGCCGGCCGGCTCCAAGCCGTTCGACTTCGTCTTCCACGGCGGCTCGGGCTCCACGCTGGAGGAGATCCGCACCGCGCTGGAGAACGGCGTCGTGAAGATGAACCTCGACACCGACACCCAGTACGCCTTCACCCGCCCGATCGCGGGCCACATGTTCGCGAACTACGACGGCGTCCTGAAGGTCGACGGCGAGGTCGGCAACAAGAAGACGTACGACCCGCGCGTGTGGGGCAAGAAGGCCGAGACGGGCATGACCGCCCGCATCGTCGAGGCCTGCGAGAGCCTGCGTTCGACGGGCACGCGCATCAAGTAGCCCGCGCTTTCGCCCGCGTCCGGGCCCGGCACTCCCCCTGGGGCGGCCGGGCCCCTCGCATGTCCGCGAAGGTCCGCCGAGGACCGTGGAGGAGATGACCATGCGCTACGACTTCGACACCCCCGTCGACCGCCACGGCACCTGGTGCGTGCAGTGGGACGGTGTCGCGGACCGTTTCCCCGTGCCGGACCTGCTGCCGTTCACCATCTCCGACATGGACTTCAGATCCCCGCCCGAGGTCCTCGACGCCCTGACCTCGCGCATCGCGCACGGGGTGTTCGGCTACACCGACTGGCGCAACGACGACTTCCGCGGGGCGATACGCGACTGGTACCGCACCCGGTACGCGACCGACGTGGACGTCGACCGGCTGGTGTACGCGCCGTCGGTCCTCAACCAGATCGCCCAGCTGCTGCGCATGTGGACACGGCCGGGCGAGGGCGTCGTCCTGCACACCCCGACCTACGACGGCTTCCGCAAGGCGGTGCTCGGGCTCGGCCGGGACATGCGCACCGTCGCGGTCGACGACTGGGCGGGCCTGGAGCGGGAGCTCGCGCGCCCCGACACCCGGGTCCTCGTGCTGTGCTCGCCGCACAACCCCACCGGACACGTCTGGACGGACGGCGAGCTGCGCCGCGTCGCGGAGCTGGCCCGCGCCCACGACGTCGCCGTGATCAGCGACGAGATCCACTCCGACCTCGCGCACGAGGGGCAGGTCCACCTGCCCTGGACGCGGTACGCGGACGGACCGCGCTGGGCGCTGGTCACCTCCGCCAGCAAGTCCTTCAACTTCCCTGCGCTCAGCGGCAGTTACGGCTTCGTCGGCGACCCGGACGAGCACGCCGAGTTCGTCCGCCGGATGGGTCACGACGAGGGCCTGGAGTCCCCGGCCGTGCTCGCGCTGACCGCGCACGTCGCCGCGTACCGCGAGGGCGGCGCCTGGCTCGACGAGCTGCGCGCGTACACGTACGGCAATCTGCTGCTCCTGGAGGAGCGGCTCAAGGACGCCTTCCCCGAGCTCGGCTGGCGGGTCCCGGACGCCGGGTACCTCGCCTGGATCGATCTGCGCCCGCTGGGGATCGTGGCCGACGGCGGGCTGCAGCGCGTCCTGGTCGAGCGGGAGCGGGTCGCGATCATGCCCGGCGGGACGTACGGCGAGCCGGGGTTCGTGCGGCTGAACCTGGGGTGTCCGCGGGGCAAGGCGGAGGCGGGGATCGAGGCGCTCGTCAGGGCCGTGGCAGGCGTCCGCGCCGATGCAGCAGACTGGAACCCATGAGCCTTCACGAGAACCTGCTCGGGGGACCGCCCCCGACCCACCTGCCCGACGACCCGGAGCCGCGCGAGCTCCTCGCGAACGGCACGGCCCCCGCCGATGTCGCCGCCAAGTACCCCACCTCCTCGCTCGCCTGGGCGCAGCTCGCCGACGAGGCGTTCGAGCGGGGCAACGTCGTCGAGTCGTACGCGTACGCCCGTACCGGCTACCACCGCGGCCTGGACTCGCTGCGCCGCAGCGGCTGGAAGGGCCACGGGCCCGTGCCGTGGGAGCACGAGCCGAACCGCGGCTTCCTGCGCGCCCTGCACGCCCTGGCCCGCGCCGCCGGCTCCATCGGCGAGCAGGAGGAGTACGAGCGCTGCTCGCAGTTCCTCAAGGACTCCTCGCCGGCGGCCGCGCAGACGCTCGGCTAGACCCGCTGCGCCGGCAAGGGCCGCCCGGTCACCGAGGTGATCGGGCGGCCCTTGCCGTTTCGGGGGACGATTGCGGAGGATGCACGTGGGGACCGGGGCCCCGTGCCGGTAACGGCAGGGCGGACCGCTACCCGGAGTACATATCAGGAGACAGCGATGTCCCACGACGCGGCAGCAACACCGCATCTCGACTTCGCGGGCACCACGCCGTACGAGGACTACGTCCAGGCCGATGTCCTCACCCACCTCCAGCACCTGCGCTCGGACGACCCCGGCGAGATGGTCTTCCTCGTGACGACCCAGGTCATGGAGCTGTGGTTCACCGTCATCGTGCACGAGTGGGAGACCGCGGCCCGGGCCCTGGCCGACGACGACATCCCCACCGCCGTGGCCGCGCTCAAGCGGTCCGTGCGCGAGCTGGACGCGCTGAACGCGTCGTGGCGGCCGCTGGCACAGCTCACCCCCGGCCAGTTCAACTCCTACCGTGCTGCCCTCGGCGAGGGCAGCGGGTTCCAGTCGGCGATGTACCGGCGCATGGAGTTCCTGCTCGGCGACAAGTCCGCGTCGATGCTGGTGCCGCACCGCGGAGCGCCCCGCGTCCACGCCGAGCTGGAGAAGGCGCTGCACCAGCCGAGCCTGTACGACGAGGTGCTGCGGCTGCTCGCCCGGCGCGGCCACGCGGTGCCGCGGGCCGTCCTGGACCGGGACGTGTCGCAGAAGTACGAGCCGTCCCCGGAGGTGGAGGCGGTGTGGACCGCGCTGTACGCCGGGGACGAGAGCGCCGAACTCGCCCGTCTGGGCGAGGCGTTGACGGACGTCGCCGAGCTGGTGTGGCGCTGGCGCAACGACCATCTCGTGGCCACGCGGCGCGCCATGGGCGCCAAGTCGGGCACGGGCGGCTCCGCCGGTGTGGCGTGGCTGGAGAAGCGCGCGCAGAAGAACGTGTTCCCCGAGCTGTGGACGGCGAGGTCCCATGTCTGATCTGCAGGAGCGCGCGAGGGAACTCGACGCCTCCGACCAACTAGCAGCGGTCCGGGGCGACTTCGTCCTCGACGACGTGGTCTACCTCGACGGGAACTCGCTCGGGGCGCTGCCCGCGCACGTGCCGGGCCGGGTCGAGGACGTCGTGCGCCGCCAGTGGGGTGAGCTGCGCATCCGCTCCTGGACGGAGTCCGGCTGGTGGACGGCGCCCGAGCGGATCGGCGACCTGATCGCTCCGCTGGTGGGCGCGGCGGCCGGCCAGATCGTCGTCGGCGACTCCACAAGTGTCAACGTCTTCAAGGCACTTGTGGGCGCGGTGCGGCTGGCCGGCGGTCCGTCGGCGGGCCGGGACGAGATCCTCGTCGACGCCTCCACGTTCCCGACGGACGGCTACATCGCCGCCTCCGCCGCCCGTATGACGGGGTGCTCGCTCCGTGCGGTCGCCCCGGGCGAGGTGCCGGGCGCCCTCTCCTCCCGGACCGCGGCCGTCCTGCTGAACCACGTCGACTACCGCTCCGGGCGCCTGCACGACCTGCCCGGACTGACCGGTGCGATCCGCGCCGCGGGGGCCGTCTCGGTGTGGGACCTGTGCCACAGCGCGGGTGCGCTGCCGGTCGGGCTCGACGAGCACGGCGTCGACCTCGCGGTCGGCTGCACGTACAAGTTCCTGAACGGCGGCCCGGGCGCACCGGCCTACCTCTACGTGCGCGGTGAGCACCAGGCGTCCTTCGACTCGCCCCTTCCCGGCTGGAACTCGCACGCCGAGCCGTTCGGGATGCGGCCGCAGTACGAGGCCGCGGACGGGGCCGTGCGCGGGCGCGTCGGGACGCCGGACATCCTGTCGATGCTGGCCCTGGAAGCGGCGCTGGAGGTGTGGCGGCGGCCGGACGTGTCGGTGGCGGCCGTCCGCGCCAAGTCCCTCGCCCTGACGGACTTCTTCCTGGAGTGCGTCGGGGCGTACGCACCGGCGGGCCGGGTGGAGACCGTGACGCCGCACGCGCACGCCGAGCGGGGCAGCCAGGTGGCGCTGCGCTGTGCGGACGCCGGTGAGGTGATGGGGCGGCTGATCGCGGCGGGTGTCGTCGGGGACTACCGGGCGCCGGACGTGCTGCGGTTCGGGTTCACGCCGCTGTACCTCGGGTTCGCCGAGGCGGAGCGGGCGGCGCGGGTCCTCGCGGACACGCTCAGCTGACGTAGACGCCGGCCTCGGCCGCCGCCACCGCGGCGTCCACGGCCCGGGCCGCGTC
>NZ_JAAGMG010000701.1 GCF_010548525.1 Streptomyces sp. SID14478
AGGAGCCGGGGCCCGTGCGGCAGGTCGTGCGCCGGGCCGCCCGCGGCGCCTACCGGCACGGGGTGCAGCGCGTCGCCCCCGTGATCCGCCGGATGGGGGAGCTGTGAGCCACCCCCGAACCCCCCAACTCCCCGAAGGAGAAGCGCAGATGACCGATCCCGAAGCGGGTGAGCCGGCGGCCGTGGTCCGCCGCGTCCTCGCCGTGATCCCCGCCCGAGGCGGTTCCAAGGGCGTCCCGGCCAAGAACCTCGCCCAGGTCGGCGGCGTGCCCCTGGTGGCCCGCGCCGTGCGCGAGTGCCTCGCCACCCGGCACGTCACGGACGTCGTCGTCTCCACCGACGACGCGGCCATCGCCGACGTCGCCCGCGGGGCCGGCGCCGAGGTCGTCACCCGGCCCGCGGCCATCGCCGGGGACAAGTCCAGCTCCGAGGCCGCCGTGCTGCACGCCATGGACGCCCACGAGGCGCTGCACGGCGCGGCCGCGGGCCCCGTTGAAGTAGTCCTGCTCGTCCAGTGCACCAGCCCCTTCCTCGTCCGCGAGGACATCGACGGGGTGGTCGGCGCGATCGTCGCGAACGGGGCGGACAGCGCCCTGACCGTCGCCCCCTTCCACGGGTTCGTGTGGCGCGACGCGGCGGACGAGCCGCAGGCGATCGCCGGGGAGCGGGCCGCGTCCCTGGGCGGCACCGACACCCTCGTCACCGAGGCCCAGGCCACCAGCGGCGGCTACGGCGTCAACCACGACAGGGCCTTCCGCCAGATGCGCCAGGACCGGCCCCAGGACCTGCTGGAGACCGGCGCCGTCTACGCCATGGAGGCCACCGGCTTCCGCCGCCACGGGCACCGCTTCTTCGGCCGCACCGACCTCGTGCGCACCGACCCCGCCCGGGTCCTGGAGATCGACGACCCGCACGACCTGGCCCGCGCCCGCGCGCTGGCCCCCCTCTTCGACCAGCGCACCCTCCCCACGCGGGAGGACATCGACGCGGTCGTCCTCGACTTCGACGGCACCCAGACCGACGACAAGGTGCTGATCGACTCCGACGGACGGGAGTTCGTCACCGTGCACCGCGGTGACGGCCTCGGCATCGCGGCCCTCCGCAGGAGCGGCCTGGACCTGCTGATCCTGTCCACGGAAGTGAACCCGGTGGTCGCCGCCCGGGCCAGGAAGCTCAAGATCCCGGTCCTGCACGGCATCGACCGCAAGGACCTCGCACTGAAGCAGTGGTGCGAGGAGCAGGGCATCGCGCCCGAGCGCGTGCTCTACGTCGGCAACGACGTCAACGACCTCGCGTGCTTCGCCGTCGCCGGCTGGCCCGTCGCGGTCGCGAGCGCCCATGACGTCGTGCGCGACGCCGCACGCGCCGTCACCACCGTCCCCGGTGGCGAGGGCGCGATCCGGGAGATCGCCGGCTGGATCCTCGGCGCCTCCCTCGACCCCCTGACCCCGCTCACCCCGCTCGACAAGTAAGGAACGCCATCACCATGTCTGTCCTCAACTCCCGCCTCCGTACCTTCGGTTCGCGCACAGCGGGCCCCGGTCACCCCGTCTACATCACCGGTGAGATCGGCATCAACCACAACGGCGACCTGGAGAACGCGTTCAAGCTGATCGACGTCGCCGCCGAGGCCGGCTGCGACGCCGTCAAGTTCCAGAAGCGCACCCCCGAGATCTGCACCCCGCGCGACCAGTGGGACATCGAGCGCGACACCCCCTGGGGCCGGATGACGTACATCGACTACCGCCACCGCGTCGAGTTCGGCGAGGACGAGTACCGCCAGATCGACGCGCACTGCAAGAAGCGCGGCATCGACTGGTTCGCCTCCCCGTGGGACACCGAGGCCGTCGCCTTCCTGGAGAAGTTCGACGTCCCGGCCCACAAGGTGGCCTCCGCCTCGCTGACCGACGACGAGCTGCTGCGTGCCCTGCGCGCCACCGGCCGCACGGTCATCCTGTCCACCGGCATGTCGACGCCGAAGCAGATCCGGCACGCGGTCGAGGTCCTCGGCAGCGACAACATCCTGATGTGCCACGCCACGTCGACGTACCCGTCGGTCGCCGAGGAGCTCAACCTCCGCGTCATCAACACCCTGCAGGCCGAGTACCCGAACGTCCCGATCGGCTACTCCGGCCACGAGACGGGCCTGCAGACCACGCTCGCCGCGGTCGCCCTCGGCGCCGCCTTCGTCGAACGCCACATCACCCTCGACCGCGCCATGTGGGGCTCGGACCAGGCCGCCTCCGTCGAGCCGCAGGGCCTCACCCGCCTCGTCCGCGACATCCGCACCATCGAGGCCTCCCTCGGTGACGGCGTCAAGAAGGTCTACGAGTCCGAGCTCGGCCCGATGAAGAAGCTGCGCCGCGTCGCGGGCGTCGTCGCCGAGTCGGAGATCGCCGTCGCCGCCGGTGAGCCGGTCGGCGTCTGATCCTCAACTCCTGGGCGGTCCGGCGCACTTGACGGTGCGCCGGACCGCCACGGCGTCCCTGGGGAGGGTCGCATGTCTGGCAATGGCAGTACGTTGTGCTTCGTCGAGAGCCCGGTCCAGCTGCTCAACGTCCTGGAGTGGGCGCACCGCGCCGAGGTCACGGCGACCGTCGTGGTGCTCTCGCCCACCGATCCGATGACCCGCGGCCAGCTGCGCCGCATGGCCGAACTCGCCCGCGGGGAAGGCCACACGGTCCGCTGGGAGGAGGCGCGGGGCGGCCCCGGCGCGCCCTTCCAGACGATCGGCGGCCTCGCCGGACCGCTGCGCCGGGCGGAGCGGATAGTGATCGGCGATCCCTTCTCCCGCTACGTACAACTGCTGCTGACGATCACTCGCGCCCGCGACCTGGTCGTCGTCGACGACGGCACCGCCACGATGGAGTTCATCTCCCAACTGGCGCGCGGGGAACGGCTGGTGCGCTGGCACCGGCGCGGCGGCCGGCCGGGCCCGCGCGACATCGTGTTCGGCCCCGTCTCCTCCTCGGCCCGGCGCCGGCTCACCCCGCGCCCGGGCCGCCGGACGGTCTCCCTGTTCACGTCCATGCCGGTGGACGAGACCCCCGAGGACGTCGCCGTCCTGGCGAACGACTACGCGTGGACCCGCGCCCGCTTCGGCCCGCCCCGCCTCACGCGCGGCGCCGACCTGGTCGGAACGTCCCTGGTGGAGACGGGAGTCGTGGACCTCGACCGCTATCTGCAGGCGGTCCGCGAGCTGTCCCGCGCGCACGGCGCCACCCGCTACTTCGCCCACCGCCGCGAGAGCTCCGACAAGCTCCACCGCCTCGCCGTCGAGACGGGCCTGGAAGTGGTCCGCCCGGACCTTCCCCTCGAACTGATCGCCCGCCGCGGCCCGATAGGCCGCACGATCCTCAGCTTCCCCTCCACCGTGGTGCACACCCTGCCCATCGCCCTCGCCGGAACCGGCGTGAAGGTCGCGGTCTGCGAGATCGACCCGTCGTGGCTGACGCAGGGCGTCTCCGATCACGCGCAGGGGTTCCTCGCGGGGATCGCGGGATCGGCGCGGGGGGTGCGGATGGTGTGAGGCGGGTTCGTGGAGGCACGAGGTTCGGCGCCCTCACCCCATTGACCATGCCAGGTTCACAGATCTAGCCTCCATTCTCATACGTAGACGACGTCTGCATACGGGAATGGGGTTCATGGTGGGGATCGCGACGGACACCGAGGCCGAACGGGTCGCTCAACGACTGCGCGACGGGATGGCGGGCGGTGTCCTGTCGTTCCCGCTCACCAGCTTCGCGCCCGACGGCAGTCTCGACCCGGACGCCTACCGGGCCTACCTCACCGGCACGTTGGCCACCGCCCCCGGCGCGGTCTTCCCGGCCTGCGGCACCGGCGAGTTCTTCTCCCTCGACGAGGACGAGTACCGCACCGTCGTACGGGCCACCGTCGAGGCCGCCGACGGGCGCACACCCGTCGTGGCGGGCATCGGCTACGGCTGGGCGCAGGCCCTGCGCTTCGCCCGGATCGCCGAGGAGGCGGGCGCGGACGCCCTGCTCGTCATGCCGCACTACCTGACCGCCGCCCCGCAGGCCGGCCTGGTCGAACAGGTCCGCAGGATCGCCGCCGGCACGCGCCTGCCACTCGTCGCCTACCAGCGCGGCCAAGTCACCTTCAGCGCCGACAGCCTGCGCGAGATCGCGGCGCTGCCCACCGTCATCGGCGTCAAGGACGGGCACAGCGACCTGGACCGCCTGCAGCGCCTCACCCTCGCCGCCCCCGACGGCTTCCTGTTCTTCAACGGCGCCTCCACGGCCGAGATCCAGGCCCGCGCCTACGCGACCGTCGGCGTCCCCGCGTACTCCTCGGCCGTGCACGCCTTCGCGCCCGAGATCGCCGACGCCTTCTTCGCCGCCCTGCGCGCCGACGACGAGGCGAGGCTGACGACACTGCTGCGCGAGTTCTACGTGCCCCTCGTCGAGCTGCGTGACCGGGTCCCCGGCTACGCCGTCTCCCTGGTCAAGGCCGCCGCCCGGCTGCGCGGCCTGCCCGTCGGCCCGGTGCGCGCCCCGCTCGCCGACCCGGGCCCGCGCGACCTCGCCGACCTGGAGAAGGTGCTCGACCACGGGCTGGGCCTGGTCGGCTGACCCGCCGCCCGCCGCTGCGTACCCGCACCGCTCAGTACCCGCACAGTTCAAGGGAGAACTGGCATGCCGCTCCTCGTGGTCGGGATCAGTGTCCTGGTCCTGCTGCTCCTCATGACCCGGCTGAGGCTGAACGGCTTCATCGCCCTGCTGCTCGTGGCCGTGGGCGTCGCCGTCGTCCAGGGCATCCCCGTGGCGTCCGTCCCCGACGTCCTGTCCAAGGGCATCGGCGACCAGATCGGCGACACGATGCTCACCATCGGGCTCGGCGCCATGGTCGGCCGGGTGATGGGGGATTCGGGCGCCGCGCAGCGCATCGCCGGCCGGCTCCTGGACGCCTTCGGGCCGCGCGGCGTCCAGCTCGCCATGATCGTCACGTCGGTCCTGATCGGCGTGACCATGTTCTACGAGGTCGCGTTCATCATCATCGTGCCCGTCGCGTTCACCCTGGTCCGGGTGGTCCGGACGAACCTGCTCTGGGTCGGCCTGCCGATGTCGATCACCCTGTCGACGATGCACAGCTTCCTGCCGCCGCACCCCGGTCCCGTCGCCGTGGCCAGCACCTTCCACGCCTCGGTCGGCCACACCCTGCTGTACGGCCTGTGCATAGCCGTCCCGGTCGGCGCGGCGATCTCCCTCGTCTGGCCGCGCCTGCCGTTCGTCAGGAAACTGGACCCGGCCATCCCGCCCGGCCTGGTCAGCGACAAGGAGTTCGACGAGCACGAGATGCCGGGTCTCGGCTGGTCCCTGTCGGTGGCCCTCTTCCCGGTCGTGCTGATCGCCGGGGCGTCCGTCACCGACATGGCGACCGACTCCGAGAGCCCGCTGGTGCACACCGTCGCGTTCCTCGGCTCGGCCCCGATCGCCCTGCTCCTCACCCTGGTCCTCGCGATCTGGGCGTTCGGCCCGCGCATCGGCCGCCCCCTGAAGGAGGTCACCGCCTCCTGCGCCTCGGCCGCCCAGGCCATGGCGATGATCCTGCTCGTCATCGGAGCGGGCGGCGCCTTCAAGGAAGTACTCGTCGAAGGCGGCATCTCCGACTACATCAAGGACCTCACCGACACCTGGTCCGTCTCGCCGATCGTCCTCGCCTGGCTGATCGCCGCCATCCTGCGCCTCGCGCTCGGCTCGGCGACGGTCGCCGTGGTCACGGCCTCCGGAGTGGTGCTCCCGCTGCTCGCGGGCCAGCCGGTCAGCCCCGAACTGATGGTGCTCGCCGTCTCCTGCGGCTCGCTCGCCTTCAGCCACGTCAACGACCCCGGGTTCTGGCTCTTCAAGGAGTACTTCAACCTGTCGCTGCCCGACGCCATCAAGGTCCGCACCGGCTACACGACGGTCCTCGCCCTCCTCGGCCTCGGCGGCGTCCTCGCGCTGAACGCGGCCGGCATCTGACCCCCCTCCACCTCCGCCACGCCTGCAAGGAATCCGATGAGAAAGCCCCCGCAGCAGCCCACCGTCACCGAGTTCGCCGTCTACCCCGTCGCGGGCCGCGACTGCATGGAGCTGAACCTCTCCGGCGCCCACGGCCCCTACTTCACCCGCAACGTCGTCGTCCTCACCGACTCCGAGGGCCGCACCGGGCTCGGCGAGGTGCCCGGCGGCGAGAAGATCACCCGGACCCTGCGCGACGCCGCGTCCCTCGTCGTCGGCGCCACGGTCGGCGACTACAAGCGGGTCCTGCGCGCGATCGGCGACCGCTTCGCCGACCGCGACACCGGCGGCCGCGGCGCCCAGACCTTCGACCTGCGCACCACCGTGCACGCCGTCACCGCGGTCGAGTCGGCGCTGCTCGACCTCCTCGGACAGCACCTCGACGTCCCGGTCGCGGCCCTCCTGGGCGACGGCCAACAGCGCCACTCCGTACGCGTCCTGGGCTACCTCTTCTACGTCGGCGACCCGGACCGCACCGACCTCGACTACGCCCGCGAGCCGGACGCGGACGTCGACTGGTACCGGACCCGGCACGAGGAGGCGCTGACCCCCGGCGCGATCGTCCGCCAGGCCGAGGCGGCGTACGACCTCTACGGCTTCCGGGATTTCAAGCTCAAGGGCGGCGTCCTGGCCGGAACCGAGGAGGTCAAGGCCGTGCGCGCCCTCAAGGAGCGCTTCCCCGAGGCCCGGATCACCCTCGACCCGAACGGTGCGTGGTCCCTGCGCGAGGCCGTCGAACTGTGCGCCCCGCTCACCGACGTGCTCGCCTACGCCGAGGACCCCTGCGGCCCCGAGGACGGCTACTCGGGCCGTGAGATCCTCGCCGAGTTCCGCCGCGCGACGGGCCTGCCGACCGCGACCAACATGATCGCCACCGACTGGCGCCAGATGACCCACGCCCTGGCCCTCCAGTCCGTGTCCATCCCCCTCGCGGACCCCCACTTCTGGACCATGCAGGGCTCGGTCCGCGTCGCCCAGCTCTGCAACGCCATGGGTCTGACCTGGGGTTGCCACTCCAACAACCACTTCGACATCTCGCTGGCCATGGTCACGCACTGCGGCGCGGCGGCCCCCGGCGCGTACAACGCCCTGGACACCCACTGGATCTGGCAGGAGGGCATGGAACGCCTGACCGTCGCGCCGCCGCGCATCGTCGGCGGCGAGATCGCCGTCCCCGACGCGCCGGGCCTCGGCGTCACCCTGGACACGGACCGGCTCCTCGCGGCCCACGAGCTCTACCGGTCCAAGGCGCTGGGCGCCCGCGACGACGCCGTGACGATGCAGTACCTCGTCCCGGGCTGGGAGTTCGACGGCAAGCGCCCCTGTCTCGTGCGCTGAGGCCCCCGGAAACCCGGTGGACGCCGTGCCGGGCCGCTGCCTACGCTGCCCGGCATGAGCTCCCCCGAGTCCGACAGACTCCGGCCACCGGCAGCCGTCCGGTGGCCTTCTTCCGTGCGGCGTTGAGGCTCCCTTCGGGTCCCTGCCTCCGCTGACACCTGCCATCGCCCGGACTGCCGTACCGCGACCACCTTCGCCTTCGTACGGTCACGGAGTCCGCTGTGCCCTTCGCGCTCTACCTGCTCGCCCTTGCCGTCTTCGCGCAAGGAACCTCCGAGTTCATGCTGTCGGGCCTCGCCCCCGACATCGCCCACGACCTGGGCATCTCGCTGCCCGCCGCCGGATCGCTCACGTCCGCCTTCGCCGTCGGCATGATCGTCGGAGCGCCGCCGGCCGCGGTGCTCGCGCTGCGCCGCTCGCGCCGGGCGGCGCTGGCCGGATTCCTGACGGTGTTCGCGCTCGCCCACGTCGTCGGCGCCCTCACGGGGAGCTACGCCGTCCTCCTCGCCACCCGCGTCGTGGCCGCCCTCGCCAACGCCGGGTTCCTCGCGGTGGCCCTGGCCACGGCGGCGTCCCTCGTCGCCCCGGACGCCAA
>NZ_JAAGMG010000736.1 GCF_010548525.1 Streptomyces sp. SID14478
CCCTGCGCACCCGGGACCGGCACCGCGCGAACGCCGGAACCGGTCAGCTCTCCCGCCCCGCCGCGCCGACGACGGCGCCGCGGGTCCGCGCCGCCTCCCCGAGCACCTCGGACGGCGCCCTCTGCCGCCGCCCCGCCAGATCCGTGCCGGATCTCACGCCGGCGACCCTGCAGGTCTTCCGCTGCTGAGAGGGGGCCTTCCCCCCTCCCCCTTATCCTGCCAGCCCGACGCGCCCCCACGGCGCGCCAGGAGGTAACACCATGCAGCCCCTCATCGACCACGCCCGTACGTTCGGCCGGCGCCCTGAGGAGTTCGCCCGGCTCGCCGACGGCCAGTCCCCCCAGGTCCTCTTCATCACCTGCTCCGACTCGCGGGTCGTACCGGCCCTCATCACGGGGGCCCGCCCCGGCGAACTCTTCGAGCTGCGCACCGCGGGCAACATCGTGCCCGCCCACCGCTCCGGCCACCCCAGCGGGGAGGCCGCCACCATCGAGTACGCCGTGGAGGTGCTCGGCGTCCGCGACGTCGTCGTCTGTGGCCACTCGCACTGCGGCGCCGTCGGCGCGCTGGTGCGCGGCGACGACCTCGCGGCGGTGCCCGCCGTGCGCGACTGGCTCGCACACGCCGCCGACGAGACCGCCGCGCACGACCCGTCGGATCCCACGGTCTCCGCGGCCGTGCAACAACACGTACTCACCCAGCTGTTGCGGCTGCGCTCGTACCCCTGCGTCCAGCGCCGCATCGAGGACGGCCGGGTCCGGCTGCACGGCTGGTACTACGAGGTGCACACCGGCGCCGTGCGCGAACACCGCCCCGATACCGACACGTTCGAGCTCCTGTGAGCGCCACGATGCCCAAGTACCCTCACCTCAAAGCGGACTTCACCGCCTCTCTCGTCGTCTTCCTGGTCGCGCTCCCGCTGTGCGTGGGCGTGGCGGTCGCCTCGGGCGTGCCCGCGGAGCTCGGCCTGGTCACCGGCATCGTCGGCGGCGTCGTCACCGGCCTGATGCGCGGCAGCAGCCTTCAAGTCTCCGGCCCCGCGGCCGGGTTGACGGTGCTCGTCTACGAAGCAGTGGACGAGTTCGGGCTACCGGTGCTCGGTGTCGTCGTCCTGGCCACGGGGCTGCTCCAGATCGCCATGGGCGCCCTTCGGCTCGGCCGCTACTTCCGCGCGATCTCCGTCTCCGTCGTGGAGGGCATGCTGGCCGGCATCGGGCTCGTGCTCATCGCGGGCCAGATGTACGCGGTCCTGAGCGCGAAGGCGCCGGAGTCGGGGCTCGGCAAGATAGCCGGCCTGCCGGGGGCCCTGCTCGACGCGGCGGGCAGTACCCGCGCACTTGCCTCGCTCGCCCTGGGCGTCGGCACCGTCGCCGTCCTGGTGCTGTGGAAGCACCTGCCGCGACAGGCCCGGGTGGTCCCCGGCCCGCTCGCCGCCGTCGGCCTCGCGACGGCCGCCGCCCTCGTGCTCGACGCGCCCGTGGCGACGGTCGAGGTCAACGGACTGCTCGGGGCGATCCAGCCCCCGTCCGCGGCCGCCTTCGGCGAACTCGCCGGGCTCTCGCTGCTCGGCACGATCGTGGCGTTCACGCTCATCGCGTCGGCGGAGTCCCTGTTCAGCGCCGCCGCCGTGGACCGGATGCACGACGGGCCCCGGACCTCGTACGACAAGGAACTGCTCGCCCAGGGCGCGGGCAACACGGTGTGCGGCCTGCTCGGCGCGCTGCCGATGACCGCGGTGATCGTGCGCAGCGCGGCCAACGTCCAGGCCGGGGCCCGCACCAAGGCCTCGCGCGTGCTGCACGGCGTCTGGCTGCTGCTCTTCGCGGCGCTGCTGCCGGACGTCCTCGCGTACATCCCGCTGCCCGCCCTGGCGGGTGTACTGGTGCACGCCGGGGCCAAGCTGATCCCGGTGCGGGCACTGGTGGAACTGTGGCGCGAGCACCGCGGCGAGGCGCTGATCCTGATCGTCACCGCGGTGTCGATCGTCGCGGTCAGCATGTTCGAAGGGGTGCTCGTCGGGATCGCACTGTCCGTCGTCAAGACGGCGTGGGACGCCTCGCACGTGAGGCTGGAGGTCATAGACAAGGGCGCCGGTCCGGTCCAGGCGCACCTGTCGGGCAACGCGACCTTCCTGCGGCTGCCGAAGATCCTCGGCAGCCTGGAGGCACTTCCGCAGGACCGTCCCGTCGAGCTGAACCTGTCCGGGCTGCACCACCTGGACCACGCGTGCCGGACGGCGCTGGAGAGCTGGGCCCAGCGGCACAGCCACGCCGGCACGGAGCCGGTGAAGGTCACCGCGAAATGAACCGACGGCCGGTCCAACTGCCGCATACTGTCGGGCAGTTGGACCGGCCGCCTACGGTCCGGTGGCGGTGTCAGTCGTCGAGCACGGCCGCGACGGCCTCGACCTCGACGAGCTGGTCGTCGTAGCCGAGCACCGTGACGCCCATCAGCGTGCTCGGCACGTCGTGGGCGCCGAAGGCGTCCCGCACCACCTGCCAGGCCGCCCCCAGGTCCGGCTGCCGCGTCGATGCGACGAGCACGCGGGTGCTGATGACGTCCTCCAGGTCCGCGCCGGCAGCGGCGAGCGCGGTGCGCAGGTTCGCCACGCACTGCGCCGCCTGACCCGCGTAGTCGCCGATCGCCACCGTCGTCCCGTCCTTGTCCAAGGGGCAGGAGCCGGCGAGGAAGACGAGCCGGGCGCCGGCCGGTGCCGTGGACGCGTACGCGTACTCGGCGATGTCGGACAGCGCGGCGGAACGGATGAGGGTGACGGCGCGGGCCATGGGCCTGGTGTCCCTTCTGATGCGGCGACGGGAGCGGAGCCCGGACATGTTGTCACATCGGCGATCGCGTCACCGTTCAGGCGTTGACGTCGAAGGGCACACCCGAGGGCAGCGCGGCGGCGAGGTGACTGGCGAAGCTCGCGTCCTTCAGACCGAAGGTGGCACTGCCGAAGTCGTACGCGCTCAACTTGTCCCGCAGCCCCGACGGGTAGCCGTTCCAGCCGACCAAGGTGGGGAACTGCCAGGTGCCGCGGTGGTTCTCGGGCGGCTCGTCGTTCGTGGTCGCCGGGCGGAAGCAGTGGGTGCCGATGCCGTCCTTGTGGTAGACGACCTTCGGGTGGGTCCCGTCCCAACGGATCTGGTCGCGCGGGTAGATCTGAAAGGATCCGTGCGCGGACGTGGAGACGTACTCGGCGGTGCCGTCCCGCACCCAGACGACGACGTGTTCCCAGTCGTTGCGGTGCCCGCCGAGCCCGCTGCCCGCCACCGCCTGGTCCTTCTCGAAGTACAGGCCGTACATGACGGCGCACCAGCCGTTGTTGCACTTGGAGCGGGCGTAGCCGTTGGTGCTGTCGAGGTCCGAGGCGTCGTGGCACTGTCCGTTGAGCGCGCCGCTCGGCTTGAGGCCGCCGTTGACCGTGCCGTCCGGGCCGATGGCCGGTGTCGGGTAGCAGCCGTCGGTGTCGTAGTCGAACGCGGGCTGGAACGTCTGCTCCGTCGCGTCGGCGTTGGCGGGCAGGGCTCCGGGCGGGTCGGCGAGGGCGGTGCCCGCGAAGGCGATCACCAGGGCGAGGGCGCCGCCGGTGGCCAGGGAGGTGCGGCGGATGAGTCTGCTGGGCTTCACTGAATTCTCCTGCGTCACTGTGGGGGCATGACATTCATGTCATGCCCCCAACAGCGCCGAGGGACGCGCGGGGGCACCTCCCGTGAATCCGCGGCGAATTGACGTGCCGTACGGGCCGGGTCAGGCGGTGTGCAGGGTCAGGCCGAAGCGGCCCAGGATCTCGTTGATGGGCTGGTACCAGGTCTCCCCGCCGCCGGTGCAGTCGCCCCAGCCGCCCGAGGTGACGCCCTGGGCCTGGTCGCCGCTGATGAACGAGCCGCCGGAGTCGCCGGGTTCGGCGCACACGCTCGTCTTCGTCATCTCGTGGACGGCGCCCTGGCTGTAGTTCACGGTCTCGTTCTTGGCGAGCACGGTGCCGCAGTGCCAGTGCGAGGTGGATCCGGAGCGGCAGATGGAGGCACCGACCGGGGCCTCGGCCGAGCCGCGCACGAGCTGGTCGGAGACCGTGCCCCAGCCGAGCACGACCGGGACGGTCCACCATCCGCTGCCGACGTTGACCCACGCGTAGTCGTTGTCGGGGAAGGACGAGCCCTGGAAGTTGCCGACGTAGCTGCCGTCCCAGCCGTTCACGCCCTGGCCCGCGCCGCCGCAGTGGCCGGCCGTGACGAAGCCGCCCTGGACGGAGAAGCCGATGGAACAGCGGACGTTGCCGGTGTAGTAGGGGTCGCCGCCCACGGTGCCCGCGGCCAGGGTGGTGGGCGTGTGCTCCGTGGTTCGCACGCTCACCGGGCCGGCCTTGCGGGCCTCGGCGAGAAAGCGGGTGACATCGTTGTCGGACTGCTGTCCGGCGCGCACCTCGACGACGACCCGGTTGGTGGGCCAGTCGACGCGCCAACTGCTCACGCCCGCCGGGGCGTCGAGGGCGTCGATGCGTTTCTTGGCGGCGTCGAGCCGGGCGGCGCTGCGGGTGACGAGCTCGACATGGGCGCCGGTGGCGCGTACGGCGGCGGCCTTGGCGGGATCGGCCACCGCGACGGTCAGTTCGCCGCTCTTCGACGTCAGCCACGAGCCGCCGTAGGCGCTCCCCGCGGCCCGTCGCGCCTGCCGCTCGGTGGCGGTGGCCTGCTTCTCGGTGGCGAGTCGCGCCTTCGCCTGACGGTCGGTGAGCCCGAAGTCCCGCTTCATGGCGGCGAGTACGCCGTCGGAGGCGGGGGCACGGTCGGCGTGCGGGGTGGCCGCGCCCGCCGAGGAGGTCGGGAGGAAACCGGCCGTGGCGCAGGCGCCGGTGACCAGCAGGGCGGACAGGACGGTGCGCAGGGTTCTGGTACGTCTCATCGGTTCGGCCCTTCGTTGTTCCAGTGATGTGGGGGTGGAACAGGACAGCCCGGAAGCACAGCCGGGGAAGACGGACTGGGAGCGCTCCCGCGGGCTGTTGGTGGGGAGCCTAGCGAGGGATCATGAGCAGGTCCATGCCAATCCAGGGGCGTGATCCGGCCTGCCTCGCGGCGCTCACAGACGCCCGCGGAGTTCCAGGGCGAACCGGTCGGCGGCAGCGGCGGTCACCTGCTCCCGCGCGGGGGCCCGGAGGAAATCGAAGACTCCCGGGCCCCGTTGGGCCGCGGGAAGGTCGGCCGATCGCGGTACGACATGGAAGTGGACGTGGCCGAAACCCTCGGCCTCCGCGAACTGCACGACGTACGTCTTGGCGCATCCGGTGGCGTCGCGCAGGGCCCGGGAGAGCCGTACCTGCCACGTCCCCAGGGCGGCGGCCTCGGCGTCGGTGAGGTCGTGCACGGCGGTGACGTGGCGCCGCGGCAGGAGCACCAGCCAGCCGAGCAGCGCGCAGTCGACGGCGTGCACCACGCGCCAGTGCGCATCGTTCGCGATCCGCTCGCGGGGCGGCAGCAGCGCGAACTCGGCCTCCCTGTCGCACGGGTGGCACCGGTCCGCCGTCCTCGCCGTCATGCGGCCCATGCTCGCGTACGGTCCCCGATCCGCACAGGGTGCCTGTCGCGGCCGAGGTGGCGGGCGGGGCCCGCTTAGGGTGCCGCCATGACTGAGGGCATGTCACCGCAAGCGGTGGCGCAGGAGCGTGCGGACGTGCTGCGCGAGCGGCTGAAGGAACGGATCTACGCGTCGTTGACCCTGCTGGCCGTGCTGGTGGGGTTCGCGCAGAGCGGGCATCCTGCGCATGTGGCGGCGGCGGTCTCGGTCGCGGTGACCGCGCTCGGCCTGTGGCTCGCGACGCTCGTCGCCGATCTGCAGGCGGTCCCGGTGGCGCACGGCAGGTGGCCGAACCGGCACGAGATCCGGCACACGCTGTTCACCACCAGCCCGCTGCTGACGAGTGCCGTGAGTCCGCTGCTGCTGATCGGACTGTCCGCCCTGGGCGCGGCCGAACTGACCACGGCGCTGTGGATCTCGGTGGGCACCGAGGTCGCCGCGCTGGCCGCCTGGGGGTTCGCGGGCGGACGGCGGGTGGGCGCGGGGCCGCTCGGCGCGCTGGTCGCCGCCGCGCTCAACTCCGTGATCGGTATCGGAGTCGTCGCGGTGAAGCTGCTCGCCGGGCACTGACCGCACTCGGTACTGCCCCGCCGAGCGGCCCGGGCCCCGTCGCCCGACCCTGCCGCGGACGACGGCAAGCTACTTCAGGGCCGCGGCGTATGCCGTGGCGAGGGCGGCCCAGATCTCGTCCGAGACGACGGGGGCCGGCCGGTCGCGGTTGGTCAGGACCACCAAGGTGGCCTGTCGCGGGATGTCGGTGTACGCGCTCGACGTGAATCCGCCGAAGGTGCCGGGGTGGCCCTGCCACGTCACCCCGTCCACGACGGTGCTCTCGGTGGCGAGCCCGTACGTGGCACCGGCCGCCCGGGCCTGCTTGCTGGGTTCGGTCATCGCTTCGACGGTGGCGTGCCCGAGGAGCTTGTTCCGGCTGAAGAGGGCGTCCAGGAACTGGGCCGCGCCCAGGGCGGTCCCGGCGAACAGGCCGTCGCCGAAGGGGAATCCGAAGGAGTCGGTGGGCACCCCGGTGGCGCCGTAGGCGGTGTTGTAGTCCTGCAGGCCGAGCCCGTCGGGGAGCGGATGGTATCCGTGGGCGAAGTGCTGGAGGGTGTGGCGCGCGGAGCGATCCTGCGTGATCCGCCGACCGTTCTGCGGGGCCACCGACCCGGCCCGGGCGAGGAAGCGGGCGATCTCCGCTTGCGTCCTCGCCTCACCGCCGAGCGTCTTCACCAGGACCTGCAGGAGGATGATGAAGTTGGTGTTCTGGTACTCGTAGCGTGCGCCCGGGCGGTCGGGGGCGTGGATGCCGGCGTTCAACTGGGCGAAGGTGAAGGGCGCGTCGGGCCGGTAGCGGCTGGGGCCGGTGCCCGGCGGCGCGCCTTCGGTTCCGGGCGGGAAGAGCGGGACCACGTCGGGGTCCGCGTAGACGTTGCCGTAACCGGTGATCTGGGCCAGGAGCATGCGCGGGGTCACCTGGCGCGACCCCGCGACGGTGTCCCCCACGTACCGCGAGATCGGGGCATCGAGATCCACGGTGCCTTTCTCCGCCTCGTGGAGGGCGAACGCTCCCAGGATCATCTTGCCGAAACTGCCGTAATTGAACAGGGTGTTGTCGTCCACCGGCAGCGCCGGGTGGACGTTGCCGACGGCCATGCCGTGGTGGGCCGACCACAGGAGGCGACCGCGCCGGAGCAGCACGGCTTGCACGCCCTGGCCGGGTATCTCGGCGAGCGTCTGGGCCCATGCGGATGCGAGGGCCTTGGCCACGCTCAGTTCGCGCACGGTCGTGTGCTCCCCTCTGCGGGACGGCCGGGCCGCCGCGGGGGACCGTCCCGCGGCGGCGCCGACCACGTTGAGTGCCGCCGCCGCGGCAGCGGCTCCCGTCACCGTGCGGCGCCGCATCGTTCCCGACATGTGTGCCCTCCGTCCGTCGCCCAGTGGTGTGGCGCACACCATGCTGAACGGACAGCCGCCCGCGGTGTTCGGTGCATTTCCTAACGGTGAGAGCCGGTGTTGTCGGATCGGCCAAGGGAAGGCGCACCGCGATGGGTAGTGTCCGGCTCCCGCCGGTCGGGATCGGCAAGGCCGAGGACCTGGTGGATCGTGCGGACCACGCCGTTCTCGGTGTGCGGCGGCGCCTGGCGGCGGGCTCGGCGCAGCACGTCCGGGTGGGCGCCCGCCATGGCGTAGGACCAGTCGGCGGCGTCCATCATCTGCAGGTCGTTGAGGTAGTCGCCGAACACCATGGTCTGGGCGGGGGTGACGCCGAGTTCCCGCTGGAGGCGGCGCACCGCCACTCCCTTGTTCGCCGTGGGGTTCATGATGTCGATCCAGTGTTCGCTGGAGACGACGACCTGGTGGGAGTCGGCGAGGTGGTGCAGCGCGGGCGCCGTGGTCTCCTCGGCGCGGCCGAAGTCGTGGAGGGCGACCTTGAGGATCTCGTCGTCGACGGCGGTGGCGTCCTCGACGATCTCGTGCTGGTGGTAGTACTTGCGCACCTGCGCCATGAACGCCTCGTCGTGGCGCTCCACATAGGCGGAGCGCTTGCCGCAGACCACGGCGCCCACGTCGGCGCCCACGTCCGTGAGGTGGCGCACGGTCTTGACGAGCCCGGAGGCGACGGCCGGGTCGAGCGGATCGGAGCTGATCTCGACACCGCCGCGCACGACGTACGTGCCGTTCTCGGCGATGAAGACCATGCGGCCGTCGTCGACGGCCGCGAACTGGTCGGCGAGCGTGGCGTACTGGCGACCGCTGGCCGGGCAGAAGACGATGCCGCGCCGGTGCAGTTCGTCCAGGAGGGGCCACAGGGACGCGGGGATGCGCCCGTCGGCGTCCAGGAGGGTGCCGTCCATGTCGGTGACGACGAGGCGGATGTCCGGGTGGTCGTGCTGCGTGGTCAATGTCGTTCCTGGGTGCGGGAGTTACGGGTGGTCAGTCGGTCGGGTGTCGGCCGGGTGGGCCGTGCGGACGACGAGGGCTCTCAGTTCCTCGACGGCCCGGGCGCGGGCGCCGGTCAGTTCGGGGTCGGCGAGCGCGGCGACGGACAGCGGGACCGGCCGCGGGCCGCGCCGGAAGTGCTCGTCGATGTCGCCCGCGAGAGCAGGGCCCCAGGCGCCGCCGACGACGATGAGCAGGGGGTCGGCCAGGGCGACGGCCGCCGCGAGCACGGGGGTGATG
>NZ_JAAGMG010000782.1 GCF_010548525.1 Streptomyces sp. SID14478
ATCCTCTCCACGGCGTACGAAGGCCCCGCCCGCGCACGGGCGTTCGCCCTGTTCGGAGCCGTCGCCGGGATCGGCGTCTCGCTCGGCCCGACCCTCGCCGGGCAGCTCGTGGCAGGCGTCGGCTGGCGCTGGGTGTTCGCCCTGCACGCGGTCGCCCTCGCCGTGGCGCTGCTCGCGGTGCCGGTGATCGCGCGGACGGTGCCGGCCTCCGTACGAGGATCAGCACGGCTCGACCTCCCCGGCAGCGCGGTCTTCGTCGCCGCCGCGGTGCTGCTGACCACCGGGATCGTGCAGGCCTCGCAGTGGGGCTGGGGGAGCGCCGGGGTGCTCGCCCTGTTCGCGGCATCGGCCGCGGCGCTGGCCCTCTTCGTGCGCGTGGAGCGGCGCAGCGCGCACCCCGTGCTCGACCTCGGGCTGCTGCGCGAACGCCGGTTCCTCGGCCTCGCACTGGTCCCGGTCGCGGCGTCCTTCGGCTTCGTCACACTGCTCACGTACCTGCCGAGCTACCTCACGGCCGTCACCGGCCGCGACGGCTCGGCGGCGGGCTGGCTGATGCTGCTCCTGACGCTGCCGGTCCTCGTCTCGCCGGTGGTCGCGGCCAAGCTGGTCGAACGGGGCGTCCCGGCACGGGTGTTGATCCTCACGAGCCTCGCCTGCCTGGTCGCCGGCGACCTCGGTCTGCTCCTCTTCTCGCCGCACGTCGCCATCGCCGTGGTGGCCGTGCCGATGCTCGTCACGGGCGCGGGCATGGGCCTGTCGGCCGGCCTCGTCGACGGGCAGGCCCTCGCGCTGGTCGCCCCGGAGCGCGCCGGAATGGCCGCCGGATTCGTGAACACGCTGCGGCTGGGCAGCGAGGCGGTGGCGGTCGCCGTGTACGGGTCGGTGCTCGCGACCCTGGTCGGGGCCGGGCACCCGTACGACGCCGCCTTTCACGCGCTGCTGTGGGGGCTCGCGGGCGTTTGCCTGGCACTCGGCGGCGCCATCGCGTGGCTTTCGCGGCGATGAGCACCCGCTTCCGGCAGAGTCGACCCCGGAGAACATCCACGAGTACGGGAGAGGCACATGACGGAGCAGCTGCTGCGCGTCCAGAACTTCAACGTCTCCAGCGACGGCTTCGGCGCCGGCGAGGGCCAGAGCCTGGAGCGCCCCTTCGGGCACGCCGACCCGGGAACCATGTTCGCGTGGGCCGGGGCCACGGCGAGCTGGCCCAACCGGACCGAGCCCGGCGGCAGCCGCGGCCTCGACGACTACCTGACGCGGGACTTCCACCACAACATCGGCGCCGAGATCATGGGCCGGAACAAGTTCGGCCCGCAGCGCGGGCCCTGGGAGGACCACGAGTGGCAGGGCTGGTGGGGCGACGAACCGCCGTTCCACACGCCGGTGTTCGTCATGACCCACCACCTGCGCCCGTCGTTCACGCTCTCCGACACCACGTTCCACTTTGTGGACGGCGACCCCGCCACGGTCCTGGAGCAGGCGCGCGCCGCGGCCCAGGGCAAGGACGTCCGCCTCGGCGGCGGCGCGACGGTCGTCCGCGAGTTCCTCGACGCCGACCTCGTCGACACCCTGCACGTGGCGGTCTCCCCGATCGAACTCGGCTCGGGCTCACGCCTGTGGGAGTCGCCGGACGAGTTGCGCGACCGGTTCCACGAGGATGTCGTGCCCAGCGACAGTGGGGTGACGCATCACCTGTTCTGGCGGAAGTGACGCCTCAGGAACGGTCGTTGAGGAACGCGGTCCAGGTACCCGGGGCAACCGTGAAGCACGGGCCCTCCGGGTTCTTGGAGTCGCGGATGTGGATGGCGGTGGGCTCGTCGCTGCTGCGGCTCGGCTTCTGCCAGTCGTAGGCGACTTCGAGGCAGTCGCCGCCTTCGCTGCCGCTGTAGCTCGACTTGAACCAGTGCCGTGCGGTGCTCATCGCTCTCCTAGCAGGCGCTCCAGCAGGCCCATGGAGTCTTGCGGGCTGAGGGCCTGTGATCGCAGCATCGCATATTTGCGTTCCAGGATGGACACCTCGTCGCGGTCGGCGACCCATTGGCTGCCGCGCTGGGTCTCGGTGTAAGCGAGGTGCTGGTGGTCGGGGGTCTCCAGGAGCGTGAAGGGGCCATCGAGGGCGGCATGGTGGCGACTGCTCTGCGGGAGGATCTGCACGGTCAGGCCGGGGAGTTCGCACTGTTCGCGCACGTACCGAAGCTGCCTGTGGCGGACCTGCGGATCGCCTACGGACAAATGGAGCACCGGCTCCCAGATGACGAAGCTGACCGTGGGCGGGACCTTCCGGTGCAGGATCGTCTGCCGCTCGATCCGGGCAGCGGTCTTGGCCTCGATCTCGTCGGGATCGTAGGCCGGAACGCGCTCGCGGAGCACGGCCCGAGCCATGTCCTCGGACTGCAGAAGGCCAGGCATGACCACCGCGTCGTACTTGGACAGGGCGATGGCCTCACGTTCGTGCTTGATGTACGACTCGGCCCACAGCGGGAACTGGTCGATCTCCGGCATGTTGGCCACGGCGACGGCCAACGCACCCTTGGTGTCCAGTAGTTGGTCCATCGCGTCCGCAAGATCCGGCAACAACGGCCGCCGCCCCTGCTCGATCGCCGCGATGGTCGCCTCCGCGACCACCAGCCGCTTCCCGAGCGCCGCCTGAGTGAACCCGGCGGACTTGCGGAACAGGGCGACCAGCTGTCCGACCATCCTCATCGCCGACGGATTCCTCGGCGGACGCTTCCCGGTGCTCATGACGGTCAATGTCCCCGCCCCGCTCTCGCTCGACCCCACTCGAACCCCGACAAGAAATCCGTCGGGGTCGACGCACTGCCGTCAGTCCATCACGCTCCGCGACATTGCTGCCCATGAACGACGAACCCCGCGAACACTTCTACCGCCGCGAACGCCAATCCGTGCCCGCCGCCAGGGAGTTCACCCGTCAGGCACTGGCCGACTGGGGCACCCGGGATCGCGCGGACGACATCCTGCTCTGTGTCAGCGAGCTCACGACGAACGCGCTGGTCCACGGCGTCCCGCCGGGCCGGGGCTTCCTCCTGCGGGTGCTGGCGTACGACCACGTGCTGCGCCTCGAAGTGCACGACAGCGGCGATGGCGTGCCCGCAGTACCGCGCGGGGCGCGGGACGCCGAGGGCGGTCGGGGCCTGCTGCTGGTCGGGGCGCTCGCGGACAAGTGGGGCGTCGGTGAGCGGGACCCGGGCAAGGTCGTGTGGTGCGAGTTCGAGCGAGGTGGCCCGGAGACGGAGCCCTGCGTGTGACGTGGGCGTCCTATGGTGGAGGGACGTACACCGACGGGGGTGGCAGTGGAACCGGGCACAGTGGGACTGAAGATCGCGTCCGCGGTGGTGGTGCCGTTGTTGAAGCGGCTCGTGCTGCCGCCCGCCAAGGCGCCGGGCGCCGAGTTCACCGAACGGCCCGTACGGATAAGGCACGTGCTGTCCTTCGTGGGGGACCATCCGACCGTCAGCCGGGACGATCTGCACCGGCTCGCGCGCGAGCTGGTGGAGCGCGGGGTGAGCGCGGCCGGCCCGCGCGAGCAGCCGATCGAGGACGACGAACGCGACGCCGTGGGGCAGGCCCTGACCCGGACGCTGTACGCCTTCGGCGAGCTGGACATGGACGACGTACAGCTCTTCCTGCTCGGGCCCGAGAAGCTCGCCGCCGCGCTGTCCCGGCAGTCCGGGCCCGGCACCCGCCGCCTGCTCACCGCGGACGCCGCCCTCTTCCACGACAGGCTCCTGGAGACGGCGTGCGTGCACCTGGTGCGGTTCTTCACGCAGCGCCCCGGGTTCGAGGCGCGGGCGCGCCTTGAGGACGCGCGTGAACTACGGGAAGTCCACGCCACGTTGGACGTCGTGCTGCGCCGGGTGTCGGGCGACGACTGGGCGGCGCTCGACGGACGTTTCGAGGAGAGTTACGCGCGCTACGTCGTCAAGCGGCACGGCATGCTCACCATCTACGGCGTCGATCTGCGCGATCCAAGCAGTCAGGAATGGCCCCTGGAATCCGCTTACTTGAGCTTGCGCGCCGTCAGCGCGCCGGCCGCCGCGGACGACACCGACGGGACGGCCGACGCCGAGCGCGAGTCCGGCGTGGAGCAGAGTGTCGAGGCGGCCCTCGCCACCCGCGGCCGCGTGCTGTTGCACGGTCTCGCGGGCACCGGCAAGACGACCCTCGTGCAGTGGCTCGCGATCACCACGGCGCAGCAGGACAGCGTGCCGGGCAACATGCCGCAGCTCCTCGGGCGCGTCCCCTTCGTCCTTCCCTTGCGCACCCTCGCCCGCAAGGGCGCCCAACTACCGCTCCCCGAGGACTTCTTACGCTGGATGGGCTGCCCGCTGGTGGGCACCGAACCGGACGGGTGGGCCACCCGGGTCCTGCAGAACGGCCGCGGCCTGCTCCTCGTCGACGGCCTCGACGAGATCCCCAAGGCCGACCGTACCCGCGCCCGCGCCTGGCTGCGCGAGCTCCTGGCCGTCTTCCCCGGCAACCTCTGGCTCGCCACCACCCGCCCCTCCGCGCTCGGCCCCGGCTGGCTGAGTGCCGAGGGGTTCCACGAGATCACCCTGGACGCGCTGCGCCCCGCGGACCTCAAGGACTTCATCCGGCGCTGGCACACCGCGACCGACGCCCTGCCCGGACGCGACGAGGAGCTGATCCAGGCCCTGCGCGCCGCGCCCGGCCTCAGCCGGCTCGCCACCAACCCCCTGATGTGCAGCCTGATCTGCGCCCTGCACCGCGAGCGGCGCGGCTTCCTGCCGCGCGGCCGCGCGGCGCTCTACAAGGCGGCGCTGTCCATGCTGCTCGAACGGCGGGACACAGAGCGGGAGTTGTACGGTCGTGGTGGGGCACCCGAACTGGACGAGGAGGCCGCCACCGAACCGCTCAAGCGCCTCGCCTACTGGCTGATCCGCAACGAACGCACGCAGATCGAGCGGGAGGACGCCGTCGACGTGATGCGGCGCCTGCAGCCCCAAGTGCCCAGCCTGGCAGGGCTCGGAGAGCCCGAGGACGCCCTCCAGTACCTCCTCGAACGCTCCGGTCTGCTCCGGGAGGCCACCGCGGGAGGCGTCGACTTCGTGCACCGCACGTTTCAGGACTACCTCGGCGCCAAGGCTGTATTGGAGGAGCGGGACTTCGGCATGCTGGTGAAGAACGCTCACGTAGACCAGTGGGAGGACGTGGTCCAGATGGCCGTCGCACAGGCCGATCACAACGGGCGCGCCGATCTGCTGATGCGGCTGAGCGACCGGGGGAACCGCGAGAAGGACGTCACCGTCCAGGCCCGCCTGCGCCTGCTCGCCCTCGCCTCCCTGGAGCAGGCGACCCGCCTGGAGCCCGCCGTGCGGCAGACCATCGAGTCCGAGGCGGCCAGCATGCTGCCGCCCCGCAGCCTGCGTCAGGCCCGCGTGCTCGCCCGCACCGGACCCCTCCTGCTCGGCCTCCTGCCGCCCCCCGACGCACTCGACGGCGACGAGGAACTGGCGACCGTGCACGCGATCTGCCAGATCGGCGGGGACGCGGCCATCCCGCGGCTGCGCGAGTTCCTCGACACCCGCCAGTCCGCGGTACGGGCCCAACTCCTCGGCCACTGGGACCGGTTCGACACCGAGGCGTACGCCGAGGAGATCATCAGGCCGCTGCTCGCCACCGCCCCGGAAGAGTCCGTCACCGTACGCTCGGCGGCCGAACTCGCCGCCCTGGCCGCCATGCCCGGCTGCGAACGCGTCGGCATCCACGGCGACTTCGACCCCGAGGCGATCCGCGCCGCCCTCGACCCGGGACGGCTGCGCGAACTGCGGCTGCGCGGCGCCCTGCGCGTCGACGACCTGACGTTCCTCGACGACTTCGGCGCCCTCGAAGAGCTGACCCTGCAGAGCTGCCGCAACCTCACGGACCCGGCGCCGCTCACCGGGCTGCCCCGGCTGCGCAGCCTGGCCCTCGCCGACCTGCCGCAGTTCGAACCGCTGTCGGACCTGGTGGGCTGTGCCGGCCTCGAAGCCCTGCACGTCGGGGCCGACGTGCCCTGGCGCGGCATCGCCGAACTGCCCTACCTCGACCGGCTGCGCGTCCTCGCGGTGCCCCCGGGCACCGTCGAACTCGGCGACATCGTCCGCGCCGCGAAACTGGAGGAGCTGCGCCTGCACGAGGCCGGCGACAAGCTGCTCCCCGACGACTGGGGCAAGGCGCTGGCCGAGGTGGCGACGCTGCGCACCCTGACCCTGTCGCCGGAGCAGCTGAGCGTGCTGCTGTTCGGCCAGCGCGCCGAGATCTCCGCCGTCACCCACCTCTACGTGTACGCGAAGCCCGGCGCGCCCGTCTCCCTGCGCCGCATCGCCCGCTGGCTGCCCGGCCTGGTGGAACTCCACCTCACCCAGGGCACCGACATCGACCTGTCGTCCCTGAAGGCCATGACGGCGCTGCGCCGGGTGCGCCTCGCGTACTCGCGCAACGTGAGCGCGGCCGAGCAACTGCCCGCCCAGGTCGGACTGGAGATATATCCGCATCCGTGACCGTCCCCGTGGCGGGAGATCGTCTACGCGGGTAAGTTCGCTGACACGAGAGGGAGTTGTGCACGTCATGGTCGGGCGGTGGTCACGTCGTCGTGACATCGCGGTCGGGCCGGAGCCGTACCGAGGGGAACCGGGACACTTCTGATGGGCAGGTCGCGAGTGCCGTTTCTGTATGCCCGCGACCCCGTGGTGCGTTCCCTGGTGCCCTCCCTCACCGGCCTCGCCTATGACGAACGGGCCCGCAAGAAGCGGGAGTTCGGCGACGACGTACCGGTCGTCCTGCTCACCGGACAGCACGGCACGGGCCGCAGTGCCGTCCTCGACGGGCTCGCCCGGAACTACCACCGACGGCTGCCGCTCGCCCACGTACGAGTGGTCCCCGCGGGCACGACCGCCGGGCCCGATACCGCCCGGCCGGTCCCGGCAGGCGGGCCGGAGGCGGTGCGCGCCGCCGACCTGGTGGAGATCATGGAGCGGCTGGTGTGCGCGTTCACACCGGACCTCGCCCGCTTCCCGGTCCTCGTCCCCGGCCTGTTCGCCGTGTCCGGCTGGCACGCCGGCGACGCCGAGGAGCGCGACGCCGTCTGCGCCCGCCACGCCCGGCTGCTCCTCGCCTGCGGACTGCGCACCGGCGAGGAACGCGAGGTGGCCCGCGAATGGGCCGCGCAGGTGGAGGCGTCCATCGCCGCCCACACCGAGCCCGCCGCCGGGGGCGCCGAGGACCCGGAGGACGTCGACTCCCTGCCGGTCACCCGGGCCGTGCTGCGCGAACTGGAGACGCTGCGCCCGCTGGGCCCCGCCCGCCAGTGGTACGACCGGCGCCACCCCACGGCCGAGGACGCGCAGGACGCCGACGACGCCCGGGACGCGCTGGTCGAGGTGGGCCGCCGCTTCCACCGCGGCGGCGACTACCGCCGGGCCGTCGAGACCGACCTCATGGCGGCGTTCCTCCAGGAGGTCGCCGCGGCCTACGGCGGCGTACGCCGCTGGAACCGCGAACCCTGGCCGCTGATCCTGCTCGACGAGGCGCACACCGCCGCGGGCCGCCGCTTCCTCGCACTGCTCCTCGACCACCGGGCCGCGCCGCAGCGGCCCGTCCGCGAGCGGATCACCGTCGTCGCCACCCGCCTCGGC
>NZ_JAAGMG010000838.1 GCF_010548525.1 Streptomyces sp. SID14478
CGGCGGGCGGTCCCGCGGCGGGCGCGGCACTCGGGCCCGCGCTGGGCACGGTGCGCGCACGGTCGGTGGCGGCGCAACCGGTGAGGGCGGCCATGCCGACGGCGGTGAAACCACGCAGCAATGCCCGACGCCCGGGGGCCTTCTGGTCCTTTTTCATGCTTTATGCGTCACACGGAGTCGGCTCCGCCGCGCACACGACCACCGGATGGGACGCGCGATTGCACCCGTTCGGCCCGCGACGGAACGAAGAAATCCGGTCCGCCCCGCCGGTGCCCCCACCTGGGCCTTTCGGCTAACCTCTGCGCGTGACCGATGAGCAGCCCCACCAATTCGAGCGCGGTACCGACGGCCCCAAGGTGATCGTCGTCGGCGTCGACGGCTCCGAATCCTCGTTCCGCGCCGCCTCCTACGCCGGAGGCCTGGCCCGACGGCAGCGATCCCTGCTCGCCGTCGTCTACGTACAGCCCGTGATGGCCGCCGGGGCCGCGCTCGGCGTCCCCGTCGCGGAGACGACCGACGAGATCGCCTCGAACCTCATCGCGGAGATCCGCGAGGCCACGGAGCGGGTCAAGGACATATATGACGTGCGTTGGGAGTTCCACACGTTCCGCGGCGACCCGTTCAACGGGCTGGTGACTGCGGCCGACGAGCTCAAGGCCGACGCCGTCGTGGTGGGCGCCTCCGAGCAGGCCGGGCACCGCATCGTCGGCTCGGTGGCCGTGCGTCTGGTGAAGGCGGGCCGCTGGCCGGTCACCGTCGTGCCGTAACCACCACTCCTGTGCGTGGGGCGTGCCGTCTTCCGCCCCCGACGTCACGGGTGCATCATGATCGGCCATCAGCCGTCACGTCTGCGAAGAGGTGAGCTCATGGCCATTCCCCCACGACCACGCATGGGGCAGGGCGTGCTGCGCCGCAAGCCCATCGAACAGATCGAGGACGCCGAGAGCGGCGGAGGCGGTCAACGCTCCCAGCTGACACGCTCGTTGGGCCTGTGGCAGCTCACCGCGATCGGCGTCGGCGGCATCATCGGCGCGGGCATCTTCACCCTCGCGGGCACGGTGGCCAACGGCACGGCGGGACCCGCGGTGCTCGTCTCGTTCCTCATCGCGGGGGTGGCGAGCGCGGCGGCCGCCCTGTCCTACGCCGAGTTCGCCGGGCTCATCCCGAAGGCCGGGTCCGCGTACACGTACGGCTATGCGGTCCTCGGCGAGCTCGCCGGCTGGTTCATCGGCTGGGACCTGCTGCTCGAGTACACGGCGATCGTCGCCGTCGTGGCGATCGGCATCTCCGGGTACTTCAGTTTCCTGCTCGGCGAGATGGGCGTGGACCTGCCGCGCTGGATGCTGGGGGCTCCCGGCACCGGCGGCGGCCACAAGGTCGACCTGTTCGCCGCGGCGCTCTGCCTCCTCATCGCGTACCTGCTGACGCTCGGCATCAGGAACGCGGCCCGCTTCGAGACGGTCGTCGTCGTCCTCAAGGTGCTCGTGGTGCTGCTCGTCATCGGCGTGGGTTTCTTCCACATCAACACGGGCAACTACACGCCGTTCTTCCCGTTCGGGGTGAGCGGCGCCTTCACGGGCGCGGCGACCGTGTTCTTCGCCGTGTTCGGGTACGACGCGATGTCCACGGCGGCGGAGGAGTCGAAGGACGCCCAGCGCCACATGCCGAAGGCGATCCTGTACTCGCTCGCCATCTCGATGGTGCTGTACGTCCTGGCTTGCCTGGTCCTGACCGGCATGCAGAACTACAAGGACATCGACCCGGAGAGCGGGTTCTCGACCGCCTTCAAGGCGGCGGGGCTGAGCGGGCTCGCGGATGTGATCGCGGTCGGCGCGATCATCGGCATTCTGACCGTCATGTTCACGTTCATGTTGGGAGTCACCCGTGTGTGGTTCTCCATGTCCCGCGACGGCCTCCTGCCCAAGTGGTTCGCGAAGACGCACCCCACCCGGCACGTGCCGACGCGCGTGACGTGGATCGTCGGGGCCGCGTCGGCCGCCATCGCCGGGTTCTTGCCGATCGGCGAGGCGGCCGAACTGACCAATATCGGCATCCTGTTGGCGTTCGTCGTGGTGTGCGTCGCGGTGATCGTGCTGCGCTACCGGCAGCCGGAGCTGCCGCGCACGTTCCGCACGCCGGGGATGCCGGTCGTGCCCGCGCTCGGCGTGGTGTTCTCGATCTGGCTGATCACGTTCCTGCAGTGGCAGACCTGGGTGCGGTTCGCCGTGTGGTTCGTGATCGGCCTCGGCGTCTACTTCGGCTACTCGTACAAGCGCTCCGAGCTCGCCCGCAGCTCTGATACCTAGTCACTCCCCGTTGGCCGCAAGGGACTTCTGGAACTCCTGCTTCATCTGGTCGAGTCCCTTGGGGCCCCACTCCTTCCAGAACGGCTTCCACTCGCTGATCTTCTTGCGGCCCGCGACGATGTCGTTGACGAGGTCACCGGCTTCGGTCTGCAGGCGGCCGAAGTGCTCGGTGTACGCATCGGAGTAGTGGCCGACCGTGGCGTTCGGGATGGCCGTCTTGAGGAGCTTCTGCTCGACGCCGTACATGTCGCGGACGTCCTGGACCGCATGGGTGCCGGGGAAATACGAGGGTGCCAGCACGAAGGGCGCGGTCGTCGCCGTGGTCAGGCCGCTCCACAGGCCCTCGACCTCCTGCTTGCCCTTCTTGGTGCGCTGCGGGTAGCCGTCCTTGTCGTACGTGAAGTCGGTGCCCTCGGCGCCGAACTCCAGGAACTCGCGCTCCTTCGAACCAAAGGGCGCCGCAAGGTAGTTGAGCACGTCGAGCAGCATCCGTACGCGCTTCTCACTGCCCTTCTTGATGGCTGTGTAGCCGATGGTGCCGAACGCGTGCAGGTGGGCGTTGGCCCGGTGGCCGTCGGCGTCGAAGGGGAGGAGGATCTCCGCGCCCAGCCTCGGGTCGTTGGTGCGGGTGTTGTTGCGGGCGCCTTCGGGGTTCGCGTAGACGCAGGCGCCGATGCGGCCCTGGGCGAGCTTGAGGTAGGCGTCCGCCATCTTCGGGTCGCCCGGGTAGAAGACCCCCGCCTTCTTCAGCTTGATGACGAAGTTCAGGGCCTCCAGGTACCCCTCCGACTCCATGCAGTACGTGACCGCGCCGTCCTTGCCGCGGCCCCACTTGTTGGGGGCGCCGAAACACTGGCTCAGCACAGCTACGGCGTTGACGTAGATCGGTTCGAGGGCCCAGACGTTGCCGCCCGTGACCTCCTTGCACTTGTCCATGAACTCCGCGGTGCCGGACGCCGAGAAGCCGTCGGCCTTGGCCCAGATGTCGGGGTTGCCCCCGTAGACCTGCCCGATCGCCGGATACGGGCTCGGGGCGCCCCAGATCCTGCCGTTGACGACGGCCGTCTTCCAGTGGGCCGGGGTCATGTTCGCGAGGTTCGGGTAGTCCTTGACGGCGTCACCGGAGACGTACTCGGTGATGTCGGCCATCTTGGCCTCCAGGAGCTGCGCGATGTGCTGCAGGCCCTGGTTCGGCGGGATCCACATCAGGTCGGGCAGGTCGCCGCCCGCGACGATCGCCGGGAACTTCTCCTCGTAGCCGGGGTCCGTGCCGAGGATGGCGGAGAGGTCGACGCCGAGTTTGCGGCTGACCTGCTTCCAGTGGGCGTTGGAGCCCTTGGGCGAGGGCGGCTGCACCCATATCTCGGTGAGCATCGACACCTTGGAGCCGTCGCCGGGGACCTTCGCGACGCTCTGCACGAGTTCCTTCGGATACGACAGGAATCCCGCCGACAGGCCCTTGGCGTTGGGCGCGAGGTCGGGCTTGATCTTGGCGAAGGGGACGTAGGACGGCAGTTTCACCTTGGCCGACGCGGCCTCCCCCTTCCCTGCGGTGGACGAGCCGCAGCCGGTGAGGAAGGAGGTGGCGGCGCCCGCCGCGACCGCGGTGCTCACGCCGAGGAAGTGTCGTCGGGACAGACCGGTGCTGCTCATGGGGCAACTCCAAGAGAGGAAAGGGGGGTGGGGTCGGGCGGGGTGCGTCACCCCTTGATGGCGCCGGTCAGCACACCCTTGCTGAAGTACTTCTGCAGGAACGGGAAGAGCAGCAGGATCGGCAGCAGAGCCAGCATCACCACCGCCATCGAGAGGGACTGGGGCGGCGCCATGTGGTTCACGCCGAGCTGGTCGGACGTGAGCGACTTGCCCTGGACGACGTAACTGCGCAGCACGACCTGGATGGGCCACTTTCCCGAGTCGTCGAGGTAGAGCATCGCGTTGAAGAAGGCGTTCCAGTACGTGACCGCGTAGAAGAGGCCGACGACCGCGATGACGCCCTTGGAGAGCGGGATGACGATACGGGTCAGGATGCGCCAGTCCCCCGCGCCGTCGATGCGGGCCGCCTGGTACAGCTCCTCGGGGATGTTCATGAAGAACGCCCGCATGACCACCAGGTTGAAGGCGTTGATGAGGCCGGGGAGGATCAACGACCAGTAGGAGTCGCGCAGGCCGAGTTCCTTCACGAGGACGTACATGGGGATCATGCCGGGCGCGAACAGCAGCGTGAACAGGACCAGGAGGAGGACCGGCTTGCTGCCGGGGACGCCCCGCTTGGAGAGCGCGTAGGCGAGCCCGATCGTCGTCAGGAGCGAGAGCGTCGTGCCCACGACGGTGATGCCGATGCTCACCATGACGGCGCGGGTGACGAGGCCGCCGGAGAGGATCGTCGTGTACGCCTCGAAGGTCGGGTGGGTGGGGAGGAGCACGAAGCCGCCGGACTGCGTGATCTCCTCGCGCGAGGCGAGGCTGGTCGACAGGACCGTGAGGAACGGCAGGATCATCACCGCGCAGAGCACGGTCAGGACGACGGCCTTCGACGCCTTGCCGAGCCGCGAGGGTTCCTCCTCCCACGCGGGGCGCGTGTCCTCGGGGCGGGGCCTCAACAGCGTGAGGGGGAAGGTCATTTGGAGTACACCCCTTGCTCTCCGAAGGCGTGGGCGAGCCGGTTCGCGCCCCAGATCATCAGGGCGCCGACGACGCCCTTGACCAGGCCGGCGGCGGCGCCGACGCCCCAGTCGCCGTAGACCACGCCGTGGTAGTAGACGTAGGTGTCGAGGACCTCCGCGGCCCGGGGGCCGACCGCGTCGCGCTGGAGCAGGAACTGCTCGAAGCCGACGGACAGGACGTCGCCGAGGCGGAGCACGAGCAGCATGATCGTGACGCTGCGCACCGCGGGCAGGGTGACGTGCCACATGCGGCGCCAGCGGCCGGCGCCGTCGACGGCCGCGGACTCGTACAGGCTCTGGTCGACGCTCGCCAGGGCGGCGAGATAAATGATCATGCCCCAGCCGATGTCCTTCCAGATCACCTGCGCGGTGATCAGCATCGGGAAGGTGGAGGGGTCGGTCATCACGTCGAGAGCCGAAAGGCCGTGGTCGCGAAGGAAGTTGGAGATGAGGCCCGCGCCGCCGAGCACCTGTTGGAACAGGGCGACGACCAGCACCCAGGAGATGAAGTGCGGCAGGTACACGACGCTCTGCACGAACTTCTTCACGCGGCTGGAGACCAGGCTGTTGATCAGCAGGGCGAGGGCCAGCGGGGCCGGGAAGAAGAAGACCAGCTGGAGCGCGGCGAAGGCGAGGGTGTTGCGGACCGACTCCCAGAACGCGGGGTCGGCGAAGAGCTCCTGGAAGTTGGCGAGGCCGACCAGGGCGCTGTCCTTGAAGCCGATGAACGGCTGGTAGTCCTCGAACGCCACGACGTTGCCGAGCATCGGGACGTAGAAGAACACCACGAAGAACAGCAGGCCCGGCGCCATCAGGGCGAGCATCACCCAGTTGTTGCGGATCCGGCGCCACAGCGGCGGGCGTCTCCTGGTCTTGCGCTCGGCGGCGGGCGCCGCGGCCACGGGAGGTGAGGCGGCGCGCGGGCGCCGCTGAGTTGCAGGGGATGACACGCGTTCTCCCACCGACGGGACGGGATCGCCAATTTAGAAGGCAACTTTCCGAATTGGAGAGTCATCATGGAAGGGGCCGGAAGGCGCGTCAACCGCCTTCCGGCCCTGGGAAGTTGGACTCTTCGCCGCCGGGGCTTGGACTTTCCTACGCGGGGTGTTCGATGTGTTCCAGTGCGAGACGGGCTGCCCCTATTGCGGTCGATTCCTCGCCGAGCGTGGAGGTCCGTACCGTCGGCGGGCAGGGGCTCAGCGCGGCGAGGCGCTCGGCGAACGGCTCGCTGAGCAGGGTGCCCGCACGCGAGATGCCGCCCCCGAGGACGACGGCCTGCGGGTCGAGGACGGCGACGTGCCGGGTGAGGCTCTCCGCGAGGGCGCGGGCGAAGGCGCGCAGGGTGTACGCGGCTCCTCCGTCGCCGGCTGCCGCGGCGACCACGACGGCGCGGGCCGCGTTCTCGCGGGTGGGGCGCTCCTCGCCCCCGTGGCCGGCGAACCAGTCGAGCAGGCGCTGGTACGGGACGGTCCAGCCGTCGCCGGTCACCATCTCGCCGGCGCCGCCGTGGTGGCCGCGGTGGAGCCCGCCGTTCAGCCACAGGCCGATGCCGAGCCGGTTGCCGACGTACAGGTACAGGAAGTCGTCACGGGTGGCGACGGCACCGGCCGTGCCCTCGGCGAGGGTGGCGAGCTGGATGTCGTTGCCCACGATCACGGATCCCGGTGCGCTGCCCGCGAGTTCGGCCGCGAGGTCGATCCCGCTCCAGCCGGGCAGCGAGTCGCTGACGGTGACGACGCGGCCCGCGGTGTCGACCATGCCGCTGGTGCCGATGCCGGTCGCGAGAGGACGCGTCCCCGTGCTCGCGGGCCCGGTGAGCACGCCGGTGAGGGCGGCGCGCACCGCCTCCAGCCGTTGTGGCGCGGGGAGTTCAGGCGTGACGGGCACCCGGTGCGCGGCGACGGTGCGGCCGAGCAGGTCGGTGGCGAGGGCCAGCACCTTGTGGGCGCCGATGTCGACGCCGACGACGTGCCCGGCCTCGGCCCGGAAGCGGAAGCGGCGGGCCGGCCTGCCGACCCCGCCGATGCCCGGCTCCAGCTCCACCAGGCGTCCCTCGCGCAGGAGTTGCGCCGTCAGGTCCTGCGCGGTGGGCCGGGACACGCCGATCAGTGCGGCGAGTTCGGGCACAGTGATCTCCGCGCGCTCGCGCAGCACGCGCAGCGCCGCGGCCGCGTTCAGGCGGCGCAGCAGCGAAGGATCACCACTCTTGTCGTGGTGCGTGGATTTCATCGTTGCGGCTCTCCCCGATCCAAGGCGTCCCCCTTGACAGCATGATCGGTGACTCCCCAGGGTGACCCGGAGTGATTGAGCAACTTACCTAATAAAAGTGCCTCTGGGGGCCACGCATGGGTGAGCAATTCGCGGCGCAGCAAGCCGACTTCGCGGCCGGTCACGGCCATCCGGACCTCGCCTGCGGGGTGGGTGACTGGGACTGCGACGTGTACGGGAACCACCGGATCCTCGTCCGCGTCGACGAGACGGGTCCGGTCTGTGCGGCGGAGCTGCCGTGGCGGCGCCAGGACCCGGACCCGTCACTCGTCGACGTGATCGTGCGGGCACCGTCCGGGCGGCGCGTGCGCAACACCGTCGCGGTCGAGGTGAGCGCCGAGCGCGGCAGGATCGCGTTCGCACCCGTCGAGGGTCCGGGCGCGTACGCCGTGCACTACCTGCCCTACGCGCACACCGGCCGGGCCTACTACCCCCAGGCCGCCTACCGGCAGCCCACGGCCACCGCCGACCCGCAGTGGGTGCACACGCACGGTCTCGACGGCCCCGACGCCTGGGCCGGACTGCCGCGGGCGACGGCGTTCCGCTACGAGGCGGCGAGTGCCGTGGACTCGTTCGCACCGCTGGGTTTCCCGGCGACCCGGGCCGAGCGGGCGAAGCTCGACGCCGCCTTCCCGGAAGCCGAGTTGCTGCTGTTCGGTGAGGACCGGGCGCATCCGCTCGGCCGGTACGCGCAGTTGCCCGCACGCTGGGCGCGCGGGACGCCGTTCGCCGCGTTCGAGGGCACCGCCGACCAGGGCGAGCACTACGCGTTCCAGGTCGGGGTGTTCGCCGCGGCCGCACTCGACGACGTGCGCGCACAGGTGCGGGGGCTGCCGTTCGAGGTGCGCTGCATCAGCCGGGGCGGCAGCGACGCGCGCGGCGGCACCTTCGAGCGACGGGTCGACGTGGCCGCGGGAGGGGTGTGCGCCCTGTGGTTCCTCGCGCACGTCCCGCACGGCACGGCGCCCGGCCGCTACGGGGGCGAGGTGGCCGTCCGGGCCGAGGGCGTGCCCGAGAGGGTGCTGCCGGTCCGGCTGACGGTGACCGACAGGGCCGTGCCCGACGGGGGCGTCGGTGA
>NZ_JAAGMG010000877.1 GCF_010548525.1 Streptomyces sp. SID14478
GCCCGAGCGGATGCGGCTGCTCACCGCGTCGGAGTCGGCGGGCATGCTGGTGGCCGCCGAGATGCGCCTGGCCGGGCTGCCGTGGCGGGCCGACGTGCACCGGGCCGTGCTGCAGGAGCTGCTCGGCGAGCGGTACGCGGGTGGCGGCGAGCCCCGGCGGCTCGCGGAGCTGGCGGACGAGGTGTCGGCGGCGTTCGGCCGGCATGTGCGCCCCGACCTGCCCGCGGACGTGGTGAAGGCGTTCGCCGAGGCCGGCATCAAGATCACCTCGACCCGGCGCTGGACGATCGAGTCGATCGACCACCCGGCGGTGGAGCCCCTGATCGCGTACAAGAAGCTGTACCGGATCTACACCGCGCACGGCTGGTCCTGGCTCCAGGACTGGGTACGCGAGGGCCGCTTCAGACCCGAGTACCTGCCGGGCGGCACGGTCTCGGGCCGCTGGACGACGAACGGCGGCGGGGCGCTGCAGATCCCCAAGGTCATCCGCCGCGCGGTCGTCGCCGACCCCGGCTGGCGCCTCGTCGTCGCGGACGCCGCGCAGATGGAGCCGCGGGTGCTCGCCGCGATCTCCCGCGACCCGGCGTTCATGGAGGTCGCGGGCCAGGACACCGACCTGTACCAGGCGGTCTCGGACCGGGCGTTCTCCGGTGACCGGGCCCAGGCGAAGCTCGCCGTCCTCGGCGCCATATACGGGCAGACCTCCGGCGACGGCCTGAAGAACCTCGCCCTGCTGCGCCGCCGCTTCCCGAAGGCGGTCGCGTACGTGGACGAGGCGGCCCGGGCCGGCGAGGAGGGCCGCCTCGTGCGCACCTGGCTGGGCCGGACGTGCCCGCCCGCGGTCGGCTCCGCCGAGGCCGAAGAGGCCGGGCTCCCGCAGGACGAGCCCGAACGGGCGGGTGCGGAGGGCGAGTTCACGTACGGCTACGCGTCCTCGAACTCGCGGGCGCGCGGCCGCTTCACCCGCAACTTCGTGGTGCAGGGCAGCGCCGCCGACTGGACCCTGCTGGTCCTTGCCGCGCTGCGCCGTTCCCTCACGGACCTGGCGGCCGAGCTGGTGTTCTTCCAGCACGACGAGGTGATCGTGCACTGCCCCGAGGCGGAGGCCCCCCGGGTGGCGGACGCCATCCGGGAGGCCTCGGAGCTCGCGGGGCGCCTGACGTTCGGCGAGACGCCGGTGCGGTTCCCGTTCACCACGGCGGTGGTGGAGTGCTATGCAGACGCGAAATGACCCGCCCCCCACCCTCGGCCGCTGGGCCGCTGGGCCGCTGACCGACCGTGGATCCTCTGCGACTCCCTGGGGCCCACGGTGACTCCCCACGGGCCCATGACGACCACGCCCTGAGCCCACCGCGGCCACCCACGAGCCCACGGCGATCACTCCCTGACCCCACCTCCGCCACCCCCTGAGCCCACCACGGCCACCCCGGGGCCCACGCCGACCACCCCCTGAGCCCACCACGGCCACCCCGGGGCCCACGCCGACCACCCCCTGAGCCCACCACGGCCACCCACGAGCCACGGCGATCACTCCCTAGGCCCACCGCGGCTACCTCCGGGCCCACGGCGACCACCCCCTGAACCCACCTGCGACTACCCCTGGGTCCACTGCGGCGACAGCGCGATCTTCTTCAACTCGGCCATCGTCAGGGCGGGTTCGGCGCGCGTCGCGTCGGTGGTCTGCGATCCGGAGTTGAACGCGGACACGGCGACCCGGAAGCCGTCCTTGCGCATCGTGTCGGCGGTCCACATCACGATGCCGGCGCCGCCCTTGTCGTCCCCGTCCCCCTTGCGCGTCGCCACCTGGGTGCCGTCCGGCAGCAACTCCGCGTCGGACCCGAACAGATCCCCCCGCACATCGTTCATGCCGGACTGCACATTGATCTGGACGAGCGTCGCACCCTTGCCGTCGTCGACCACGACATACGCGTACCCGGCGTCCTGTCCTCCCTCCGCGGTCACCTTCGCCCGCTGCGGCAGCAACCCCTTGAGCTTCTTCAGGATGGCGGCCTTGTCGGTGCCGAGGGCCGGCGGCTGCGCGAGTGCCTCGGGCGCCGCCGTGCCGACGGCCTCCATCACGGGCCGCCATTTCGACGAAGTCACCAGGGCCTTCAACTGCGCCATGCTCAGCGGCGGTTGGTCCCTGGAGACGGGAGCGTCCTTCTCGGCGGCGGCGTTCCACTCGCCGGCGTCGACCGTGTACCCCTCGGGCGTCACGAGGTAGGCGTGCCACATCTTGGTGTCGACGCGACGGTCCGGATACTCGTAACCGCGCATCAGCAGCAGCTTCGACCCGTCACCGAGCGTCTCGCTCGTGCACGCGTCGTACGGCACCAACCGCTTGTCGGGGCACTGCAGTTGCTCCTCCACCGCCGCACCGTCCGGGTCGACCGCGCCCACACTGACGCCGATGGCACCCTTGCCTCGGCCGTCGTCGTACACGAGGTGCGCGAGCGGCCCGAGCCGATCGGCGGTGCCGCGCCCTTCCCGCCCGCTCACCTTCCCCTCGGGCAGCAGTCCTTCGAGTACGGCGATGACCTTGTCCTTGCTGAGCTGGGGCGCGCTGCCGTGACCACCCTGCTTGCCGGGCGCCTTGCCCGGGGCCTTGGTGGGGGCAGCGCTCGTCCGCGCCGCGACCCCGCCCCGCCCGGTGGCACCGCCGGCGTCGAAAGCCCCGGCGACGTACGACGTCCCGAGCCCCACGACGGCCAGCGCCGCCACGCTCCCGATCACCGCACCGGTCCGCCTGCGCCGCAGCCGGCGGCGCCCGCGCAGCACCCCGCCGTCGACGAGGGCCCGCCCCTCCGCGGAGAACCCCTCCCCGGCGCGCCGCAACGCCAGGCCGAGCCCACCCTCGAACACGTCCCGACTGTCGTCCCGGTTGTCGTCCGTCCCGGTCATCCCGGCACTCCCGTCTGCGTATACGAATGATCAACGGGCCTGTCAGCAGGCCCCTCAGCAGTTCTCAACAGGTCTCAACAGATCGCTCAGCCGGCCGCCCATCGAGCCGCCCATCGGGCCGCCCCGTCGGGCCACTCAATAGGCGGCGAACTCCCCAATATTTCCGCCGAGTTGGGCACGCAGTCGGGCCAGCGCGCGGCTGCTGCGGGTGCGCACGGCGGACGAGCTGAGGTGCAGCACGTCGGCCGTCTCCTCGATCGAGCGGTCCTCCCAGTAGCGCAGCACGACAACAGCCCTGTCCTTCGGCGGCAGTTGACGCAGCGCATCGAGGAGAGTGAGCCGCAGCGACGCATCACCGGCCCCGGCGACCGCCGCCTCCGGGAGGGAGTCCGAGGGGCGCTCCCCCGCGGAACGGCGGCGCTGATGCGCGAGAAAGGCCCGCACGAGCACGGTCTGCGCGTACGCCGCCGGATTGCCGAGCCGCACCGCGGACCGCCCCCACGCGACGTACATCCGCCCCAGCGTCTCCTGCACCAGATCCTCGGCGAGATGGGTATCACCACTGGTCAACAGACAGGCGGACCGGAACAGTTGCCCCGTACGAGCCTCGGCGAACTCCCGGAACGCCCCCTCAAGCGACCCTCTCATCGCGACGCTCTCCCCCTCCGTCTGTCACCCACACCTGATAAATGCGGCGACCCCGCGGAAATGTTGCACAGAGGCCGACCGACTCCCCGACCCGCAGCTCAAGACCACGGCGTACGCGGGGTCGAAAACGCCCGGGCCGACGGACAGCCGGCTCGCCCCGCGCTTCGCCCTCGGCAGAGAACCCGGCACCCGCGCACGCCACGCGCGAAAATCCCCCCATGCCTCCCTCTCCCCCTGCCCCGGTCTTCGTCCTCGTCCACAGCCCGTCGGTGGGCCCCTCCACCTGGCAGCCGGTGGCCGAGCGGCTGATGGCCACGGGGCACGAGGCGCATGTGCCGGCGTTGCGTGACGTGGCGGCCGGCGAACCCCCGTTCTGGCCCGGGATCGCAGCGGCCGTCCGCTCGGGACTCGGGGCGGTGCGCCGCGACCGGCCCCTGGTCCTGGTGGCGCACAGCAACGCGGGCCTGTTCCTCCCGACGATCCGCGAGGCCCTCGACCACCCGGTGGCCGCCTCGGTGTTCGTCGACGCCGCGCTCCCGGACCGCACCGGGCCGACGCCCGTTGCCCCGCCCGAACTCCTCGCCTTCCTGCGCCCCCTGGCGGTGAACGGCACGCTGCCCCGCTGGACCGACTGGTGGGACGAGGCCGACGTCGCGCCGATGTTCCCCGACCCGCAGACCCGCCGCACGGTCGTCGCCGACCAGCCCACCCTCCCCCTGACCTACTACGAGCAGCACGTCCCGGTCCCCGCGGGCTGGCCCGACCACCCCTGCTCGTACCTGCTCTTCGGCCCGCCGTACGAGCCCATGGCCGCGGAGGCCCGCGCCCGCGACTGGCAGGTGGCCCAGCTGCCCGGCGCCCACCTGCACCAACTGGTCGACCCGACCGAGACGGCCCACGTGCTGCTCGACCTGGCTGCCGGCAGGGTGGCCCCGGAACACCGGTGGGGCGGCCCGCGCACGACATAAGTGCCGGGCCCAGGAAAGGCAAAAGCCCCAGATCACGGCGAGTGAGTTCTGGGGCTTCTACAGAGCCGCCTTCGGGATTCGAACCCGAGACCTACGCATTACGAGTGCGTTGCTCTGGCCATCTGAGCTAAGGCGGCGCCGCCGCGCGCACCGGAGTGCGTCAGCAACGTCGCCAATCCTACACGCTCCCCCGGGGTGCTCCGTCCCCCCTTTTTGACCAGCCGGAACCGGCTACGAGCAGCGCTTTCCGTCCGTCGGCGGGGTTCCGGTGAGGAGGTAGGTGTCGATCGCGCCGTCGATGCAGTCGCTGCCGCGGCCGTACGCCGTGTGGCCGTCGCCGTCGTAGGTGAGGAGGCGGCCGGAGGAGAGCTGGGCGGCCAGGGACTTCGCCCAGGGGTAGGGGGTGGCCGGGTCGCGGGTGGTGCCGACGACGACGATGGGGGCGGCTCCGTCGGCGGTGATGCGGTGCGGTTCGCCGGTGGGCGGGACCGGCCAGTGGGCGCAGTTCAGGGAGGACCAGGCGAGGCCGGCGCCGAAGACCGGGGAGGCCTTCTCGAAGGAGGGCAGAGCTTCCTCGACCTCCTTCGGGGACGTGAAGGACGGGGGCTGGTCGAGGCAGTTCACGGCGGCGTTGGCGAACATCAGGTTCGTGTACGTGCCGTCGGGGTCGCGCTCGTAGTAGCTGTCGGAGAGCGCCAGCAGGCCCGCGCCGTCCTTCTTCTTCATGGCCGAGGAGAGCGCGTCGCGCAGTTGCGGCCAGGCCGCCTCGTCGTACATCGCGGCGATCACCCCGGTCGTGGCGAGGGCCTCGCCGAGCTTGCGGCCGTCGGGGTCGCCGGTACCGATCGGGGTGCGGTCGAGGGCGGTGAAGAAGGACTTGAGGCGCTCGCCCGCCTGGTCCGGGGTTCCGGTGCCGAGAGGGCAGTCGGCGCGGGCCACGCAGTCCTTCGCGAACGACGCGAACGCCGTCTCGAACCCGGCGGTCTGCTGCCGGTTCAGCTCGCGCGCCGAGAGCGCGGGGTCCATCGCGCCGTCGAGCACCAGCCGGCCGACCCGGTCCGGGTACAGCCCCGCGTACGTCGCCCCGAGGAAGGTGCCGTAGGAGGCGCCCACGTAGTTCAGCTTCTCGTCGCCGACGGCCGCGCGCACGAGGTCCATGTCGCGGGCCGCCTCGACGGTGGAGACGTGCCGCAGGACGCGCGCGGAGGTCTTGTCGTGCGTCTCGCAGCCGGACGCGAACTTCTTGAAGGCCGCGGTCAGCCGGTCCTGCTCGCCGGTGTCGTCCGGAGTGACGTCGGTCTGCGTGTACGTGTCCATCTGCTTGCCGTCGAGGCAAGTGACGGGCGCGCTGCGGGCGACGCCGCGCGGGTCGACGGCGACCATGTCGTAGCGGGCGCGGACCTGCGCCGGATAGCCGATGCCCGCGTACGACTGGAGGTAGCCGATCGCGGAGCCGCCGGGGCCGCCCGGGTTGACCAGGAGCGAGCCGAGGCGCTTGCCGGGACCCGTGGCCTTGTGGCGGGAGACCGCGAGGTCGATGTCACCGGCGGACGGTTCGTCGTAGTCGAGCGGCGCCTTGAGCGTGGCGCACTCGAAGCCCGGGGCGCCGCACTCGCGCCACTTCGGGCTCTGGTCGTAGTAGGCGCTCAGCCGGGACTCATCGGAGCTGGGCAGCGCGGCGAGCGAGGCGCCCGCGGTCTGCGAACTCCCGGGCGAACAGGCCGAGATGGCGGCCAGCAACAGCGCGGAAGCCGCGGTGAGGGGAGCGAACCGGCGGCGGCGGGCAGTGAAGGGGTGGCGCCTGGAGTACATCGGGCGAGCGTAACCCTCCGCGCCGGGCGGGTCACTTTGTGTGCCCGCGGGCGGGGCGGGGGCCTGGCCGCCCGGGGAGTCATCCGGCCCGCAGCGCCAGCGTCATCGCCTCGACCGCGAGCAGCGGCGCGACATTGCGGTCGAGTGCGTCCCGGCAGGCGCCGATCGCCTCGATGCGCCGCAGCGTCGACTCCGGTGACGTGCTGCGCGCCAGCCGCTCCAGGGTGTCCTGGATCTCGGTGTTCGCGAGCGCCACCCGCGAGCGGAGCTGCAGCGCGAGCACGTCCCGGTACACGCCCGTCAGGTCGGTGAGGGCCAGGTCGAGGCTGTCGCGCTGGGATCTGGTGCGGCGCCGCTTCTGCTTGTCCTCCAGGTCCTTCATGACCCCGGCCGTGCCGCGCGGCATCCGCCCGCCGCTCTGCGCGCCGAGCGCCGCCTTCAGCTCCTCGGTCTCCTTGGTGTCGACCTCCTCGGCGATCTGCTTGGAGTCCTCCGCGGCCGCGTCCACCAGCTCCTGCGCGGCCTTGAGGCAGCCGCCCACGTCCTCGACGCGCAGCGGCACCTTCAGCACGGCGGCTCTGCGCTCCCGCGTGCGCGGGTCGGTGGCCAGGCGCCGGGCCCGGTCGATGTGGCCCTGGGTGGCACGGGCGGCGTTCGCCGCCACGTCGGGCTCGATGCCGTCGCGGCGTACGAGCATGTCGGCGACGGCGGCCACGGCGGGAGTGCTGAGGGTGAGCAGGCGGCAGCGGGAGCGGATCGTGGGCAGCACGTCCTCGACCGAGGGCGCGCACAGCAGCCACACCGTGCGGGGGGCGGGCTCCTCCACGGCCTTCAGTACCGCGTTCGCCGATTTCTCGTTGAGCCGCTCCGCGTCCTCGACGAGGATCACCTGCCAGCGTCCGTTCGCCGGGGACGTGTACGACTTGCGGACCGTGTCGCGCATGTCGCTGACGAGGATCTGCGCGCCGTCGGCGGCGACCGCCGAGACGTCCGCGTGCGTGCCGAGCAGCGCCGTGTGACAGCCGTCGCAGAACCCGCAGCCGGGGGCGCCGCCGAGCGCACGGTCCGGGGACACGCACTGCAGCGCGGCCGCGAAGGCCCGCGCC
>NZ_JAAGMG010000913.1 GCF_010548525.1 Streptomyces sp. SID14478
TGGTGCGGCGTGCCGGGGGTCGACGGCGGCTGCTCGGGGCCGCCGGGCGGCGTGGTGGTGGTCCCACCGCCGGGGTTCGCGCAGTCGTCGCCGTAGGCGCCGTTGCCGATCCCGCCCACGCTGACCGAGTTCCCGCATGCGTTGACCGGTACCTCGATCGGTACCTGCACGTGGTTGCCCGAGCCGACGCCGGGTGAACCGCCGGTGTGACCACCGGCGTGCGATCCGCCGCCGGACGGCTTGTGCGTGCCGCTGCCGGCGCCGCTGCCGTCCGAGGTGTTCGCGCAGCTGTTGCCCGTCACGGGGTTGAGCAGCCCGATGACGTTGACGGTGTTGCCGCACAAGTTGACCGGCACGTTCACAGGAGCCTGGATCGAGTTGCCGGACGCGACGCCCGGTGAGTCCGACGCGCTTCCGTTCGCTCCCGAGTCGGCGTGCGCGTAGCCGCCGGATACGGCGAGCACGCCGGTCGCGGCCGCCACGGTGATCAGGCCTTTACGCGTGACCTGTCGCATAGCTTTCCCTGCCTTAGAACTTTGCCCGAGCACGGGACGGTGTGCCCCGTGCCGAATGCCCGACGGCCCCGGAGTGCATGGCGCGCACTCCGGGGCCGGCGGACTCAGACCCTCAAGGGGTGAGGCACAACAGCGTCACTTGTTGATGCAGGCGTTGCCGAAGGCGGGGTTCAGCAGCCCGATCACGGAGACCGTGTTGCCGCAGATGTTCACCGGCACGTGGATCGGAGCCTGAACGACATTGCCCGACAGCACACCGGGGGAGTTCACGGCGGCACCCTGGGCACCGGCGTCGGCAGCGGCGATGCCCGCGCCAGCGAGCACGAGACCACCAGTGGCAGCCGCAGCAGCGACGACCTTCTTGATCATTATTCCTCCTTGTTGGCAATGCAGTCCCAGCCGCGGACTGCACTCCCTGTAACGAGGAGGAAGTAATGGGGCTACGAGCCTATGGTTCCTTTCACTCTTTTCAGTCAAGTGCGCACGTGCGGACGATTGTTGGGATCACGCCGGGTTGACGTGAGCAGCTCGTCACGATGCGTCGATGAACCGGTCGAGCACCCGGACGCCGAACTTGAGCCCGTCGACCGGGACCCGCTCGTCGACACCGTGGAACATGCCCGCGAAGTCCAGCTCGGGCGGCAGTTGCAGCGGCGCGAAGCCGAAGTTGCGGATGCCAAGCTCCACGAAGGACTTGGCGTCGGTGCCGCCGGAGAGCATGTACGGGATGGCCTTGCCGATCGGGTCCTCGGCCTCGATCGACGACTGCATGGCGGCGACGAGCGCCCCGTCGAAGTCGGTCTCGACGGCCTTGTCCGCGTGCACGTCCTCGCGCCTGACCTTCGGGCCGAGGATCCGGTCGAGGTCGGTGAGGAACTCCTCCTCGTGGCCCGGCAGGTAGCGACCGTCGATGTGCGCGGTGGCCTCGCCGGGGATGACGTTCACCTTGTAACCGGCGCCCAGCTGCGTGGGGTTGGCGGTGTTGCTCAGCGTGGCGCCGATGAGCTTGGCGATGCCGCCGAGCCGGGCCAGGGTCGACTCCATGTCCTCGGGGTCGAGCTCGGTCCCGAGGGCGTCGCCGAGTTCGTCCAGGAAGGCCCGGGTGGTCTTGGTGACGCGCACCGGGAACCTGTGGCGTCCGAGACGGGCGACCGCCTCGGACAGTTCGGTGATGGCGTTGTCCCGGTGGATCATCGAGCCGTGCCCGGCGGTGCCGGCCACGCTCAGCTTCATCCAGTGCATGCCCTTCTCCGCGGTCTGCACGAGGTAGAGCCGGCGCTGCTCGCTCACCGTGAACGAGAAGCCGCCGACCTCGCTGATCGCCTCGGTGACGCCCTCGAAGAGCTCCGGGTGGTGGTCGACGAGGTGGTGCGCGCCGAACACGCCGCCGGCCTCCTCGTCGGCGAGGAAGGCCAGGACGATGTCGCGCGGGGGCTTGCGGCCGGTGCGCAGCCGGTCCCGGACGACCGCGAGGGTCATCGCGTCCATGTCCTTCATGTCGACCGCGCCGCGGCCCCAGACGCACCCGTCGGCGATCTCGCCGGAGAACGGGTGGTGGGTCCAGTCCGCCGCGTTGGCCGGGACGACGTCGGTGTGCCCGTGGATGAGGAGCGCGGGCCGCGACGGGTCCTCGCCCTCGATGCGGGCGACCGTGGAGGCCCGGCCGGGGTGCGACTCGAAGATCTTGGGTTCGAGGCCCACCTCGGCGAGCTTCTCGGCGACCCACTCGGCGGCCTTGCGCTCGCCCGGGCCCGAATGGTCGCCGTAGTTGCTGGTGTCGATCTGGATCAGTTCTCGGCAGAGGTCGACGACCTCGTCCTGACCGGAGACGGCCCTGCCCTCGCTCGACTCGCTCACGCTTGTTCCTCTCTCCCTGGTGGATCCCCCTCATCCTCTCTCTCCGCGCCTTCGTGCCCAAGGCCGGGAGGCCCTCGTCACGTGCCGTTCACAGGCGGCCCGGGCGGGCGGGAGCCGTGATCGAACCACTCCGAATCCCTGGTAATGTTCTCTGTGTCGCCGCGGGAACACCCCGCACCAAGGCGGCAGACACCTTGTCCGGGTGGCGGAATGGCAGACGCGCTAGCTTGAGGTGCTAGTGCCCTTTATCGGGCGTGGGGGTTCAAGTCCCCCCTCGGACACAGCGAAAGACCCCAGTTCATCTGGGGTCTTTTTGTTTTGTGCCCGCGGGCAGGGACCGGGCGGTGCGACGGTCGAAGACCAGGGGGCGGGCCACCCGCAGTGCCGTGCTGAGGGCGCCGAGCAGGACCGCGTCGTCGCCCGTCGTGCTGGCCTCGACGCGGGGACGCAGCGGGGTCAGGCGGTGCAGGGTGTCGCGGACCGTGGCCAGCAGCAGGTCGGCGCCACGGCCCACTCCCCCGCCCAGCGCCACCAGGTCGGGGTCGAGCACGGCGGTGACGGACGCGACGGCGAGGGCGAGGCGTTCGCCTTCCTGGCGGACGGCGGCGAGGGCGGCCGGGTCGTCGGTGCGGGCGGCGTCGAAGACGCGCTTGGCCGTGAGGGGGCCGGTCATGCCGAGGGTGCGGGCGGCGCGCACGACGGCGTCGGCGGAGACGGCGTCCTCCAGCATGCCGCGGCGCGGCGCGGAGCCCGAGCGCGGTACGCCGTCCAGGGGCAGGAAGCCGATCTCGCCGGCGGCGCCGTGCGCGCCCAGGAAGAGTTCGCCGTCGGCGACGACGCCCATGCCGAGGCCGGTGCCGATGAGGACGTACACGAACAGGCGACTGCCCGCTCCGGTGCCGAAGGTGTACTCGCCGAGGGCGGCGAGGTTGGCGTCGTTGTGGACGGACAGCGGGGTGCCGAGGCGGGCCTTCATCCGCTCGACGAGGCCGGGGCGGCCCCAGCCGGGCAGGTTGACGGCGTAGCGGACGCGGCCGGTCGTGCGGTCGAAGACGCCGGGGGTGCCGACGGCGGTGTGGACGATGTCCCCGGGGGCCAGCCGGGCCTGTGCCAGGGCCTGTTCGGCGCAGGCCACGGCGGCGTCGGCGACCGAGGCGGCGCCGCGGCCCCGGTTGGGTACCTCCGTGCGGGAGACGATCGTGCCGGCCAGGTCGGTGACGGCGGTGCGCAGCCGGGCGCGGCCGATGTCGATGCCGAGGACATGGCCCGCGCCCGGGTCGGGCTCGTAGAGGACGGCGACGCGGCCGCGGCCCTGGGTGTGGGTACCGGCCTCGCGGACCAGGCCCGCGCGTTCCAGGGCGGCGAGCGCCGAGGAGACGGTGGGCTTGGACAGGCCGCTGTCGCGGGCGAGTTGGGCCCGGGAGGCGGGGCCTTCGTGTCGTAATCGCTCCAGGAGCAGCCATTCGTTGTTGCTGCGCAGGCGCTGTCTGTTCCACGGGGGCGTGGTCACGGGGTGCTCTCGGGGGGCGCGGTGACGTGGCAGGCGGCCGTGTGGTCCTGGCCGACCGGTTGCAGGGTCGGGGTGACCCGGTGGCAGAGGTCGACGGCGAGGGAGCAGCGGGCCCGGAAGCGGCAGCTGGGGGTGGGGTCGATGACGACCGGGGGGTCCGCCTTGGCGGCCGCCGCGTCGATGTCGAGCGGGGCGCGCGGGTCGGGGACGGCGGACAGGAGCAGGTCGGTGTAGGGGTGCCGGGGCCGGGCGAGGACGTCCTCGGTGGGGCCGGTCTCGACGATGTGGCCGCCGTACATGACGGCGATGCGGTCGGAGAGGTAGCGGGCACTGGCGATGTCGTGGGTGATGTAGAGGATCGAGACGCCTTCGGTGGCGCGCAGGTCGGCCATGACGTTGAGCAGGCCGATGCGGATGGAGACGTCGAGCATGGAGACCGGCTCGTCGGCGAGGATCAGCCGGGGGCGGTGGGCGAGGGCCTGGGCGAAGCCGATGCGCTGGCGCTGGCCGCCGGAGAGTTCGTACGGGAAGCGGGACAGGACCTCCACGGCGGGGGTGAGGCCGACGGCCTCCACGACGCGCTCGGCCTCCGACTGCCGCTGGGTTCCCGAGAGTTCGGGGCGGTGGAGCTTGAGGCCGCGCAGGATTCCGTGGGAGACGCGGTAGGCGGGGTTGAGGGAGGAGAAGGGGTCCTGGAAGACCATGGGGACGTCGCCGCGGTAGGCGAGTTTTGCCCTGCGGCCGCGCTGGGACGTCAACGGCTCGCCCTGGTAGCGGATTTCGCCCCTGGTCGGTTTGTGGACCTGGGCGACGAGGCGGGCGAGGGTGGACTTGCCGCTGCCGCTCTCGCCGACGAGGGCGACGATCTCGCGTTCCCCGATGGCGAGGTCGACGTCGTCGACGGCGTGCAGGACGCGGCGGGTCAGTCCGGTGCCGACCTTGAAGTGGCGGGTGAGGCCGACCGTTTCGAGAAGGGGGCTCATCGGGCGGCCTCCGTGAGGTGCAGCAGGCAGCGGGAGTGGGCCTCGCCGACCTGGTAGAGGGCGGGTTCGGTCGTGTGGCACTGCTCCTGCACGAGGGGGCAGCGCGGGTGGAAGCGGCAGCCGGCGGGCGGTGCGGACAGGTCCGGCGGGCTGCCGGGGATGCCGCGCAGCGGGACGCGGGGGCCGCGGATGGAGGGGAACGCCTCCAGCAGGCCGCGGCTGTAGGGGTGGGCGGGCCGGTCGAAGACGGTGCGGGTGGGGCCCTGCTCGACGACCTGGCCGGCGTACATGACGAGGAGCTGGTCCGAGAAGTGCGAGACGAGCGACATGTCGTGCGTGACGAACACGACGGCGAAGCCCAGGAGTTGCTGGAGTTCCTTGATCTGCACCATGAGGGAGCGCTGGGCGACGACGTCCAGCGCGGAGGTCGGCTCGTCCATGATGACCAGGTCGGGGGTGAGCAGCAACGCCATGGCGATCATGGCGCGTTGGCGCATCCCGCCGGACAGCTGGTGGGGGTAGCTGCGCAGATGGACCGGGTCGATGCCGACGAGTTCCAGCACCTCGGTGGAGCGGGCGTGGATCTCCTCGGCGGTGTGGGTGCCGTGGGCGGCCATGGCGTCCTTGTACTGGGCGGCGAGGGTGGCCACCGGGTTGAGGGCGTTCATGGCGCTCTGCAGGACGACGGAGAAGTCGCGCCAGCGCAGGGCGTTGAGGTCCCGCTCGCTCATCGTGACGAGGTCCTCGCCGCGGAAGCGGACGGCGCCGCCGGTGATCCGGGCGGGCGGGTTGAGCAGGCCCGCGACGGCGAACATCAGGGTGGACTTGCCGCACCCGGACTCGCCCACGACGGCCATGAACTCGCCGCGTTCCAGCGACAGTTCGACGTCGTCGACGGCGAGGACCGGGCCGCGGGCGGTGTCGTAGGCGACGCTGAGGCCGGTGACGTCCAGGAGGGGTTCAGGCACGGGTGCGCCTCCTTTGCTCGCGGCGGCGTTCCCTGCGGCGTACGGGTCGCAGGGCGGGGTTGCCGATCTCGTCGAAGGCGTAGTTGACGAGGGCGAAGGCGACGCCGAGGAGGGCGACGCACAGGCCGGGCGCGATCGACCACAGCGGGGTGCCGGTCTGCAGGGCCTGCTGGTTCTGGGCCCAGTAGAGCATCGTGCCCCAGCTCTGGGAGTTCGGGTCGCCGAGCCCGAGGAACTGCAGGCCCGCGGCGCTGAGCACCGAGTACAGGGCGGCGCCGAGGAAGTTGGCGACGATGAGCGAGGTCATCGTCGGCAGGACCTCGCGCAGGATGATGTACGACCGGCGTTCGCCGCGCGCCCGGGCCGATTCGAGGAAGTCCCTGTTGCGCAGGGACAGGGCCTGGGCGCGCATCTGGTTGGCGCCGTAGGACCAGCCGGTGAACACGAGGACGGCGAGGATCACGCCGAGGGAGCCCTTGCCGGCGTACTTGGCGAGGATGATCACCAGCGGGAACGCCGGGATGACGAGGACGACGTTGGTCAGCAGGGACAGCAGGTCGTCGGCGAGGCCGCCGAGATAGGCGGCGGAGACGCCGATCAGCACGGACAGTACGGTGGCGAGGGCCCCGGCCACGAGCGCGATGACGAGCGACTCCCGTGTTCCGTAGATGAGTTGGGAGTAGATGTCCTGGCCCAGGCCCGTGGTGCCGAGGAGGTGGGCGGTGGAGGGGTCGAGGCGGGGCGCGTAGTTCAGCTCGTTCGGGTGGTCGACGGAGGTGAACAGGCCGGGGAACGCGGCGACGACCGTGAACACGAGCAGGATCGCGACGCCGGTCATGGCCTTGCGGTTGCCGCGGATCGCCTTCCACAGGCCCGCTCCCGCCCGGCCCCGGGTGACGGCCTTGTCCGGGGGCGGGGCGGTGACGGTGGTGGTGGTCATCGGGCGCTATCCCTTCGCCCGGGCGCGCGGGTCCAGCCACACCGTCGCCAGGTCGACCGCCAGCAGGGCCACCAGGACCGCGACCGTGAACAGCATGAACAGGGCCTGCATCAGCGGGTAGTCGACGTTCTGGACGGCGTTGTAGAGGAGGTAGCCGACGCCGGGGTAGTTGAAGACGTACTCGATCAGGATCGCGCCGGAGATGACGAAGCCGAGCGACATGGCGAAGCCGGCGAGGTTGGGCAGGACCGCGTTGCGGGCCGCGTAGCCGTACATGATGCGGCGGTTGCCGAGGCCCTTGGCGCGGGCCATGCGGACGTAGTCCTCGGCCAGCGTCGTGATCATGTTGTTGCGCATCGTCAGGATCCAGCCGCCGATCGTGGTGACCAGGAGCGTGGCCGCCGGGAGGATCGCGTGGGACAGGACGCTGCCCACGAAGCCCGGTGAGAAGCCCGGCACGATCGAGGTGTCGTAGTTGAAGTTGGCGGGGAGCAGGCCGCCGGTGCCCTGCGAGAAGACGAGGATCAGGAGCAGGCCGACCCAGAAGTACGGCAGCGCCGAGGTGACCACGAAGATCGGCGGCAGGATGGCGTCCAGGGCGCCGCCGCGGCGCCAGCCCGCCACCGTGCCGATGAACGTGCCGAGCACGAAGGCCAGCACCGTGGTGATGCCGACGAGGCCGAGCGTCCAGGGCAGGGCGCCGCCGATCAGCGAGGTGACCGGCTCGCCCAGCGTCTGGCCGATGGAGCGGCCCCAGTTGCCGGTGAACATGTGGCCCAGGTAGTCGACGTACTGGACCGCGACGTTCTCGTGCGGTTTGAAGCCGAACGACGTCAGCATCTGTTCGAGCGCGTCGCGCGAGACGCGGCCGCGGGTGCGCACGGTGAGCGCGTCCACCGGGTCGCCCGGCATGAAGCGCGGGAGGAAGAAGTTCAGGGTGAGGGCCGCCCAGAGCGTGAGGAGGAAGAACCCCAGGCGGCGCAGGATGAAGCGCACAGGTCACCGCCTACTGGGCCGACTTGGAGTACAGGTGGGTGAGGACCTGCCCCGTGTCGGGGAAGTTGTAGGCCGCCGGCTGGGCGTAGGGGTTGTCCTCGGTGGGCCAGCCGCCGATGTCCTTGGTGTTGTACTGGAACCAGTCCACCGACTCCACGACCGGGATCACCGGGACGTCGTCGATCATGTACTGGGACACCTGCTTGATGATCTCGGTCTGCCGGGTCTCGTCGGCCGACGCGTACTCGTTGAGGAGCTTGTCGACCGTCGGGTTCTTGTAGCGCTCCCAGTTGCTGGCGGCGTTCTTGCCCATCGGGGCGGTGTTGGCCGAGTGCAGCATCTGGCGCAGCTCGTAGTACGGGGTGGGGCCGCTGGTCTGCTGGGCGTAGTAGGCGAGGTCGTAGTCGCCGGTGTAGAGGCGGCCGATCATCGTCTGCTGGGCGAGGTCCTGGACCGTGAGGTCGATGCCGACGGCCTTGAGGTTCTGCTTGATGACGTTGAGGGAGGCGTCCCAGTCGGTGTAGCCGGTGATCGTGATGATCTTGAGTTTGAGCGGCTTGGACGGGGAGTAGCCGAGCTCGCCGAGGAGCTTCTTGGCGCGGGCCGGGTCGGGCTTGTCGTAGCCGGCCTTCGCGACGGCCGCCTTGTCGAAGTACTTGTCGAACGTCGGCGTGACGATGCCCGACTGGTTCGCGGCCGGCTCCTGACCGCCCACACCGATCTTGGAGACCTTCTCGCGGTCGATGGCGTACGAGAGCGCCTGGCGCACCTTGAGATTGCTGGTGATCTTGTGGGAGGGGTCGAGGTTCGGGTGGATGCTGACGTTGAGGACGGGCGGCGACCACGTGTGGTTGTCGGGTGACTTGTCCAGGTAGAACTGCTTGATGCCCGGGATGAACTGACTCCCCCACTGTGCCTTGCCGTTGGCGAGGTCGAGGTTGGCGGGGCCGTTGTCCAGGTAGGCCGGGTACTCGACCTTCTGGATGTACGGCTTGCCGGGCTGCCAGTAGGTGGGGTTGGCCGTGTACTGGATGTTGTTGGGCGTGCACGGGTCGACCTTGAAGGGGCCGGTGCCGACGGGCTTCTTGTCCACCCAGGTGTCGGGGTGCTGGGCCGCCGCGCCGCTGCCGAAGACGTGCTCGGGCACGATGGCGACCTGGTGGGCGAAGGCGTAGAAGTACGGCTGGGCCGCCTTCTCGAACTTCAGGGTGACCTTGTCGCCCGCGGCGGTCGCCGACCGGAGTCCGGCCGTGGTCCACAGGGCGTACAGGTCCGTGGAGGGGACCTTCTTCATGAGGTTGAAGGTGAAGGCGACGTCCTTGGCGGTGAAGGGCTTGCCGTCGTTCCACTTGACGCCGGAGCGGACGGTGAAGTCGATCTGCGTCTTGTCGGCGTTCCACTTGTAGCTCTTGGCGAGCATCGGGGTCTCGGCCGCGTCCTTGAGGGTGTTGACGAAGATCAGGGGTTCGTAGACGAAGCCGATGGAGGTGTTGTAGACCGCCGGGTTGAACGGGTTGAAGTTGCAGGTCCAGGTCTGCCCCGCCGTGTTGGCGATGGTGACGGTGCCGCCCTTCTTGCGCGGGCCGCTGCTCTGGGAGGAGTTGTTGTCGCTGCCGTCGGACCCCTTGTGCTTGGTCTCGGAGCAGGCCGTCGCGGCGAGCCCGAGAACGAGTGCGGTTGCGAGGATGCGCGTGGGCCTCATTCCAGCCAGTCCCTTCGTGGGCCGGGTGCGTCAGATGCGGGAGCGCGCGGCCTCGACGGCCAGCGCGAGTGCCCCGAGCAGGGGCGCTTCGTACGGATACGCGGCGGGTACGAGCGGGGGCGGATAGGGCACGGCCGCGTCGAGGGCGGTGCGCAGCCTGCCGTGCAGCGCGTCCCAGGAGCGGACCATGCCGCCGCCGACGACGATCCGCTCGGGATCGACGGCGATGGTGAGATTGACCAGGTGGAAGGCGAGCTCGTCGAGGAACTCACCTATGTGGTCGGCGAGTTGGCCCGAGCCGCCGCCCGAGCGGGCGGCGCGGCTGAGGGCCTTGCCGCTGACGACGTCCTCCAGCGGGACGCGGTCGGCGCGGCCCACGTCCTGCGGGAACCGCAGGTTGTAGCCGATCTCGCCGGACGCGCCGTGCCGTCCGGCGAGGACCGTGCCGCCGACGACGAGGGCGACGGCGAGTCCGGTGCCGAGGTTGACGTACAGGCCGGGGTCGCAGCCCCGCAGTGCCCCCGCCTCGTACTCGTGGCGGGCGGCGGCCTTCACGTCGGTGGCCAGGCGCAGCCGTGACTGAGGGAAGGCCTGGGCGAGTTCGCGGCCGAGGGCGAGTCCCTCCCAGCCCGGGATGTTCGGGGCGAGGGCCACGCCGTCGTCGCCGGGGATGCCGATGGTGGACACCCCGACGGCGACCGGGTCGCGGCCGGCGAGGAGGATCCGTGCGGTGTCCACGGCGCGCTCGAGGCCGGCCCGGGCGCCCTGGTCGGCGGCGGTCTCGACGGTGCGGTCGTGCAGTCGGGCGCCATGGAGGTCGGCGACGGTCAGCGCCGTCTTGGTGCCACCGAAATCGAGCGCGAGGACGACGGGCGGGGGTACGTGCACGTTCACTCGGAGCTCCTCACAGGGGAGGCAAGCGCCAGTAAAGTTACGTAACTAAACGAGATTGGGCGCGACTGTACGCGCGATACGTTTCTGGCGTAAGTCCTCGCGCTCACACCGGAGTTGACGATCTCTGCGGAGCGGCCCGGCGGGCGCGGGACGACACAGAAAAGCGGCGGGGTGCGGCATCGCCGCACCCCGCCGGTAACACGTCCGCTGTCGCGGCTACTTGGCGGACTCCACCGCGTGGCCGCCGAACTGGTTGCGCAGCGCCGCGATCATCTTCATCTGCGGCGAGTCGTCCTGACGGGACGCGAAGCGCGCGAAGAGGGAGGCCGTGATCGCGGGCAGCGGCACCGCGTGGTCGATGGCCGCCTCGACGGTCCAGCGGCCCTCGCCGGAGTCGGCGGCGAAGCCGCGCAGCTTGGCCAGGTGCTCGTCGTCGTCCAGGGCGTTGACCGCGAGGTCGAGCAGCCAGGAACGGATGACCGTGCCCTCCTGCCAGGAGCGGAAGACCTCGCGCACGTCGGTCACCGAGTCGGCGGCCTCCAGGAGCTCCCAGCCCTCGGCGTAGGCCTGCATCATGGCGTACTCGATGCCGTTGTGGACCATCTTGGAGAAGTGGCCGGCGCCGACCTTGCCCGCGTGGACGTAGCCGAAGTCGCCTTCGGGCTTGAGGGCGTCGAAGACGGGCTTGACGCGGGCGACGTCCTCGTCGGTGCCGCCGACCATGAGCGCGTAGCCGTTCTGCAGGCCCCAGACGCCGCCGGAGACACCGGCGTCGACGAAGCCGATGCCGCGCTCGGCGAGCTCGGCCGCGTGCTTCTCGTCGTCCGTCCAGCGGGAGTTGCCGCCGTCGACGACGATGTCGCCCTCGGCGAGCAGACCCTTCAGTTCGTCGACGGTCGACTGGGTGGCGGCGCCGGCCGGCACCATCACCCAGACCACGCGCGGGCCTTCGAGCTTCTCGACGAGTTCGGCGAGGGACGCCACGTCGGAGACCTCGGGGTTGCGGTCGTACCCGATGACGTCGTGGCCGGCGCGGCGGATGCGCTCGCGCATGTTGCCGCCCATCTTGCCGAGACCGATGAGACCGAGCTGCATGTCAGTTCACTTACCTTCAGTGCTAGTTGCGGCCGCGCAGCGCGCGGTACGTGGCGACGAGGGACTGGGTGGAGGCGTCGAGGCCGGGGACCTCGGCGCCTTCGGTGAGGGCGGGTTCGACGCGCTTGGCGAGGACCTTGCCGAGCTCGACGCCCCACTGGTCGAAGGAGTCGATGTTCCAGATGGCGCCCTGGACGAAGACCTTCTGCTCGTAGAGCGCGATGAGCTGGCCGAGGACCGACGGGGTCAGTTCCTTCGCCAGGATCGTCGTCGTGGGGTGGTTGCCCTTGAACGTCTTGTGCGCCACCAGCTCCTCGGCGACGCCCTCGGCACGCACCTCGTCGGGCGTCTTGCCGAAGGCGAGGGCCTGGCCCTGCGCGAACAGGTTGGCCATCAACAGGTCGTGCTGGCCCGCGAGTTCGGTGCCGAGCTCGTCGACCGGCCGCGCGAAGCCGATGAGGTCCGCCGGGATCAGCTTCGTGCCCTGGTGGATCAGCTGGTAGTAGGCGTGCTGGCCGTTGGTGCCGGGCGTGCCCCACACGACGGGGCCCGTCTGCCACTCCACGGGGCGGCCCTCGCGGTCCACGGACTTGCCGTTGGACTCCATGTCGAGCTGCTGGAGGTAGGCGGTGAACTTGGAGAGGTAGTGCGAGTACGGCAGGACCGCGTGCGACTGGGCGCCGTGGAAGTTGCCGTACCAGACGCCCAGCAGGCCGAGCAGCAGCGGCGCGTTGGCCTCGGCGGGGGCCGTGCGGAAGTGGTCGTCGACGAGGCGGAAGCCGTCGAGGAGCGCACGGAAGTGCTCCGGGCCGATGGCGATCATCAGCGACAGGCCGATGGCCGAGTCGAAGGAGTAGCGGCCGCCGACCCAGTCCCAGAACTCGAACATGTTGGCCGTGTCGATGCCGAAGTCGGAGACCTTCTCGGCGTTGGTCGACAGGGCGACGAAGTGCTTGGCGACGGCCGCCTCGTCCGTGAGCGCCGTCAGCAGCCAGGTGCGGGCGGCGGTCGCGTTCGTGATCGTCTCGATCGTGGTGAACGTCTTCGAGGCGATGACGAACAGCGTCTCGGCCGGGTCGAGGTCGCGGACGGCCTCGTGCAGGTCGGCGCCGTCCACGTTCGACACGAAGCGGAACGTCAACTCCCGCGCGGTGTACGGGCGCAGGGCCTCGTACGCCATCGCGGGGCCGAGGTCGGAGCCGCCGATGCCGATGTTCACGACGTTCTTGATGCGCTTGCCGGTGTGGCCGGTCCACTCGCCGGAGCGGACCTTGTCGGCGAAGGCGGCCATCTTGTCGAGGACGGCGTGCACCTTCGGCACGACGTTCTCGCCGTCGACCTCGATCACGGCGTCGGCCGGGGCGCGCAGGGCCGTGTGCAGCACGGCGCGGTCCTCGGTCGTGTTGATCTTCTCGCCGCGGAACATGGCGTCGCGCTGCCCGAACACGTCGGTGGCGGTGGCCAGTTCCTGCAGCAGGGCGAGGGTCTCGTCCGTGACCAGGTGCTTGGAGTAGTCGATGTGCAGATCGCCGACGTCGACCGTGTAGCGCCCGGCGCGGGCCGGGTCCTCGGCGAACAGGTCGCGCAGGTGCGTGCCGTTGAACTTGGCGCGGTGGTCCTCCAGCGCGGTCCACTGCGGCCGGCGCGTGAGGAGGGGGGTGCTGTCAGGCATGGTGAACGGACTCCTTGGGTGCCTTCGTGGCCGTCGTCGCCTTCGTGGCCGCCGCGGACTTCGCGGCCTTCGGCGTCTTCGTGCCGGAGCCGCCCGGGGCGTCTCCCTGCAGCGCGACGGCGTACATCTCGTCGGCGTCGAGGCGGCGCAGTTCCTCGGCGATCAGCTCGGCGGTCGAGCGGACCTTCAGGGCGAGGGTGCGCTCGGGCTGGCCGGGCAGGGTCAGGGTGGCGAGGGGGCCCTCGGGACGGTCGATGCGGATCTCGCCGCCCGGCGTGCCGAGGCGGACCGCGGTGACGACCGGACCGGCCGTCGTGACGCGCTCGACCGGGACGCCGAGGCGGGCGCCGAGCCAGCGCGCGAGGAGCTCGGCGCTGGGGTTCTCGGCCTCGGACTCGACGGCCGCGGAGACGACCTCGGCGCGGGCCTGGTCGAGGGCGGCGGCCAGCATGGAGCGCCACGGCGTGAGCCGGGTCCAGGCCAGGTCGGTGTCGCCCGGCGCGTAG
>NZ_JAAGMG010000953.1 GCF_010548525.1 Streptomyces sp. SID14478
CCGCGGTGAAGGGGCCGCGCACGCCCTGCGCCGCCCGCGCCACGCTGCCCAGCCGCTCGCGGAACCCGGGCCTGGCGGCGAGCTGCGGGTGCACGACCTTCAGCACGACGAGCCGGCCCGACCCCGAACGTGCCAGATGGGCCCTGCCGATGCCGCCCGCCCCGAGCGGTACCACCGTCCGGTACTCCCCGAAGCCGACCTCGTCCACCGCACCCATCGCCACACTCCTGACTGCCCGCGCCCCCGTGATCCGTGCGACGTCCGCAGGGACGTCCGGGGTTCCCGGGAAACCGTACGACGCGCATCCGCTTGTCGGTCGTTCAGGCCAGCGGATCCGTCGGCGGGGCCTGGCGCTCCGCGGCGATCCGGTGCACCCGCCGCCGTACCGCGAACCAGCCCGCGGCCAGGGCGAGCGCGATCGGGACGAGGGTGAGGACCGTGTCCCGGCCCGAGCCGTCCGTGTCGAACCACATCATCACGATGACGGCGAGCAGGAAGGCGACCGTCACCAGTTCGATCCACGGCGACCACCAGAGCCGGAACGCGGGCCGCCGCACCAGGCCCAGCCGCGCCTGCCGCACGAACAGCAGGTGGCAGATCATGATCATGGACCAGGTGGAGATGACGCCGAGCGAGGAGATGTTGGTGACGATGGTGAAGGCCTCGTCGGGCAGCCAGGCGTTCAGCGCGACCCCGAACAGCGCCACCGTCGCCACCAACAGGATTCCCCCGTACGGGACGTGGCTGCGGCTCATCCTGGCCGTGAAGGACGGCGCGGAGCCCGCCATCGACATCGAGCGCAGGATGCGGCCGGTCGTGTAGAGACCGGAGTTGAGGGAGGACATCGCGGCGGTCAGCACGACCAGGTTCATGATGCCGCCCGCCGCCGGCACCCCGATCTTCGACAGGACCGTCACGAAGGGACTCTGGTCCCCGGAGTACGCCGTCCACGGCAGCAGCAGCGTCAGCATCACGATCGAGCCGACGTAGAAGATCGCCACCCGCCACATGATCGAGTTCACGGCCTTCGGTACGACCGTCGCCGGGTCGGCGGTCTCGCCCGCCGTCACGCCGACCATCTCCACGGCCGCGTACGCGAAGATCACGGTCTGGGTGATCAGCACGACCGGCCACACGCCGAGCGGGAACACGCCGCCGTTGTCCGCGATCAGGGAGATGCCCGCGGTGTGCCCGTCGACCGGCTCGCGCGAGACGAGGAAGTAGATCCCGATCAACAGGAACACCACGAGGGCGGCGACCTTGACGATCGCGAACCAGAACTCCATCTCGCCGAACGCCTTCACGGAGATGAGGTTGATCGTCAGCACGACCGCGAGGGCGATCGCCGCGAGCACCCACTGCGGGACCGAGGTGAACAGCGACCAGTAATGGACGTAGATCGCGGCCGCGGTGATGTCCGCCATGCCGGCGGTCGCCCACTGGATGACGTACATCCAGCCCGCCACGAACGCGCCGTGCTCCCCGAGGAACTCCCGGGCGTAGGAGACGAACGAGCCGGACGACGGCCGGTGCACCACCAGTTCGCCCAGGGCCCGCACGACGAAGAAGGCGAACACGCCGCACACGGCGTAGGCGAGGGCGAGGGCGGGACCGGCCTTGGCGAGATTGCCGCCCGCGCCGTACAGCAGCCCGGTGCCGATCGCGCCGCCGATCGCGATCATGCTGATGTGACGGGGTTTCAGGTCCTTGCTGTAGCCGAGGTCGCCCGCGTCGGCGACGCCCTCGGCCGTGGTGGGATCGTCGAGGTGCGAGTCGGTGCCATGCGGTTCTTTTTCCTGGTGCACGCCCGGACTCTCGCAAAATAAATGCTTGGCGTCGTTCATGCGCGCCGCCTTACAGTCTTTCTCGTCCAGGTGCGACAGGCAGGACCTACTTCCGCTCATAACGGGGAGGCCGCGGGTTCGATTCCCGCCGCCGGCATTGCGTGCCGGTGTAGCTCAGTGGCAGAGCACCATCTGTGGTTCCGCCGACCTCGATCTCTGGACATCCGCATTTCTTCGCACCTCCCGGTGCGAAGGCCACGGCTCCTTCTCTCGACAAGAAACCGACGCCGTGGCCGACGTTGATCTCGGGAGGCGTGGCAGGCGGGGTGTGCCCGGTGCGCAGACGACGGGTACTTCCTTGGAGCCGGGGGTCGCGGGTTCGCATCCCGTCGGCGACTTCGGGTCGCCGTAGCTCCAGCGGACGGAGCACCGGCCGTTTCCGTCGTCGACCTCCGACCTCGGGCACGCCCTTCGCCGCGCTTTCCTCCGTACGGCACTCATGAATTCGGGGGGAATTCTCATGTCTCGTTTGAACCGCAAGGCCGACAAGGCCGCTCTCCGTTCGGCCGTACGCACCAATGGCCGTTCCCTGCCGACCCATCAGGGCGGCATCGGATTCGAGCGGGACGCACGCTCCGAGCTCTTTCTGCTCGCCGTGGCCAACTTCGTTTCCCAGCAGACCTTCTACGAGGACGGCGCGGGCCGCGACGACCGGTTCCGGGCGCTGGTGCGCCGGCTCGCCGTGAGCGACCCGGAGTGGACCGCGGGCCTGCTCGGCTGGCTGCGCGGCGACGCGAACATGCGGACCGCCTCCCTCGTCGGCGCCGCCGAGTACGTGAAGGCGCGCCTCGACGCGGGCGCCACCGACGGGCCCGCGAACCGGCAGGTCGTCGCCTCCGTGCTGCGCCGCCCGGACGAGCCCGGCGAGTTCCTCGGCTACTGGACGCAGACGTACGGCCGGGCCGTGCCCCAGCCCGTCAAGCGCGGCATCGCCGACGGGGTGCGCCGCCTGTACCACGGCAAGGCACTCCTCAAGTACGACACCGCGGCCAAGGGTTTCCGGTTCGGCGACGTCCTGAACGTGGTGCACGCGACGCCCGACCCGGCGCGGCCGTGGCAGGGCGACCTGTTCCGGTACGCCCTCGACCGGCGCCACCACCCGCGCACGGCCGTGGCTCCGGCCTCCGTCGACGTCCTGGTGGCGCACCGGGAGCTGATGGCCGTGCCGGTCGCCGAGCGGCGCGCGGTCCTGACCTCCGCGGGCGGCGCCGAGCGGCTCGCCGCGGCGGGCATGACGTGGGAGGCGCTGGCCGGCTGGCTGCAGGGGCCGATGGACAAGGCGGCGTGGGAGGCCGTGATCCCGTCCATGGGCGCGATGGCGCTCGTACGGAACCTGCGGAACTTCGACGAGGCGGGCGTCTCGGACGAGGCCGCCGCGCGGGTCGCGGCGAAGATCTCCGACCCGGCCGAGGTCGCACGTTCGCGCCAGTTCCCGATCCGCTACCTGGCCGCGTACCGGCACGCCCCGTCGCTGCGCTGGGCGTACCCGCTGGAGCAGGCGCTCGGCCACTCACTGGCCGGCGTGGCGCCCCTGACCGGGCGTTCGCTGATCCTGGTGGACCGCTCCGGCTCGATGTGGGCTCCGCTGTCCGCGCGCTCGCAGCTCAACCGGGCGGACGCGGCGGCGGTGTTCGGCGCGGCGCTCGCGCTGCGTGCCGAGCGGGCCGACCTGGTGCAGTTCGGCACCGGCAGCACCGACGTCATGTACCGCAAGGGCGAGTCCGTCCTGAAGGTCCTTGAGCGCTTCGGCGACCTCGGCGGGACGAACACGGCGGAGGCGGTACGCCGCCACTTCCGCGGGCACGACCGGGTGCTGATCGTCACCGACGAGCAGGCCGCGTACAGCAGGTACGGGGACGCGGCGCGCGCCGTTCCGGCGCAGGTGCCGGTGTACACGTGGAACCTGGCCGGGTACCGGGCGGCCCACGCGCCGTCGGGGCCCCACCGCCACACCTTCGGCGGGCTCTCGGACGCGGCCTTCCGGATGGTGTCGCTGCTGGAGGCGGGGCGGGACGCGGACTGGCCCTGGATCTGAGGGCCGCACGGGGGCCGGGCGGGGGCACGGGGAAGAAAAGTCTTCGGTAAGGGAACGGTAAAGCGGACCCGCTCGTTACCCCTTGCATGACCGACATGACCCCCGGCTCGAACATCCCGCTCACGGTGCAGCGTGTGGCGGTGGACGTCTCGGCCCCCGTGCGGCTCGACGTATCGGGCCTGCTGCTCACCGCCGACGGCAAGGTGCGCTCGGACGACGACTTCATCTTCTACAACCAGCCCGCCGGCCCGGGTGTCACGTACACCTCGGGCGGGGGCTCGGCCCCGGACTCGATCACCGTCGACACCGGCGCCGTCCCGCCGGGCATCGAGAAGATCGTGGTCACCGCGAGCCCCGACGCCGCGGGCCAGACGTTCCAGGGCATCGAGCCCACGGCCACGATCCGGGACGCGGCGAGCGGCGCGGTCCTGGCCACGTTCACGCCGCCGCAGCTCGGCGCGGAGACGGCGCTGGTGGTCATGGAGGTGTACCTGAGGAACGGGGCGTGGAAGGCCCGCGCCGTGGGTCAGGGCTATGCCGACGGTCTGGCCGGTATCGCCACGGACTTCGGCGTCTCGGTCGAGGAACCGGCGGCGCCCGCCG
>NZ_JAAGMG010000992.1 GCF_010548525.1 Streptomyces sp. SID14478
GCCTGAGCGAAGCGGTCGCCGCGGAGGTCACCGAGACCGGCACCGAGCACCCCGTACCCGACTCCGTGCGCACGCTCCTGGGGGCGGCCACCCCGGCCACGTACGTCGAGCACGAGGAGCTGTTCGTCGCCGGGACCGAGGTCGACTGGCGCCGCACCCCCGACGGCACCGTGCACGCCGCGACCCTGGAGGGCGTCGCCGCCGGGCTCGCCTGGGCGGCGGGCCAGTGGCCGCGCCGCTTCGAGGTCGCGGCGCTGCTGGAGGACCCGTCGCGGACGGAGGAACTGGCGCGGGACCGCTGGTTCGACTGAGGGCGCCCTTCGGTACGAGTGCGCCGTTATCGTGGGTGTATGAGCGAGGCTGTGTACGAGCGCCTGCTGCGATATGCGCATCTTCTGAACGTCCCGGCCGGGCTGCGCCCGGTGGAGATCTCGGACGGCCAGATCGTGATGATGCTGTCACCCTCCACGCGGCATGAGCTGGCCGCACGGCGGCTTCGCCGTGAGCTGGAGACGCAGGTTCCGGACACTGATCCGGGATTTGTCGCTGAGAACGGGCCGGAGGTGGAGGACCCGGGGCTCGGCTGCCCTGGACGCCGCGACCAACGGCGTTGCCCCCGACGAAGTGCTTCTCGCCGCCGAGATCGTCTCCCCGTCCAACCCGGACAACGACTACGTGGCGAAGATGCGCGACTACCCCGCGATGGGCATCGAGCACTACCTGATCGTCGACCCGCGTACGGGCCTGGTGCACCACCACGCGGAGCCGACCGGCTCCGGCGACGCCGCCCGCTACACGTACAACCGCGAGTACGCCTTCGGCGCCAAGATCGAGATCGGCGCCTGGCGCTTGGACACCGGGGTGTTCCCCCGCTACACCGGCGAGGACAGCGAAGGCTGACCGCTCACCGCGGACGCGTCACGCCGGGAAGCGGCGCCCGACCCACTTCCACACGAACTCCAGGACGACCGCCGCCACGGCCGCGACGCCCACCGCGGTCCACGGCATGGACGTGCCCACCAGCTTCAGCGCGAAGAAGTCCTGCAGCCACGGCACGACCAGGACCAGCAGGAAGCCGAGGCCCATCGCCGCCACCAGGCACAGCCGCCACAGGGTGTAGGGGCGGGCCACGATGGCCAGCACCCACATCGAGATCAGGAACAGCGTCAGCGTCGCCGAGCTGGTCTCCGCGCCGAGCGAGCCCGAGCCCGTGTAGAAGTGCCGGGCGATCATGTACATCACGAAGGTGGCGAGCCCCGCGACGACCCCGCCCGGGATCGCGTACCGCATCACCCGCCGTACGAAGTGCGGCCTGGCCCGCTCGGTGTTGGGCGCGAGGGCCAGGAAGAACGCGGGGATGCCGATCGTCAGGGTCGACAGCAGCGTCAAGTGCCGCGGCAGGAAGGGGTATTCGACCTGGCAGCAGACCACGAGCAGGGCCAGGATCACCGAGTAGACCGTCTTGACGAGGAACAGCGTCGCCACGCGCGTGATGTTGCCGATGACGCGACGTCCCTCGGCGACGACCGAGGGCAGCGTCGCGAACGAGTTGTTGAGGAGCACGATCTGGGCGACGGCCCGGGTCGCCTCCGAGCCCGAGCCCATCGAGACGCCGATGTCGGCGTCCTTCAGGGCCAGTACGTCGTTCACGCCGTCGCCGGTCATCGCGACGGTGTGCCCGTGCGACTGGAGGGCGGCCACCATGTCGCGCTTCTGCTGCGGGGTGACGCGGCCGAACACCGTGCCCTCGTCCAGCGCGTCGGCCATCTCCGCCTGGTCCGTGGGCAGGGTGCGCGCGTCCACGGTGTGCTCCGCGCCGGCCAGCCCGAGCTTTCCGGCCACCGCGCCGACCGAGACGGCGTTGTCGCCGGAGATGACCTTGGCCTTGACGTCCTGCTCGGCGAAGTAGCGCAGCGTGGCGGCGGCGTCGGGGCGAAGGCGCTGCTCCAGGACGACGAGCGCGGCCGGCTCGGCCGTCTCCTTCACCTTCGGGTCCCCCAGGTCGCCGGTCACCCGGGCCAGCAGCAGCACGCGCAGCCCCTGCTGGTTGAGCTCCTCGATCTCGGCGATCAACGAGGGGGCGGGCCCGGAGGGCCCTCGGTCGAGGGCGGTGGTGGGAGAGGGGCCGGCCGGGCCGTCGGAGGGCAGCAGCACGTCCGGAGCCCCGAGCAGCCAGGAGCCGCTGGTCCCGTCGCCCTCGCTGAAGGCCGCGCCGCTGTACTTGCGGGCCGAGGAGAACGGCAGTGCCTCCGTGCAGCGCCAGTCCTCGCTGTCGGGGTAGGCGTCGATGATGGCCTGGAGCGAGGCGTTGGGCCGCGGGTCGGACTCGCCGAGCGCGCCGAGCACCTTGCGTACGTACGTCTCGTCGGCGCCGCCCAGGGCGCGCAGCTCGGAGACGTCCATGCCGCCCTCGGTGAGCGTGCCCGTCTTGTCGAGGCAGACCGTGTCGATGCGGGCCAGTCCCTCGATGGCCGGCAGCTCCTGCACCAGGCACTGCTTGCGGCCGAGCCGGATGACACCGATCGCGAAGGCGACGGAGGTGAGCAGGACGAGCCCCTCGGGAACCATCGGGACGATGCCGCCGACCGTCCGCGCGACGGAGTCCTTGAACCCGTGCTCCTTGACGACGAGTTGGCTGATGACCAGGCCGATCGCGGTCGGGATCATCATCCACTGCACGTACTTGAGGATGGTGGAGATGCCGCTGCGCAGCTCGGACTGGACGAGCGTGAACCGGCTCGCCTCCTCGGCGAGTTGGGCCGCGTACGCCTCGCGCCCCACCTTCGTCGCGGTGAACGCGCCGCCGCCCGCGACCACGAACGACCCCGACATGACCGCGTCTCCGGGATGCTTGACCACCGGGTCGGCCTCACCGGTCAGCAGCGACTCGTCGATCTCCAGGCCGTCGGCCTCGGCGCAGGTGCCGTCCACGACGATCTTGTCGCCGGGGCCGATCTCGATCAGGTCGCCGAGCACGATCTCGGAGGTGGAGACCTCGGCGGCGACCCCGTCGCGCCGCACGGTCGGCTTGGCCTCGCCGATGACCGCGAGGGAGTCCAGGGTCTTCTTCGCCCGCCACTCCTGGATGATGCCGATGCCGGTGTTGGCGAGGATCACGAACCCGAAGAGGCTGTCCTGGATCGGCGCGACGGCCAGCATGATGATCCACAGGACGCCGATGATCGCGTTGAAGCGGGTGAAGACGTTCGCCCGGACGATCTCGGACAGGGAGCGCGAGCTGCGCACGGGTACGTCGTTGACCTCGCCGCGCGCGACGTGCTCCGCGACCTGCGCGGCGGTGAGCCCGGTCGCCCGCTCCGGCGCGGGCACGGGGTGCACAGGGTCGAGTTCGGCGCCCGCGTCGATGTGCGTCATGGAATCGACAGTACGGGCGATATGGGGGGTTCACCCCTCGGGCAGCGGAAAGATCCGACCTGGGGAGGACCGGTGTGGTCCCGCGGCTGTACGCGCTCGGTCCGCGGGTCAGTCCGTGGGTGACGCGTCCGCCGCCGCGGCCCGCTTGATCGCGGCGTCGCGCCCGCGGACGTACCAGACGCCGATGAGTCCGAGCCCGCCGCCGGCCAGGCACGTCCACACCCACCAGGTGTGCCCGTGGTCGTCGAACCAGCCGTAGAACGGCAGCTGGACGAGGAAGAGGACGAACCAGAGGATCGTGCCGCCGGTGATGGTGGCGACCACGGGCCCCTCCAGGGGTTCCGGTGCCTCGTGCTTCGCGGATCCCGAAGAGAACACAGCCATGTGCACAGCTTACGAGGGAGGCGGGCGCGCCCGCCCACAGGCCCCGCGCACCAAGGGTCTACGCGCGGAGATAGCGATTTCGACCTCGGATGTTCATACTGAAACAGCCTGAGTCTGGCCACTTCTGTTCGTACGAAATGCCAACGGAAACATCGGGGAAACCTGTTGGTGATCACGTGCGGACCAGACTCGATCACGTTCCCGCCCGCAGAATCACTGCTGAATACCGCTGAGGTCCTCCATGTCCACTTCGGCCAACGCCCCGGTCGATGCCCACGCACAGCCGCCTTCGGCCCCGAAGAACGGCTTCGACCGGTACTTCAAGATCTCCGAGCGTGGCTCGACGGTCGGCCGGGAGATCCGCGGCGGCTTCGCCACCTTCTTCGCGATGGCGTACATCATCGTGCTGAACCCGATCATTCTCGGCAGCGCGAAGGACATGTACGGGCACCAGCTCGACAACGGCCAGCTGGTCACCGCGACCGCGCTGACCGCCGCGTTCACCACGCTGCTCATGGGCGTCATCGGCAACGTGCCGATCGCGCTCGCGGCCGGCCTCGGGGTGAACACCGTCGTCGCCCTGCAGCTCGCGCCGCGCATGTCGTGGCCGGACGCGATGGGCATGGTCGTCCTCGCCGGCTTCGTCGTGATGCTGCTGGTCGCGACCGGCCTGCGGGAGCGGGTCATGAACGCCGTGCCGCTCAGCCTGCGCAAGGGCATCGCGATCGGCATCGGCCTGTTCATCATGCTGATCGGCCTGGTCGACTCCGGCTTCGTCTCCCGCATGCCGGACGTCGCCCAGACCACGGTCCCGCTGCAGCTCGGCACGGGCGGTCACCTGATGGGCTGGCCCGTGCTCGTCTTCGTCCTCGGCGTGCTGCTGACCCTGGCGCTGCTGGTGCGCAAGGTGCCCGGCGCGATCCTGATCTCCATCGTCGCCATGACGGTCGTCGCGATGATCATCGACGCCGTCGCCAAGGTGCCGTCCTGGGGTCTGACCACCCCGAAGTGGCCCGGGAACCCCGTCTCCACCCCGGACTTCGGACTCGTCGGCGACGTCAGCCTGTTCGGCGGCTTCGACAAGGTCGGCGTCCTCACCGGTGTCCTGTTCGTCTTCACCGTGCTGCTGTCGTGCTTCTTCGACGCCATGGGCACGATCATGGGCATCAGCGACGAGGCGCACCTGACCGACGAGAAGGGTCAGATGCCCGGCATGAACAAGGTCCTGTTCATCGACGGCATCGCCGTCGCCGCCGGCGGTGCCTCGTCGTCCTCCGCCACCACCTGCTTCGTGGAGTCCACGGCCGGCGTCGGCGAGGGCGCCCGCACCGGTTTCGCGAACGTCATCACCGGCGCCCTGTTCGCGGTCGCGCTGTTCCTCACGCCGATCGCCACGATGGTCCCGTCCCAGGCGGCCACCCCCGCGCTGCTCGCGGTGGGCTTCCTGATCCTGTCGGGCAGCATCCGCGCCATCGACTGGGACGACTGGACGGTGGCGATCGCGGCGTTCGTGACGATGCTGATGATGCCGTTCACGTACTCGATCACCAACGGCATCGGCATGGGCTTCATCACCTTCACCGTGCTGCGCGTGGTCGCGGGCCGGGCCAAGGAGGTGCCGGTCGCGATGTACGCCGTCTCGGCGGTCTTCGTCTTCTACTACCTGATGCCGGCGCTCGGCCTCACGTAGCCCTCCCGCCGCTGGTCAAGCGGCCCCGTAGAACCTCTCCGTCTCCTCGACGGCACTCTTGAAGCGTTCGTCGAAGTCGTCGCGAATGAGCGTCCGGACCACGTAGTCCTGGACGCTCATTCCCCTTTTCGCGGCATGCCCCTTGAGCCGGTCGAGCAGCTCACCGTCTATTCGCAGGCTGAGCACTGTCGATCCCATGCCGAACAGGGTCCAGGGCCACCGCGGGCGGTGGTGTCACTTTCCGGATCCGGCTCACTCATATGGGTGACCTGACGGTTCAGTGGCCCGGATCACGGGCACATCCCGCCCGTCTGGTAGTAGTTAGACACAGTAATGAGTTACGCTAACTACATGCCGGACCTCTCCCATGGCGACGACGCCGCCGCCGTGAACTCTCTGCGCTCCGCAGTGATGCGCCTGTCGCGTCGACTCAAGCACCAGCGGGTCGACGAATCGCTGAGCCCCACCGAAATGTCGGTGCTCGGCACCCTCGTCAACTGCGGCACCGCGACGCCGGGCGAACTGGCCCGCAAGGAGCATGTGCAGCCGCCGTCGATGACCCGCATCGTCGCGCTCCTGGAGGCCAAGGGACTGGTCAGGCTGGAGCCTCACCCCGAGGACCGGAGGCAGAAGGTCGTCACCTCCACCGAGCAGGCCGAGGTCATGCTCAAGGAGAGCCGCCGCAAGCGGAACACGTGGCTGGCCGAACTCGCCGACGGGCTCGACGAGGACGAGTGGGCCAAGCTGCGCGCGGCCGCACCCGTCCTGGAGAAGCTCGCCCACCTCTGATCCCCCCAGGGGACGACGACCGCCGAGGAGGCGAAACCGATTTGAGTACGGGATCCGGAGCAGACTCCGCCCCCGCACCAGCCGCCCACGACACCTCTGCCCGCCCCCGCAAGCCCTCGATGTTCGCCAGCCTGAAGGTACGCAACTACCGGCTGTTCGCGACCGGGGCAGTCATCTCCAACACCGGCACCTGGATGGCCCGCATCACCCAGGACTGGCTGGTGCTCTCCCTCACCGGTTCCTCCGCCGCCGTCGGCATCACCACGGCGATGCAGTTCCTGCCGATGCTGCTGTTCGGGCTGTACGGCGGCGTGATCGCCGACCGGTTCGCCAAGCGCAGCCTGCTCTTCTGCACCCAGGGCGCGATGAGCCTGTCGGGCCTGTTCCTCGCCGCGCTGACCCTGTCCGGCAACGTACAGGTGTGGCACGTCTACGTGGCGGCCTTCTTCACCGGTCTGGTCACCGTCGTCGACAACCCGACCCGGCAGTCCTTCGTCTCCGAGATGGTGGGCCCCGACCAGGTCCGCAACGCGGTGTCCCTGAACTCCGCGAACTTCCAGTCCGCGCGTCTCATCGGCCCCGCCGTCGCCTCCGCGCTGACCGCGGCCGTCGGCCCCGGCTGGGCGTTCCTCGCCAACGGCCTGTCCTTCCTGGCCCCGCTCACCGGCCTGATGCTGATGCGGACCAGGGAACTGCACGAGATCAAGCGGGCCCCGCGCGGCAAGGGCCAGTTGAAGGAAGGGCTGCGGTACGTGTCGCAGCACCCCGAGCTGATCTGGCCGATCGTGCTCGTCGGGTTCGTCGGCACCTTCGGCTTCAACTTCCCGATCTGGCTCAGCGCGTACGCCGACGACGTGTTCCACGGCGGGGTCGGCATGTACGGCGTCTTCAACACGCTGATGGCGATCGGCTCGCTGGCCGGTGCGCTGCTCGCGGCCCGGCGCCGCTCGACCCGCCTGAGGGTGCTGGTCGGCGCGGCGATCGGCTTCGGCACCCTGGAGGTCCTGGCCGCGTGGGCGCCGGGAGTCTGGGCGTTCGCGCCGCTGATCGTACTGCTCGGCATCCTGGGCCTCACGGTCAACGTGACGGCCAACTCCACGGTCCAGATGGGTACGGACCCCGAGATGCGCGGCCGTGTCATGTCGCTGTTCATGATGGTGTTCACCGGCGGTACGCCCCTGGGCGGCCCGCTCTTCGGCTGGCTCGCCGACCAGTACGGGGTGCGCATCAGCTTCATGCTGGGCGGTCTGATCTGCGCCTCGGCGGCGGCCGGCGTCGGCCTGATGCTGGCCCGCGCGGCGAACCTGCGGCTCAAGGTCGACCTGCGGCGCGGCGAGCGCCACCTGCAGTTCGTGCCGCGGGAGGCGCAGCAGCTGGCCGCGGCCGCCTGATCACGGTGTCCTCGAAAGGGCCGGACGGATTCTCCGTCCGGCCCTTCGCCGTACGTACGCGAGACTGAACCGGTGAGACTCTTCGCAGCCGTGCTGCCCCCGCAGGAAGCCGTCGCCGAACTCGGCCGCGCCGTCGACCGGTTGGCGCCCGCGGACGGGCTGCGCTGGACCGGCCGCCCCGGCTGGCATCTCACGCTCGCCTTCTACGGCGACGTGCCCGAGGCGGGCGTGCCGGAGCTGGCGGAGCGG
>NZ_JAAGMG010001032.1 GCF_010548525.1 Streptomyces sp. SID14478
GGGAGCGGCCGGCGCCTCGCCGGGCGGCGGCCGCCACGGACTGCGGACCGGCTTCGAGCGGCTCGCGGCGGACGGCTACCGGCTTCTCGACGGGGAGAAGGTCGGCGTCGTCACCAACCCGACCGGGGTCACCCGCGACGTGCGGCACATCGTCGACGTGATGCACGCGGACGAACGGGTCGACCTGGTCGCGGTGTTCGGGCCCGAGCACGGCTTCCGGGGCACGGCGCAGGCGGGCGGCTCGGAGGGCCGCTACGACGACCCGGCCACCGGACTGCCCGTCTACGACACGTACTTGAAGAGCGGTCAACCGCTCGCGGACGTCTTCACGGCGTCCGGGGTCGACACCGTCGTCTTCGACATCCAGGACGCGGGCGCCCGCTTCTACACGTACATCTGGACGCTGTACGACTGCATGGAGGCGGCGCAGCTCGCGGGCAAGAAGTTCGTCGTGCTCGACCGCCCGAACCCGGTCACCGGGCGCGGCGCCTACGGTCCCGTCCTGCACAAGGAGTTCGCGACGTTCGTCGGCCGCCGGGAGATCTCCCAGGCGCACGGCATGACGGTCACGGAGCTGGCCCGCCTGTTCAACGGTGAGTACCTCGCGCACCCGGTCGAGCTGACCACCGTGACGATGACGGGCTGGAAGCGGCGCGACTTCTACGACGCCTCGGGCCTTCCGTGGGTGCCGCCGAGCCCCAACATGCCCACCGCGGACACTGCGTTGGTGTACTCCGGGACGTGCATGTTCGAGGGCACGAACCTGTCCGAGGGGCGCGGCACCACCCGCCCCTTCGAGCTCCTCGGCGCGGACGGCATCGACGGGAAGTGGGCCGCGAAGGCCAATGAACTCGCCCTGCCCGGCGTGCACTTCAGGGAGGCGTACTTCGCACCGACGTTCTCCAAGTTCGAGGGCAAGACGATCGGCGGCGTGCAGATCCACGTCGACGACCGGGAGGCGTTCGACCCGGTCCGCACGGGCATCGCACTGCTGGTGACCGCGAAATCGGTCTGGAGCGACTTCGCCTGGCGCTCGGACAACTGGATCGACAAGCTCACCGGCTCCACCCGGGTCCGCACGATGATCGACGCGGGCGCGTCGACGGACGAGGTCGTGGGCGCGTGGCAGGGGGAGCTGGCGGCGTTCCGGAACGTGCGTCGCAAGTACCTCACGTACAAGTAGCGGACCCGTCTCGGAATCCGGGACGCCCGTCCCAGAATATTGACTGAGCCGTACACGGACAATCAGAGTCGCCTCGTGCTCAAAGACGACTCAACCAGGGAAGAAGCGGCCGCGGCCGCCGCGCCGCAGGACTCCGAGCCCTCGCAACCGGAGAGCCTGCGCCGGGTGGCCGTGGCCAGCTTCATCGGGACGGCCATCGAGTTCTACGACTTCTACGTCTACGGAACGGCCGCCGCGCTCGTCCTCAACGACGCGTTCTTCCCGAACCTCTCCTCCCTCAACGCCACCCTCGCCTCCTTCTCGACGTACGCCGTCGCGTTCGCCGCCCGCCCGATCGGCTCGCTGGTCTTCGGCCACTTCGGCGACCGGATCGGCCGCAAGTCGGTGCTCGTGGCCTCTCTGCTCCTGATGGGCCTGTCGACCGCCTGCGTCGGACTGCTGCCCGGCTACGGCACCTTGGGCGTGTGGGCGCCCGTCCTGCTCGTGCTGCTGCGGTTCCTGCAGGGCGTCGGGCTCGGCGGCGAATGGGGCGGGGCCGCGCTGCTCGCCGTGGAGCACGCGCCGCGCGGGAAACGCGGGCTGTTCGCCGCCTTCCCCCAACTCGGCCCGTCCGTCGGCTTCTTCGCGGCCACCGGCATCTTCTGGCTGCTCTCGGAGACGCTGTCGGACGACGCGTTCCGGTCGTGGGGCTGGCGCATCCCGTTCCTGCTCTCCTTCCTCCTGGTCGCCGTCGGCCTGTTCGTGCGGCTGAAGATCAGCGAGACGCCGGTCTTCGCCAAGGTGATGCGGGACCAGGAGGCCAGCAAGGCACCGGCGTGGGAGGTCTTCACGCGCCACCCGAAGGAGATCCTGCTCGGCGCGGGCGGCATGGTCATCGCGTACGGCCTCTTCTACACGGCGACCACCTACTGCCTCGCGTACGGCACCACGACGCTCGGCGTGCCCCGCAGCACCATGCTCGCGGTGTCGCTGGTGGCCTGTCTGTTCCTGGCGGCCGGCACCTGGCTCGCCGCGACCCGTTCGGACGCGGGCGGCCGCCGCAAGATGGTGCTCGCGGGCTCCGCGCTCGCCGTCGTCTGGGGCTTCGCCCTGTTCCCGCTGATGGACACCGAGCAGCCCGCCCTCATCGCGCTCGCGCTCGGCGGCGCCCTGTTCTGCATGGGCGTGGTGTACGGCCCGATGGGCGCGTACCTGCCCGAACTGTTCGGGGTGCGGGTGCGCTACTCCGGCGCCTCCTTCGCGTACAACCTCGGCGGCGTGCTGGGCGGCGCCGTGGCGCCCCTGGTGGCGACGCGGCTGCAGGGGGCGTTCGGGTCGGCGTCGGTGGGCTGGTACGTGAGCGCGATGGCGGTCGTCTCGCTGCTGTGCGTACTGGCGCTGCCGGAGACCCGGGAGCGGGAACTCGCCTGATTCCACCCGCAGTTGACGGGGCGTATGGCCAACCTCCGGGTACGGCAGGACGATGCGGCACACCGCACGGACGACTGCCACGGGGGTTGGCCATGGCCGCACCGGAAGTACATGTACGTCCCTACTGGGAGTTGACGTTCGACGCCGACGGGGACGCCGAGCCCGGGCGGCGCGACCGGCTGCTGCGCGAGGCCCACCAGGTGAGCGACCTCGTCGTCCTCGCGCACGGATGGAACAACGACCGGTCCCTCGCGACACGCCTGTACGACCGCTTCTTCGCCCCGTTCCCGGCTCTCGCCCCCGGCGCCCGGATCGGCTACGCGGGGGTGCTGTGGCCGTCGATGCGGTTCACGGACGAGCCCGTACCCGACTTCGACCCGGCGCTCGCCGAGGCCGTCACGATGCCGCGCACCACCCTCGACGAGGGCACGCGGGCCGCACTCGCCGCGGCCTTCCCGGACAGCGGTCCGCTCGTCGGCGAACTGACCCGGCTGCTCGACCACCAGCCGGACCGGGCCGACGCGTTCGACCGGTTCGGCGACCTCGTCCGCCGGCTCGTCGGCACCCGCCCGACCGCCCTCGGCGCGGACACCGAGGAGGAGCTCTCGGCGCACGCCGCCCCGAAGATGCTCCACGAGAACACGCGCGACGTGTGCCTGGAGTTCGCCGACGCCCTGGAGGCCACGGCGGGCACGGCCGCCTTCTCCTGGCCCGGCGGCCTGGCCAAGGCGTGGCAGGGGGCACACGAACTGCTGCGCCAGGCAACGTACTTCGAGATGAAGAGCCGCGCGGGCACGGTCGGGCAGAAGGGTCTCGGCCCGCTCCTCGGGCGCCTGGCGCACGACGCGCCGCAGGTGCGGGTCCATCTCGTCGGGCACAGCTTCGGGGCCCGCCTCGTGTCGTTCGCGCTGGCCGGGCTGCCGCCCGCCGCGGGGCAGGTGGCGTCGGTGACGCTCCTGCAAGGGGCCTTCTCCCACTACGCGTTCGCGGGGCGCGGCGTCCTGAAGGGCCGACAGGCGCGGATCGCGGGCCCGTTGGTGTCCTGCTACTCGCACTTCGACACCGCGCTGGGCACGATGTACCCGATCGCCTCCCGCCTCGCCGACGACGACACGGGCATCCTCGGCCTCGGCGCCCGCTGGGGCGCGATGGGCTTCGACGGCATCAAGGACGTCCCCGGTGCGGTCCGGCTCACCCTCGCCGAGGCACTGCGCGCGGGCGTGCCCGCCGAGGGCTGCGTGAGCGTGGACGCGGCCCAGGTCGTACGCCGTGGACCACCGCCGTCGGGGGCCCACAGCGACATCTGCCATCAGGAGCTGGCGCGGGTGGTCCTCGGCGCGGGGCGCGTGCCCCTGTAGGACAGCCCCTACTGCCGGTCGGCGCGGAAGGCGATCATCGCCGTGTCGTCCCGGCAGTCGGAGAGTTCGTTCAGGTGGCGCAGCAGCTCGGGCAGGTCCGTGCCGCGGTGCCGCGCGGCCTCGCGCACGAGGCGGGCCTGTCCCTCGTCGAGGGCGGCGGTGGGTGTCTCGATCAGGCCGTCCGTGTAGAGGACCACGGTGTCGCCGGGGCCGAGCAGGTGGGTGTGCGTGGTCCGGGCGACGCGGGGGTCCACGGACAGCGGCAGGTCCTCGCCGGCGCCGGTCAGGAAGCGCGGGGCGTCGTGCACGGGGACCAGCAGCGGCGGCGGGTGGCCCGCGTTGGACCACGTCAGCTGCCAGTGCCCGTCGGCCAGACGGCGCAGGTGCGAGTGGACGGCGGTGGTGAAGGGCGCCACGTGCAGCCCCTCGGCGACGTCGTCGAGGAGGGACAGGACCGACGCGGGCAGGCACTCGGGCCCCTTGTTCCAGGCGAGCGCGCGGAGCATGCTGCGCAACTGCCCCATGGCGGTGGCCGCCGCGAGATCGTGCCCGGCGACGTCGCCGATGTCGAGGACGAGGGTCCCGTCGGGCTGGAGGAAGGCGTCGTACCAGTCGCCGCCGATCTCCCCGGCGGAGCTCGCGGGCCGGTAGACGGCGGCGAGGGAGGCGCCGGGCACCTCGGGCGGCCGGGTGAGGTGGGCGCGTTGCAGGGCGAGCGCGGTGCGCCGGGCCTGCTGCAGGTCGAGGACCTTGCGGATCGGGCGCTGGGCGTGATGCAGGACCTCGCGCAGCAGGGCGACGTCGTTGGCCGCCGGGACGGGTGTGTCCCCGTTGGTACTGGTGGCCGCGTAGCCGAGGACGAGGTCGTCGACGACGAGCGGGATCAGGGTCAGGCTCGTCGCGTCGGTCGCCGCGAGCCACTCCTCGGTGACGGTGGGGACGAGTTCCGCGGGCGGCGCGCCGCCGTCGGGCAGGTAGAAGGTCCGCGGGACGCCCTTCTCCAGCACGTCTCTGACGGTGTCGGACAGGGCGACGCGCTGCCCGCGCAGGGCGGGCGGCGGCAGCAGTCCCGGGCGGGTGCGGGAGGCGACCCGCCGGGCGGTGACCCGCGCGTTCTCGGGCAGCGGCCACTCCTCGTGGGAGAGCAGCAGGATCAGGCAGGCGTCGGCCAGTTCGGGGACGATCACGTCGACCACCGCGGCGAACGCCTCGTCGAGCGTGCCGCCGGACACCGCGCCCACCGCCGCGAGCAGCCGCTCGCGCAACTGCGCGCCCCAGCCGGCCTCGACGTCGGCGGTGGCCGCGATCCACTCGTCGATCCGGCCGCCGCTCACCACGGGGACGGCGCGGGTCGACACGTGGCGGTAGGCGCCGTCGGGGGTGCGGATGCGGAAGGTGGCGGCGACCATCTCCGGGTCGTCGGAGCCGAGGGCGTCGTGCCAGGCGCGGCTCAGCATCTCGCGGTCGCGCGGATGGATCCGGGCGAACAGGTCCTCGCCGGTCCGCCCCGGCCAGGGCGTTCCGGTGAGGTCCTGCCAGCCGGCGACGATCTCGTCCATCGTGCCGTCCGCACGCAGCACCCAGACCATCTGCGACACGGCCGACACCAGGGCCTCGTAGCGCTGCAGCGCCCGGGTCTCCGCGGTGGTGTCCATCAGGACGACGAGCGCGCCGTCGCCCTGGGGCGTGGTGACGGGCGTGCAGGAGTAGACGAAGTACTTGGCCTGGCCGAAGGCGCCGGGGTCGGGCTCGCGGGAGTCGTTCAGCTGCCGGGCCCGGCCGGTCGCCCGCACGTCGTCGAGGACGGTCAGGAACTCCTCCGCGTCCTTCTCGGGGAACGCCTGCGCGGCCGGCAGCCCGAGCGTGCGGGCGCCGAGCATCCTCTTGAGCGCGGCGTTGGTGTAGAGCAGCCGGTGCTCGGCCCCGGCGAACAGGGCGACCGCCGCGATCGTCTCGTCGAAGAGCTTCGGGTCCAGGGCCCGCGCGGGGCTCATCGCGCGGCTCCGGCGGTGGGGACGGGCGGCACTGGTCTGGCGGTCATCCGTACGTAGGGCACCCGTGCACGATTGTCGACCGGCCCCGGGAACACCGCGCTGGCACGCCGTGCACGGGCAAAGTCCCGCGGTCGGGGCGCACGAGCGGCGTACGGCGCGGTCGCGCCCGCCCGGACGACGGGCGAACGCGACCTCACAGGCCTTGGCCGCGACCTGATCCGCCGGACAGGCCCTAGCGGTGACCGGGGAACTCGATCACCTGCTGGTACGTCGGCCTGTTCTGCCACTGGATCCCGCGGTGCGTGATCCCGCCCAGGGCCCGGTGGACGATGGTGTCCGCACACCACTGGTCACCGGCCTTGCAGCTGTCGTCCCCGGGGTAGACCTCGGTGGCCGGTTTCGCGGCGGCGGTGGCCAGCGTCGTCAGGAGGGCGTCACGGCACGCGGAGAGGTCCCCGGCGCCGCAGTACGTCTGCCCCAACTTCCCTTCCACCGGCTGCCCGAGCACCGTGCGCAGGTCCTTGTCGACGTAGCCCCACCAGCCGTACTGGAACGCCGACCCGGCGTGCGCACCGGTCGGACCGTGTCCGGCGGACGGCGCCTCGTCGACGGTGAGCTCGCCGGTCAGCGCCGTGTACAGGTCGTCGCCGAGGCCCGGCTTGAACTCGGCCTGCACCAGCAGCGGCCACCACGCGTCCATGATCCGCACGGCGTCGGGATGCGCGTACGTCTTCGAGCCCGCGGAGGTCTGGTTGCGCTGCGCGCCGCCCTTGCGCCAGGCCTCCAGCTGCTGGACCGCCTTGGCCAGCTGGGGGTCGTCGACCGGCCGGCTGCGGATCACCTTGAGGATCTCCGGCAGCACCTGTTCGCCGCGCAGGTCGGTGACCGCGGACTCCTCCATGGCCTGGGTGAGCGAGGCCCGGGTGACGCCGCCCTCGGCGGTCAGCTTCTTCACGCGGTCGTCGAGGAGGTTGACGCGCTGCACGGCGCCGAGGCTGAAGTTGGCCGCGGTGAAGTCCTTGGCCTGTTTGTTGTTCCAGGAGACGTAGTAGTCCTGGTTCACGGAGTTCGGATGCTGGGACGGGGGCGTGTAGGCCGCCGTGTTGTCCTTCGGGTCGAAGTCCTGCCATTCATAGGCCTGTTCGGCCTTGACGGGCAGCGACATGTCGACGTCCTTGGCCCGCACCGGGTTGCTGCCGCTGTTGTAGTACGCGATGTCGCGCGAGTCGGCGTAGAACCAGTTGAAGGCGTAGCTGATGTGCTGCGCCGCCTTCTCGAAGCTCGCGGCGTCCTTCGTGTACGAAGGGTCGTTGAGCATCTGGAAGCCGACGATCGAGTCGGCCTCGTGGCGGTACGTCGAGCGCAGCGACGTGTACGCGACGGGCTTGCCGTCGACGGTGGCGCGGTGCGTGACGATGCCGTACTGCGTGCGCAGGACCTGCATCCGGTAGGAGCCCGCGGCGGTCGAGTCGGCGACCGTCGGCTTCCAGGAGTTCGTCCGCTCCATCTTCTCCATGGGCGTGCAGGTGCCCCGGTACATGTACGCGGTGGACTCCTTCGTGGGAGTCCCGCCGCCCGGCTCGCACAGCGGCACCGCGTACGTGTCGGTGATGTCCTGTCCGGCGGAGGTGGCCGACCACGCGTAGTCCTGGCCGCGGCCGAGCTGGATGTACATGCCGACGCCCGCGAAGGAGACGCCGCGCGCGCTGAGCCCGGGGCCCTGCAGCTCCTGCATCATCAGCAGCTGCGGCGCGAAGTAGCCGGTCTGGGGGCCGAACACGGCGACCGGGTTGCCGGACGCGGTGTGCTTGCCGGAGACGAGGAGGGCGTTGGACATGCCCTTCTTGGAGGCGGAGTCCTTGAACATGTCGGCGGGGAGCACCCCGTCGTCGTACATGCCCTGGAGGGGTTTGAGCCGCTCCGGGGCCTTCACGGGCTTCTCCTCCACGGTCCCGGACTTCGCCGCGGTCGCCGCGGAACCGGTCCGGTCGTAGACGAGCGGCTCCTTGACGACCGAACCCTTGTCGGGCAGGGCCTGGCCGCGCGCGTTCGCCGGTTTCTCGCCGTAGGGGAAGCTCGTGCCGTCGTGGATGGTGGTGACGGCCTCGGGGTCGTTGCGGCCGCGGAAGGACTCCCAGATCTGGGTGCCCTTCTCGACGCCGTACTTCTCCTGGGACTTCATGAGCGAGAGGGCCGCGTCGACCTCTCCCCCGCCGCCGTTGCCGAACAGTCCGCCGACCACGGAGGCGAGCGCGATCATGTCGGTCACCTTGAACGGCTGGATCTCACCGATGTTCGTGATGGCGTCGATCTTGCCGGTGAGGACGTACTCGCCCGGGAAGTAGCGGCCGTTCTTGGACTTCACGCGGTAGGCGTTGAGGCCGTCGATATAGGCTTGCGCGTCCGCCATGGCCTGCTCGCCGCGCTCGCCGCCGCTCTTCTTGATGTAGTCGACCTGCTGCTGCAGGTCGTCCTCGGTGTACGGGGCCTGCGGCCAGAACTCCTGCTCCAGGCCCTGGTTCGCGAGGGCGCCGCCGGCGAACGAGGTGAGTTCGCCGCGGCCGATGTGGCGGAACAGGTCGATCAGCCAGAGGCGGTCCTGACCTGCGGCGAAGCCGGCGCCGAACTCGGTTCCGTAGCGCGTGGAACCTTTGATGTGGGGTACGCCGTTCTTCTTGTCACGGGTGATCGTCACATCGTCCCGGGGACGGGTGACGGAGCCCACCTGATCATCCGGGACGCCGAAGGAGGAGTCGTTGAAGAATTGGGTGAGCGTGTCATCCGTGAGTGCGGGGTAGCCGGACGACAGGGCGTCGTAAGGGCCGAGTTGATCATCGGCGTGCGCGGGCTGGGTACCGAACAGCTTGTTGCCGAGGATCTCGGCCAGCGTGGCGCTGCCGTTCGCCCCGGGCGGCAGGATGTCCGCGCACTGCCCCTTGCAGTAGTCGCTGACGGGTGCGGGTTCGTCGGCGGCCGTGGCCGTCGAGAGAGGGGAGAGCAGTCCGGCGGTGAGCACGAGGGCCGCGGCGGCCGTCATTCTCCGCAGAGGGCCGATGGACTTTCTGTGCAGGGTGGTTCGTGGGATGCGTCGTCGCATGCCTGGTCCTCCCGACGATGGTGAGCCGGAGGTTACCGGCGGTTAGCCAACGACAGAAGATGAACATGCGTCACGTTTTCGGAATCACCACAGGGACCACGCAGCGTTTCCCCGGCCTCAGAAGGTGCCGGTGATGGGACCCATCACACATCGGATGGGACCGACCGCCCCGATGAGGGATCCGAATCGCGTGTCGATACGTCTACTCGGCGACGTCGCTTCATGGCTGCGGCGACGCCGACGTACGTGTGACGGAGGTGCAGGGCGATGGCTGGATTCCGAAGCCTGGCAAGACAGGTGCGCGACCCGCTGAGCGATCTGGCACTGCGGCGCTACTCACTGCGCAAGTGCCTGGAGAGATTCGCTCCCTACGGCCACCGGGCCACCTGGGACCATCTGTGCTCCCGGGCCGGGTTCGGCCCCGAGGACCGCTCCCCCGACCCGGCCCGGCTGGTCGCGGCCCTGGAGGAGCTCGAAGAGGCGCGCGCCGTCTGGCTCGCGTACGAAGTCGCCTTCGCACAGCGTCGGCGCAAGGAGAAGCACGACGGGCTGCGCAGCCCGGGCAGCGTGGACGACTGGCACCGGCTGACCTGGGGCGGCTTCGGGGTCGCCTGGTGCGACGACCCGTCGGTGCACCCGACCGAGCCGATGGCCGACGTGCTGCGCCGGCTGATCGCGGCCCTGGAGCGCGAGCCCGGGACGACGTGCCCCGTGTGTGCGGGCACCGCCCTCGTCTGGCAGCACGACCTGGCGCACGAACCGTCGTCGGGCCCCGTCTGCTCCCACTGCGGCATCGTGGTGCCGCGCCCCGTACTCACCCCCGCGGCCCTGGCCGAGGCCAGGCTGGCGCGACTGCTGGTGTCCGCGTAGCCGACGTTCAGCGCGACGGGGGTGCGGGCCACGGGCCGGCGCACCCCCGGATCTCACGCCCGGTCCGCGCCCTGGGCGGGGACCTTCTCGAGCCACTGCCGGTCGAGCAGGTGCTTCGGCAGGTGCGGCGCGTCGGTGGCGACCGGGAACTCCATGTCGTACGCGAGGCAGGCGAGGGCCAGCGGGCCGAGCGCCACACGGGCGCGCGGCGCCGTCGCTGCGCCCCAGTAACTGCCGTGCTGGGCAAGGGCGGTGGTGAGCGCCTCGCCGAAGGCGTCGTGGTCCTGGGTGAGCATCCGGTGGAACAGGGCGACCGGCTGGTACTCGACGCGGTTGACGAGTTCCTTCGGCGCGAGGGTCGGCACGTCCGGGTGCGAGGTCTCGATCGTCGTGACGAGCTTGTGCACGACGTCGTCCATCGGGTGGCCAAGCCAGTGGCTCTGGAGCACGTCGATCCAGTGCAGGACGTAGTCGTCGACGGGGGCGACGCCGCGCAGGTCGTCGAGCGGCACCCGGCACAACTGCGTCGTGCGTTCGCGGGCGCGGGTCACGAGGGTCAGGTAGTACGCGTCGAGCCAGGCGCGGGCGTCGCCCTGCCGTCCGTCGACCCCGGTCCCGGCCCCGGTCTCCGCCCCGTTCTCGGTCCCGGCGAACAGGTCCGTGCCGAGGCGCTGGGCCGCCACCCAGGCGTCCCAGGTCTCCACCCGGTCGGCGTCCGGGTCGGTCGCGGCGTGCGCGTGGGCGAGCGCGAGCACGGCGGCGAAGGCGTCGTCGCGACCGCCCGGGTCCGTGTCGAGCCGCGCCGTCAACGCGGCGCCGGTGCGCGCGAGTTCGTCGAGGTCCCCTCCCGCCGGGGCCGAGGCGAGGCGCCCGGCCCGGTCGAGTCCGCGCAGCGCCTGCATGATGTCGAGGAGTGCCTCGGGCGGCCGCAGCGAGAGGGTGCCGGTGGCGCGGTCGACGGTGGTGAGCGAGGTGAGCCGGCCCTCGTGCCACCAGTACACGCGCGGCGAGAGCGGACCGGGGCCTTCCTCGTGAGCCTTGAACGCATACGTGGCCAGGTCGTTCACGGCGTCCGCGACGCCGCCGTCGACGATCGGGTGGAACGCGAGCAGGTGCCGGGTCGGTACCGCCACGAGCGCGCCCGCGTCGGGCATGCGCCGGCCGGTGACCTCGGCGACCAGCTCCGGCAGGACGAGCGCCTTGGTCGAGACGAACGGGGAGTCGCCGTACACGGAGTACAGCACGGCGTGCCCGTCGAGCCGCACCTCTTCCGAACGCAGCGGCGCCCGCACCAGGTTGCGCTGCCCGGCGGCCCACAGCGCGTCGGCCCCGGCGCGCGCCACGTCCTGGTCGGTGAGCAGGGTCGCGGAGTCGGGTCCGTCGAGGGCGAGCGCGAGCCGCAGGCCCTCGGCCACGTCGCGCAGGTACGCGAAGCCGTCGTCCCCGTCGGCGGGGACGGCGTCCGGCGCCACCAGGCTCAGGCACGCGCGTGTCAGCAACTCCTCGGCGCTGTCGCCCCCTTGGGCGGCGGCGGCCGACGCGGCGAAGAACTCCTCGACCAGCCCGGGCCAGGTGTCCTCGGGTGCGCGGCGGCAGCGCCGCGCCAGGTGCGCCAGGAGGTGGCGGCGGCCGTCGGCCTCGACCGTGTCGCCGGGGAACACGGGGACGTGCAGGTGGTCGGCGACCAGGGCGCGCAGGCGGTCGGCCTGCGCGCCGGTGAGCGGAGGGAGGTGCGGGTCGGGCGCGTCGAGTCGTGTCACGCCCCGACTCTACGAGGCGGGCCGCCGGCGCGTCGGCGTCCGGCAGGAACCGGACCCGGCCGCCCCGGTTGCCCTACCGAACGAAGGCGCGAAGTACCGTACTGACGGCCGCCCTTGGCGCGATGTCGCCGAGGAACGCCGACCGGATGCGATAGGGGGCGAACTTCTGTACGACGGCCCCCGCCCGGTGCTTTCGGCCCGGACCCTCAGGGAGTGAGGACGTCCGTCTGGATCGCGAGCTTGAGCTCGGCCAGTATGAGCGGTACCGCGATCCCGTTGCCTCCGGTCCTGGCCGAGATCTTCAGCCCGACCGGCGTGCCCGGGTGTACGAACATCTGCCACGTGTAGGAGCGGTACTGGCCGCCGCCGGTGGCCGAGATGTCGGTGGTGGCCGTCGAGTCGTAGCGGGTGGAGAGGTTCAGCGGGTCGCGCACGAAGCGGGCGCGGTACTCGGTGGCGCGGCCGTCCGCCTTCCAGAAGACGAGCGCCGACAGCGTGCCCCAGCCGTCGTGGCTCGGCCAGATCAGGCCGGAGCGGGCGTCCGGGTAGCTGGAGGTACCCCCGCCGCCGGCCGGGTCGTGCATCTTCCACGGGTCGTAGGACTCCTCGGCCGCCGCGTACGGGAAGCGCACGAGGTGGTAGCCGTCGCTGTCGTACGTGATCTTCTGCGCGCCGGAGTGCGCGGACTCGTACTTGAGTGAGCTGATCGCTACTGGCATGTCGTTTCCGATCCCCGTCGCGGTGGCTCTGTCAGTGGCTGCTGGCACCATCGGCTTCATGGTGTTCGTACAGGTCTGTCTGAACGGTGCGCGTGGTGCGGACGACGGAGCGGTGGTGCCCCTGTCGCCCGGCGCGCTGGCCGAGGCCGCCGCGGCGGCGGTCGCGGCCGGTGCGTCGGATGTGCATGTTCACCCCAAGACCCCTTGCGGGCAAGACACGTTGTCGCCACGTTCGGTCGCGGCCACGCTCGACGCGATCCGCGCGGCGGTGGCGGTGCCGGTCGGTGTGACGACGGGGGCGTGGGCCGAGCCGGACCCGGCGGCCCGGGTGGCGCGGATCCGGGCCTGGACGACGCTGCCGGACCACGCCTCGGTGAACTGGCACGAGGAGGGGGCCGAGGCGGTCGCCGCCGCCCTGCTGGAGCGGGGTGTCGGCGTGGAGGCGG
>NZ_JAAGMG010001071.1 GCF_010548525.1 Streptomyces sp. SID14478
CCGGGCCGCGCTCAGGCTCGCCCTGCTGTGCGCGCGGCGCGGTGATCTGGTCGAGGGCCAGAGATGGGCGTGCCGGGCCGTGGAACTGGGCCCCGCCGAGGTCGCGGAGCGGGCCGGCCGGCTGCGGGACGCCCTGCGCGAGGAGCTGTCCGCCTAGGGCCGCAAGGCCTCTGGGGGTGGCCGGGGAAGGGATTTGCGCTGGTCGGGGGAGGTGCCGTAGGGTTGTGAACACAACGGCGCGGGGTGGAGCAGCTCGGTAGCTCGCTGGGCTCATAACCCAGAGGTCGCAGGTTCAAATCCTGTCCCCGCTACTCAAGGTCTGAGGCCCGGAACCAATAGGTTCCGGGCCTCAGGCGTATCCGGTGACGCTCAGGGTTTGTGACCCACCGCCTCCTCGTACAGGCGCCTGTCGACCGTCTTCGACTCCGGCAGCGGATCGCCCTTCGCGACGCCGGCCGCCTTGTACGCCTGTTGCAGCCGGTCCGTCGTGCCGGAGCGGATCTCCCAGTCCATGCGCAGCGACGGGGTCGACTCCAGGACGGTCTTGTCCGTCTTCAGAAGGTCGGCCAGCTCCGTGACGAACGCGGGATCCTTCTTGTAGTCGCCCGCGAAGTACGTGTTCACGGTGCGGATGTAGGCGCGCAGGAAGGCGACGCCCGCGTCCGGGTCCTTGTTGAGGAGGTTCGGGCCGAACAGGAGGCCGCCGAGCGGTTCGCCCTCCGGCTGGCCGCCGAGGAACGCGAAGCGCTTGTCGCCGTCGAGCTTGCGCCAGATCGGGTCGAGCAGCCAGGCCGAGTCGACGCCGCCGTTCTGCAGCGCGGTCAGCACGTCGGCCGAACCGAGCTGCTGGAACTGGATCTTGTCGAGGCCGCCGCCGTGCTTCTTCAGCGTCGTGCTCATGGGGTACGAGATGACGGACCCCTTGCCGATCATCGTGCCCATCTTCTGTCCGGCCATGTCGACGCGGGACGCGCTCTGGCCGTCCTTGAGGCGCACCCACAGGCCGCTCTTGGACTTCGGGTCGGGGGAGAAGTTCCCCGCGACCCACTTGATGTCGAAGCCGCCGAGGATGCCGTTCATGACCGCGGCCTCGGGCGCGGCCCACTGGGCGTCGATCTCGCCCTTGCCGAGCAGGGGGAGGGCGTCCGGGGTGGGCAGGAGCTTCAGCGTCACATCCAGGCCCTCCTTCTTGAACTCGCCCTTCTTGACGGCCATTTCGAGCGGCGCCACGTACTCGGCGGCGAGCGTGCCCGTCGCGATCGTCAGCTTGCGGGGCTCGGCGAGTCTGACGGGGGCGGGGGCGCCCTTGTCGCAGCGAGCGGGTTCGCGGTCCTTGGCGAGGTCCGACGGGTCCGTCCAGCTGCCCTTTCCGCAGCCGTCGACCGCCTTGATCGTGCGTGGTTTCGCGGCGGTGCCGGACGGGGTGTCGTTCTTGGCGCAGGCCGCGGTGCCGATGAGCAGGGCGCCGGTCACGAGCAGGGTGGTGCCGATGTTTCGCGTGCGCATGGAGCCTCCGTACGAGGACGAGCGAAGGAGTGCGGGAGTCAGGGTTCAGGACTGGCTGCGGCCGCGGTCGCGCGGCGCCCACGGGGTGAGCAACCGGCCCGCGAGCCGCACCAGTTCGGAGAAGACGACGCCGAGTACGGCCACGCAGACGATGCCGACGAACATGACGTCGTTCTGGAAGAGGGCGCGGGCGTCGAAGATGAGGTGGCCGAGTCCGTTCGCCGCGGCGATCTGTTCCGAGGCGACGATCACGAGGACCGCGACGCCCGCCGCGATGCGTGCGCCCACGAGGACGGCGGGCAGCGAGGCCGGGAGCAGGACGTGGCGGAACATCTGCCAGGGGGAGGCGCCGAAGACCTGGCCCGCGTCGCGGTGGCCGGCGGGAACCGAGAGGACCGCTGCCATCGTTGAGATCCATACGAAGAAGAAGACGGTGGCCGCGACCAGTGCCACCTGGGGGCCTTCGCCGAGGCCGAACATGTTCAGGAAGACGGGGAGCAGGGCGAGTTTCGGGACGACGTAGAGGGCGTCCAGGAGGGGTTCGAGTGCTGCGCGTATCAGGGATATCGAGCCCATGAGGAGACCGAGGAGGTAGCCCGCGAGCGTGCCGATCGCATAGCCCGACAGGACGCGTTTGAGGGTGGCCCAGACGTCCGGCCACAGGTCGCCGTCGGCGGCCCGGTCCCAGCCGTCGGCGAGGATCGTGGAGGGCGCCGGGTAGACGCGGTCGTCGATCCAGGACTGGGTGGCCGCCAGCTGCCAGAGCAGGATCAGGGCCAGCGGGACCGCGATCGCGAGGCTGAGTTCGAGGGCGCGGCGCCTGCGGCGGGTGCGGGTGGGGTGCAGTTCCTGGGGCCCGGGGGAGCGGACCAGGATGTCGTCGCTCTGCTTGGCGGGGGTGGTCGTCGTCATGCCGCGACCGCCCGGTCCTGATGCACCTCGCCGCGCAGGAGGTCCCACAACTCGCCCTTGAGCGCGGTGAATTCCGGGGTGTCGCGGATGTCTCCGGTGCGTGGGCGGGAGAACGGCGGGCGGTGCTCGGCGATCACCCGGCCGGGGCGGGCCGACATCACCAGGACGCGGTCGCCGAGGACGATCGCCTCCTCCAGGCTGTGCGTGATGAAGAGAGTGGTGGTGCGGGTGGTCTGGGTGAGGGCGAGGAGTTCGTCCTGGAGGATCGTGCGGAGCTGGGCGTCGAGGGCGGCGAAGGGCTCGTCCATGAGGAGGATCTCGGGCTCCACCGCCAACGCCCGTGCGATCGCGACGCGTTGGCGCATGCCACCGGAGAGGGCGGAGGGGTAGGCGTCCGCGAAGTCCGCGAGCCCCATGCGGGTCAGCCAGTCGCGCGCCCGGGCGTTGGCCTCGCGGCGCGGCACCTTCTGGATGTCGAGGCCGAAGCGGACGTTGGCCAGGACCGTCTTCCAGTCGTAGATGCCGTAGTCCTGGAAGATCATGGCGGCCGGGCGGGGGTCGGCGGTGCGGATCTCCAGGGTGCCGGTGGAGGGGCGGGTGAGGCCGGCGGTGATGCGCAGGAGCGTGGACTTCCCGCAGCCCGAGGGGCCCACGACGCAGACGAACTCGCCAGGGGCGATCGTGAGGTCGAGGGGGCCGAGGGCGTGGGTGGTGCCGAAGGTGCGGGTGAGGTCGGTGGCGCGGAGTTTGGCGTGCACGGGGCCCTCCGGGGGTGCGGTGGGTTCTGGTGGGCGCCCGCGAGAATATGACGGGTCGTCAGATTGCGGAAGGGGTGCGTGCCTCGTGGGGTTCGTTGCCGGGTGCCGCCCGTCGCGGTTGCTCGCGCCGTTCCCCGCGCCGCTTTCGATGCGCCGCTTTCGGGGCGCATCGAAAAGGCCCGCACCAAAAGGTGCGGGCCTTTTCGTAAGGAAGGATCTATGCCTGTGCCGTCGCGCAGGTCGGGCAGACGCCCCGGTACGTGACCTCCACGCCCGAGATCGTGAAGCCGAAGCGCTCCGAGTCGGGGAGGGTCGTCAGCGGGTTGCCCGTCGGGTGGACGTCGCGGATCTGGCCGCACTGGGCGCAGACCAGGTGCTGGTGCGGACGGTGCGCGTTCGGGTCGTACCGCTTCGCGCGCTTGTCCGTGGCCACCTCGATGACCTCGCCGAGCGACACCATCTCGCCCAGGGTGTTGTAGACGGTGGCCCTGGAGATCTCGGGCAGCCTGTCGACCGCGCGGGCGTGGACCTCGTCGGCCGTCAGGTGGACGTGGTCGCCGTCGAGGACCTCGGCCACGACGCGCCGCTGCGCGGTCATGCGCCAGCCGCGTCCGCGCAGTCGCTCCAGAAGGTCACTCATAAAACCAGCCTAACAGCAAGGGGACTAGATCCCGAACGGGTGTGACTTTGGAGTCTTGCTTGACTTAGACATTGTCCATTGTAGGATCAACCTCGGCTTGAAGCCAAGGGACAGGACACTCCGGAAGGGCCCCCATGACCGAGAATCATGATGCGATCGTCGCCGACCCGAAGGCGGAGGAGACGGGGGGCTGCCCGGTCGCGCACGGGCGTGCCAAGCACCCGACCCAGGGCGGCGGGAACACCCAGTGGTGGCCGGAGCGGCTCAACCTGAAGATCCTCGCCAAGAACCCGGCGGTGGCGAACCCGCTGGGTGAGGACTTCGACTACGCCGAGGCGTTCAACGGCCTCGACCTGGCTGCCGTGAAGCGGGACATCGCCGAGGTGCTGACCACCTCGCAGGACTGGTGGCCCGCCGACTTCGGCAACTACGGCCCGCTCATGATCCGTATGGCCTGGCACAGCGCCGGCACGTACCGCATCAGCGACGGCCGCGGTGGCGCCGGCGCCGGGCAGCAGCGCTTCGCGCCGCTCAACAGCTGGCCGGACAACGGCAACCTGGACAAGGCCCGCCGTCTGCTGTGGCCCGTCAAGCAGAAGTACGGCCAGTCGATCTCCTGGGCCGACCTGCTGATCCTCACCGGCAACGTCGCGCTGGAGACGATGGGCTTCAAGACCTTCGGCTTCGCCGGCGGCCGCCCCGACGTGTGGGAGTCGGAGGAGGACGTCTACTGGGGCCCCGAGACGACCTGGCTCGGCGACGAGCGCTACACCGGCGACCGCGAGCTGGAGAACCCGCTCGGCGCCGTGCAGATGGGCCTCATCTACGTCAACCCCGAGGGCCCCAACGGGAACCCGGACCCGATCGCCGCGGCCCGCGACATCCGTGAGACGTTCGCGCGCATGGCGATGAACGACGAGGAGACCGTCGCCCTCATCGCCGGTGGCCACACCTTCGGCAAGACCCACGGCAACGGCCCGGCGGACGCCGTCGGCGCCGACCCCGAGGCCGCCCCGATCGAGCAGCAGGGCCTCGGCTGGGCGAACAGCCACGGCACGGGCAAGGGCGGCGACGCCATCACCAGTGGTCTGGAGGTGACCTGGACCAGCACCCCGACCCAGTGGGGCAACGAGTTCTTCTCGAACCTCTTCGGCTTCGAGTGGGAGCTGACCCAGAGCCCCGCCGGCGCCAACCAGTGGGTCGCGAAGGATGCCGAGGCGACCATCCCGGACGCGCACGACACGTCGAAGAAGCAGCTTCCGACGATGCTCACCACGGACCTCTCGCTGCGCTTCGACCCGATCTACGAGCCGATCTCGCGGCGCTTCCACGAGAACCCCGAGGAGTTCGCGGACGCGTTCGCCCGCGCCTGGTACAAGCTGACGCACCGTGACATGGGTCCGGTCGTCCGCTACCTCGGCCCGGAGGTCCCCTCCGAGGAGCTGCTGTGGCAGGACCCGCTGCCGGCGCGCACCGGTGAGGTCGTCGACGCCGCGGACATCGCCTCCCTCAAGGAGCAGGTCCTCGCCTCGGACCTCACGGTCGCGCAGCTGGTCTCGGCCGCCTGGGCCTCGGCCTCCTCGTTCCGCGGCAGCGACAAGCGGGGCGGCGCCAACGGTGCCCGCATCCGTCTGGAGCCGCAGCGTAACTGGGAGGTCAACAACCCGGACGAGCTCGCGCAGGTGCTGCGTACGCTTGAGGGCATCCAGGAGTCCTTCAACTCCCAGGGCGGCAAGCAGGTCTCGCTGGCCGACCTGATCGTGCTCGCGGGCTCCGCCGCCGTCGAGAAGGCGGCCAAGGACGGCGGCTTCGACGTCCAGGTGCCCTTCTCGCCGGGCCGCGTGGACGCCGCGCAGGAGCAGACGGACGTCGACTCGTTCGCCGCGCTCGAGCCGGCCTCCGACGGCTTCCGCAACTATGTGGGCAAGGGCAACCGCCTGCCGGCCGAGTACCTGCTGCTCGACAAGGCGAACCTGCTGACGCTGAGCGCCCCCGAGCTGACCGTCCTCGTCGGCGGCCTGCGGGTCCTCGGTGCCAACACCGCCGAGTCGAAGCACGGCGTCCTCACCGACCGGCCGGGCACGCTGACCAACGACTTCTACGTCAACCTGCTCGACATGGCGACGACGTGGAAGTCGACGTCCTCGGCGCAGGACGAGTTCGAGGGCCGCGACGCGAGCGGTGCGGTCAAGTGGACCGGCACCCGTGCCGACCTGGTCTTCGGCTCGAACTCCGAGCTCCGCGCGCTCGCCGAGGTCTACGCGAGCGACGACGCCAAGGAGAAGTTCGTGAAGGACTTCGTCGCGGCGTGGGCCAAGGTCATGGACCTGGACCGGTTCGACCTCGTCTGAGGCCGTGCGGCTGAGGCCGTGCGGTCCGGGTGACCGCGGCGGGCGTCGGACGACGGCCGCCACGGTCACGGCCCTTCGCGGCCGATCGTCCCGGCACCCGCTGTGAGGCAGGAGGGGCGGCTCCCCAGGGAGCCGCCCCTCCTTGTCGTTGCCTGGGGCGGGTGCCTAGACCGTCAGGGGTGAGGCGTGCTGCTTGGACGGTGCCCAGCAGCCGATGATGTCGCGGACCGAGACGATGCCGACCGGCTCCTGGCCGTCGAGCACGATGAGGTGCCGGAAGCCGCCGTGCGCCATCGCCTCCGCCGCGTCCTCCAGGGTCCACGCCGGAGAGGCGAACACGACGTCGGTGGTGGTGTGGGTGTCGGCCGTCTCGTGGTCCGGATTCTGGTTCAGTCCCACCGAGTTGAGGATGTCGCGCTCGGTCAGGATGCCGATGCCGGAGCCGTCCGGGTCGAGGACGACTGCTGCTCCGACGCGGCGCGTGGACATCAGCCTGGCCGCCTGGCGCAGGGTGTGGGTGGGGCCGATGGTGAGGACCATCGTGCTCATGGCGTCACGGACGAGCATGAAGGAGCCACCTTCCTGTGGGGTCACTCGTGGGGCCGGTTCGAGTACGGGAATCGGTTCACAAGTTCACAAGTGGGGGGACTCTCAGAGTCGCAGGTAAAGGGAGTGCCAACAAGGGGGCGCGTGGAGCGAGTTCAGGGGCGCCCGAAGACCGTACGGGCTCCGGCCACGCCCCAGGTCAGCGCTGGTTGAGGTAGCCCAGCAGCTCGTCGTGGAGCAGTCCGTTCGACGCCGCCGCGTTGCCGCTGTGCGGGCCCGGCCGTCCGTCGAGGCCGGTGAAGGAGCCGCCCGCCTCGGTCACCACGATCGCGGGCGCCGCCATGTCCCACAGGGAGAGCTCCGGCTCGGCGGCGAGGTCGATCGAGCCCTCGGCGACCATCATGTACGGCCAGAAGTCGCCGTAGCCGCGGGTGCGCCACACCGCCCGGGTCAGGTCCAGGAACCCGTCGAGCCGGCCCTGCTCCTCCCAGCCCGTCAGCGACGAGTACGCGAAGGAGGCGTCGGAGACCCGGCTGACGTTCGAGACGTGCAGCCGGGACGCGGAGGTCAGGCTGCGGCCCGTGAACGCGCCCGCGCCCTTGGCTGCCCACCAGCGCCGGCCGAGCGCGGGCGCGGAGACCACCCCGACAACCGGCTGGTAGCCGCCCTCGGTCGCTTCCATGAGGGAGATGAGCGTGGCCCAGACGGGGACGCCGCGTACGTAGTTCTTGGTGCCGTCGATCGGGTCGATGACCCAGCGGCGCGGGCCCGTGCCCTCCACGCCGTACTCCTCGCCGAGGATCGCGTCGCGCGGCCGCGCCCGCTGGAGGTGATTGCGGATCAGCTCCTCGGCGCCCTTGTCCGCCTCGCTCACCGGCGTCATGTCCGGCTTGGTCTCCACCTTCAGGTCGAGCGCCTTGAACCGGTCCATCGTGGTGGCGTCGGCGGCGTCCGCGAGGACGTGGGCGAGGCGCAGATCATCGTGGTAGTCGGGCATGAGTGAACAGTATCGATCGGGGTCGGTCCGCTGCTACAGGGCCTGTTCCGGCGGGCGTGCCCGGACTCTTGACAGTGCGGACAAGCCCGTCAACTCTGGCGAAACGAGCCGTACGCACACGGCGGCCCGGGGAGGCGACGATGCCTGCAGCGCGGGAATCCCTACTGGACGCGGCCTATACGGCGCTGGCGCGGCGCCCCTGGTCCGGGGTGCGGATGGTCGACGTGGCGGCGGTCGCCGGGGTCTCCCGGCAGACCCTCTACAACGAGTTCGGCAGCAAGGAGGGCCTGGCCCGCGCCCTGGTGCGGCGCGAGGCGGACGCCTATCTGACGGGCGTCGACCGGGCGTTGAAGGAGGGCGGGCTCGACACGGTCGCCGAGTGGACCGTGGCGAGCACCCGGCGCAATCCGCTGGTGCGGGCGGCGCTCACCGGCTGCTGGCAGGAGCGGCTGCCGTCCCCGACGCTGTCCGCGGTGCCCTCCTCCTCGTCCGTGCCCGCCCAGCGCCGCGCGGACGGGCCGCTGCCCGCCCCCGCCGACCTGCTCGCCGCCGTCCGCGACCGGT
>NZ_JAAGMG010001109.1 GCF_010548525.1 Streptomyces sp. SID14478
CGGGTCGAGGACGCGCGGGCCGCCTGGCGCGACAGCTACCGCAGCGCGCGCACCGCGGACGACGATGGCGCCATGGCATGGGCGCTGTGGAGCGGCGGCACCCTGGCCCGGCAGTGCGGCCGGCTCACGCTGGCCCGCCGCCTGCTGACCTGGGCCGTCACGCTCGCCGCGGGCAGCGGCGACCGGCTCGCCCACGGCTACTCCCTCGCGGGTCTCGCGGAGACCGGCCGCATCCAGGGCGACTACGCGGCGGTCACCGCACTGCACGAACAACTCCTGGAGCAGGGACGGGCGCACGGCGAGCCCCGCCACATGGTGTGGGCGATGTCCGGCATCGCCCAGATGCACCGCAACACCGGCGACCACGCGAAGGCCCTCGACCTCTTCGAGGAGTCCGTCCGCATCGCCACCGAGGCCGACGACGCCCGGGGCCGCGCCTGGTCGCTGCGCGGCGTGGCCGACGTCCTGTCCCTGCGCGGCGAGGCGGACCGGGCGCTCGCCCTGCTGACCGAGGCGGAGGCCATCTGCCGCGACATGGACCTGGCCGGCGCCCTCGCCTACAACCACAAGATGCGCGGCAACCTCCTCTACCGGGCCGGCTGGTACGAGGCGGCCCGCGTCACCTACGGCATCGCACTGGAGGAGTTCCGTGCGATGCGCGAGACCCGCGGCGCGGCCCTCGCCCGGCTCGGCCTCGCCAAGTCGCGGGCCCGTCTGGGCCGCGCTCCCCAGGAGACGCTCGCCGAACTCGCCGCGCTGGACCGGGAGTTCGCGGACATCGGCCTGCGGGGAGCACGGGCCACGATCGCCGCCTTCCGCTCGGAGATCACCCTCGGGGCGACCGCCTAGCTGTATTGCCCTGCCCGGGGAGATCATCCTGCACAGGACGATCTCCCCGGCTCGGCGAGCCACCTCGTCCGGCGCGCACCGTCCGCCTTGCCGAACCGTGCCGTGCACACCGGCCGGACGGCCACCTGGACCTCCCACCCGGACGTCACCCTGGGCTGCCTCGTGGTCATTCGGCAGGCCCGCCCCTGGCGTGAGGCGGCGGCGGATAGCCGCTCTCCGTCTGACACGAGGACCCGGCGTCCCGTGTCCTGGCACGTCAGCCCCTGCAACCGCTCCCGTCCCACCCGTTGACGCACGTCCGCATGCCGTCGAACAATGGGCGGCACCCCCTCCTGACAACGTTGTCCAACCAGAGAGGCTCCACCCGTGCCGCACATCCCCCTGCAGGTCGACCGGCGACGGTTCCTGCAACTCCTCGGCGTCACCGGCACGGTGGCCGCCCTCCCCTCCGTCCTCGGCCCCTCCCTCGCGCGGGCCGAGGGCCGCACCGACACGCCCCCCGACGACGTCGCGGCCACGTACCACCGCGTGCTGCTCAACCACACGCACTGGTCCGAGACCCAGTGGGACGAGGCCAAGGGGTACTACACCGACAAGGACTTCGGTTTCGCCGTGGTGCTGGGCAACGCCGTGCTGCTCACCCACGGCAGCTACGACGCCGAGCGGGCCGGTATCGACCGGGAGACGCTGAAGCAGCGGACCCTCGCCACCCTGCGCCGCTTCGCCGCCTCGAACCGGCTCACCGGCGGCAGTCAGTGGGGGCGCAAGCTCTTCTTCGACACCACCTTCCAGTCGTACTTCCTGCTCGCCGCGCGCCTGCTGTGGGACGACCTCGACGCGGCGACGCGCACCGCCGTCGACACCATCACCCGCGAACAGGCCGCGTACACCACCGGGTTGGGCACCGGCGACGACCCGGACTCCGGTGACTGGACGCCGAACGGGCTGCAGGGCGGCTACGTCGGCGACACCAAGCTGGAGGAGATGGGGCTGTACGCGCAGACGCTCGCGCCCGCCCTCGCCTGGGCCCCGGACGACAAGCGCCGGTCCGCGTGGGCCGCCGCGTACGGCACGTGGTCGCGCAACGAGGCCGGGCTGCCGCCCGCGGATCTCGCCAACCCCGCGCGCGTGGACGGCGTGCCCGTCTCCCGCAACACCGCGCACAACCTGTACGACACGTTCATCGTCGAGAACCACCTCTCCTTCGGCCCGCACTACCAGGAGGAGTTGTGGCGTACGTCGGGCCGCAACTCCGCGCACTTCCTCGCCGCGGGGCAGCCGCTGCCCGAGGTCCTGACCGCGCAGCCCAACGCCGGACCGCTGTGGCACACGCTGCTCGGTGTCATGAGCGACGCGGGCGAGCCGCTGATGCCCATGGTCAACGACCGTGAGCACCTGTACGGCAGGGACGTGATCCCGCTGGCCTTCCTCGCGCAGGTGACCGGGGACCGGGCCGCCGCCCGCGCCGAGGAGGAGCTCGCCGCGCGCCTGGAGGCGTACCAGAAGTACCCGCCGGAGTACCGTCTCGCGAAGTTCTCCGGCGAGCCCAAGTACGAACCGGAGGCCCGGGCCGAGATCGCCATCAGCTATCTCCTGCACGTGTGGGCGGCCGCCGACGGCCGCCACGTGCGGCCGCTGTCGCGGACCGAACTGTTCGCGCAGGCCTCGGGCGTCACCGACTTCGGCACCGGTCCCGGGCTCGTCTCGCACCAGTCGCCCGCGGCGTGGGCGGGCGCCGTCAGCAAGGCCGGCTTCGTGAAGTTCGCCTGGCAGCCCGCCCACGACGACTGGCTGTTCCGGCTCAGCGGTGGCACCCCGGTGTTCCTGCCCACCACCTCGGCGAAGGTCGCGGCCCGGTCGGTGCGCACGTACGAGTCGGTGCGGGACGGCTTCGACGGCAGCGCGACGGTGCTGCGGCTGGACACCGGATACGCCGGGTACACGACGCTGCCCACGGGCGCGGTCGTCTACGCGACCACCGGGACCGCCGCGGGTGAGGGCCACCTCGAGATCCACAACCTCACCATGCCGGGCGTCGCCGGGCTCGACGGTTCCCGCACCTACCGCTTCGAGGAGGGCGAGGCCACGGTCCGGGCGAAGGACACCGCGCCCACCACGACCACGGCGCGCGTCGACGAACTCACCTTCGCCCGCACCGAGGTACGCCACGTCCGCATGCTCGGTGTGCGGCCCGACCCGACGTACGGGTACTCCCTGTACGCCGTCGAGACACGCGACGGCGCGGACGGCCCCGACCTCGCCCGTGGCGGCGCCGCGAGCGCCTCCTCCTTCGAGCCGGGCAAGGACCCGGCGCTGGCAGTGGACGGCGACGCGGGAAGCCGCTGGGCGGTGTCCAAGGCCGAACGCCCGCGCGCGGACAGCTGGTTGGCGGTGGACCTCGGCGCCGCCCACGCGATCGACCGGGTGACGCTGCGCTGGGAGGCGGCCGCCGGGCGCGCCTACCTCGTGCAGGGCTCGGCCGACGGCGAGCAGTGGGACGACCTCGTGGCCT
>NZ_JAAGMG010001146.1 GCF_010548525.1 Streptomyces sp. SID14478
CGGTGCCCGAACCGCCACACGCCCGGTGCGGCGGCGGGCCGCGGCGTCCGCAGCCAGGTCAGGAAGGTGGTGCCCGCGGAGACGCTCTGCTCCCCGGGTGCGTGGGCGGGGCGCGGCGGTGGCACCGCTCCACCGAGGGGAATACCGCGTTCCCCGGCGTGGCCACCCGTGCCCTGCGTGCCCTCGCTGCTCATGGCCCTGCCCCCTGACCTGCCGGTCTCGTCCGTCACTCAGCGCATCGATCCGGCCTCAATGTAGTGCCCGTACCAAGCGAGTTCACCGTGTACGCGCCCCGCCGGCCCGTACACGCCTCCACATCCAGGTGTCCACGACGGACAAGACGACCGCGTGACCCCACCCCAATGGAGCATGACCGCCCCTCCATGACGGACCTAACCTGCGAGAACCCCCCGAACAGACCCGGCGATACCGGGACCGGAACAGAACTGGAGCCCCGCATGAGCGACATCCCGCAGGAGCGCCGCGTCGTCACCGCCATCCCCGGCCCGAAGTCGCAGGAGCTGCAGACCCGCCGCCTCGCCGCGGTCGCGGCCGGCGTGGGCTCCACGCTGCCCGTGTTCACCGCCCGCGTCGACCGCGGCATCATCGAGGACGTCGACGGCAACCGCCTGATCGACTTCGGCTCCGGCATCGCGGTCACGTCCGTCGGCGCGAGCGCCGAGGCAGTGGTCCGCCGCGCGTCGGCCCAGCTGCAGGACTTCACCCACACCTGTTTCATGGTCACGCCGTACGAGGGCTACGTGGAGGTCGCCGAGGCCCTCGCCGAGCTGACCCCGGGCGACCACGCGAAGAAGTCCGCCCTGTTCAACTCGGGCGCCGAGGCCGTGGAGAACGCGGTCAAGATCGCCCGCGCGTACACCAAGCGCCAGGCGGTCGTCGTCTTCGACCACGGCTACCACGGCCGTACGAACCTGACGATGGCACTGACCTCGAAGAACATGCCGTACAAGCAGGGCTTCGGCCCGTTCGCGCCCGAGGTCTACCGCGTGCCGGTGGCGTACGGCTACCGCTGGCCGACCGGCCCGGACAACGCGGGCGCGGAGGCCTCCGCCCAGGCCATCGACCAGATCACCAAGCAGATCGGCGCGGAGAACGTCGCCGCGATCATCATCGAGCCGGTGCTCGGCGAGGGCGGCTTCATCGAGCCGGCCAAGGGCTTCCTCCCGGCGATCCGCGAGTTCGCCTCCGCCCACGGCATCGTCTTCGTCGCCGACGAGATCCAGTCCGGCTTCTGCCGCACCGGCCAGTGGTTCGCGTGCGAGGACGAGGGCATCGTCCCCGACCTGATCACGACCGCCAAGGGCATCGCGGGCGGTCTGCCCCTCGCCGCCGTCACGGGCCGCGCCGAGATCATGGACGCCGCCCACGCGGGCGGCCTCGGAGGCACCTACGGCGGCAACCCGGTGGCCTGCGCCGGTGCGCTCGGCGCCATCGAGACGATGAAGGAGCTCGACCTCAACGCGCGGGCGAAGGAGATCGAGCGGACGATGAAGGCGCGGCTGACGACGATGGCGGAGAAGTTCCCCGTCATCGGCGACATCCGCGGCCGCGGCGGCATGATCGCCATCGAGCTGGTCAAGGCCGACGCTCCGGAAGGCGCCGCGGCCAAGGAGCCGAACCCGGAGGCGACGGCGGCGCTCGCCAAGGCCTGCCACGCCGAGGGCCTGCTCGTCCTCACCTGTGGCACCTACGGCAACGTGCTGCGTTTCCTGCCCCCGCTGGTCATCGGTCAGGACCTGCTCAACGAGGGCCTCGACATCCTCGAGAATGCCTTCGCGGCACTGTGACCACAGGCCCCGACCTGCGGCGACGGCACGGGTGACCATTCCGTGACCTGCGGTGACGGGCGGGCCGTGTGAAGAAGGTGTGGGGGGCCGATGGCATGTTGGCCAACCGGCTGTCGTGCCCCCACCCACTGACGTACGGTTTCTGCAGATGAGAGAAACACCCCGCCCACAGGGGACTGTGGGCGATACAGGGTCGGAGCCTCCCCAGCCCCGCCCTGGTCGTGCCCTCGCGCACACACCCGGAGCTTCCGGCTCCGGAACTCCTCACCGATCGGACGGTCGCCCGCCCCAAACCCCCCGGGGCGCGCGGCTCGCCGGTCAGTTCGGCCGGCCCGGAACCACCCCCCCTGTTCCGGGCCGGCTGACCACTTTCCTCGCCCTCTTCTCGGCGCTCGTCCTCACCCTGCTCACCTGGCAGGTGGCATCCGACGGCCCGCTGCTCGGCCCCGACGAACGCCTGGGCAACGCGATCCGCACCAGTGCGATCCCCGCGGGTCCGGCCGAGTTCTTCGCCGACCTCGGCAACCCCCAGGTCGCCCTGCCCGCCCTCGCGGCCGCCCTCGCCTACGCCTCCTGGCGCACCCGCACCTGGCTCCCCGCCGCGACGGCCGCCCTCACCATGGCCCTGGTGCCGGCCCTGGTGGCCCCGCTCCAAGCGGGCCTCGACCGCCCCGGCCCGCCCCCGATGTCCCCGGAGACCGGTTTCTACCCGTCGGGCCACGCGGCGACGGCAGCGGTCGCGTACGGGCTGTGCGCCCTGCTCCTGCGCAGACGCGAAACGGCCTACGGCTGCGTCCTGTTGAACGCGGCCGTAGGCCTGGGTCTGGTCCGGCAGGGGTATCACTGGCCAGTCGACGTGGTGGGGAGCTGGTGCCTGGCGGCCATGCTCCTGTACGCCGCGGCCTTCGTGCTCAGCCGAAGTACGCGTCGAAGTTCCTCTGGAACTCCCAGTTGTTGAAGCGGTCCCAGTTCACCGACCACGTCATCAGGCCGCGCAGCCCCGGCCACGTCCCGTGCGAGGAGTACGCGCCGCAGTCGGTCTTCTTCGTCAGGCAGTTGAGCGCCTTGGTGGTCTCGGCCGGGGAGACGTAGCCGTTGCCCGCGTTCGTGGAGGCCGGCATGCCGATGGCGATCTGGTCGGGGCGCAGCGGCGGGAAGACGTTGTTCGCGTCGCCCGCCACCGGGAAGCCCGTCAGGAGCATGTCGGTCATCGCGATGTGGAAGTCGGCGCCGCCCATGGAGTGGTACTGGTTGTCGAGGCCCATGATCGGTCCCGAGTTGTAGTCCTGGACGTGCAGGAGCGTCAGGTCGTCGCGCAGGGCGTGGATCACTGGGAGGTAGGCGCCGCAGCGCGGGTCCTGGCCGCCCCATTTGCCGGTGCCGTAGAACTGGTAGCCGTTCTGCACGAAGAACGTCTCCGGGGCCATCGACAGGACGAAGTCGTCACCGTACTTGGCCTTGAGGGTCTTCAGCGCCGCGATCAGGTTCACGATCACGGGAGTCGTGGGGTGCTTGAAGTCCGTGTCGGCGGTGTCCAGGGAGAGGGAGTGCCCCTCGAAGTCGACGTCCAGGCCGTCGAGCCCGTACTCGTCGATGATCTTCGAGACGGAGGAGACGAAGGTGTCGCGGGCCGCGGCCGTGGTCAGCTGGACCTGGCCGTTCTGGCCGCCGATGGAGATCAGGACCTTCTTGCCCGCGGCCTGCTTGGCCTTGATCGCCGCCTTGAAGTCGGCGTCCGACTCGACGCCCGGGCACTCGGTGGCCGGGCAGCGGTTGAAGCGGATGTCGCCCGAGGTGGTGGAGGTGGGTTCGCCGAAGGCCAGGTCGATGACGTCCCAGCTGTCGGGGACGTCGGCGAGGCGGGTGTAGCCGGCGCCGTTGGCGAAGCTCGCGTGGAGGTAGCCGACCAGGGCGTGCGTCGGCAGGTCCGCGGAGCCGCCCCCGCCGTCGGCGCCCTGGGCGGTCGTCGCCGTGACCGCCGCGGACTTCGGTGACTCGCCCGCGTCGTTGACCGCCGCGACCTGGAAGCTGTACGCCGTCGCGGGCGTGAGGCCCGAGAGGGTGGCCGAAGTGCCGGTCACCGTACGGGACTTGGCACCGTTCGTGTATATCGCGTAGCTCGTCGCGCCGGGTACCGCCGTCCAGGAGAGGGGGACGCCGGTCGAGGTGGGCGTGCCGGCCGCGAGCCCCGTGGGAGCGGTGGGCGGGGCGGGGGCGTCGGCGCCCGGGCCGGTGAGGCTGAGGTCGTCGGCGTAGTAGGCCGGGGTGCCGTACCAGCCGTGGGTGTAGATCGTGACCTTGGTCGTCGACGGGCCCGTGCGGAACGTCGTGGTCAGCTTCTGCCAGTCCGGCGCCGACGGGGTCCACGTCGACACGTCGGTGGTGCCGGTGCCGCTCGCGCCGAGGTAGACGTATCCGCCGCGGACGAAGCCGGACAGGGTGTAGGCCGAGTCGGGCCGGACCGTCACCGTCTGCGCGCACTGGGCGTTGTCGGCCCCGGTCGGGGTGGCGCGGAGGGCGGAGGTGCCGCCGTGGACGGGCGAGTTGACGTTCGCGCCGGAGTTCGCCGTGCACGTCCAGCCGTCCAGCGTCGACTCGAAGCCGCCGTTCCTGGCCAGGTCGGCGTCGGCCGCGCGGGCCGTCGGCGCGGACAGGGCGGTGAGGCCCGTCGCGGCGAGCGCGGCGGCCGTGAGCGCGGTGAGCAGTCTGCTGCGCGTACGCAGGCGAGGTCTGGGGCGGTCCATGGGTGCCTCCGGGCAGGGCGGGGGAACGGGCACGGTGGAGCGCGCCCAACTTGGTCCAGACCAATTGGGTTGTCAAGAGTCGCGGCACGCTCTACTCCCCCGCCTCCCTTGCCAGTTGGGCCGCCGCCTCGTGCATCGCGAGTTCGAGCACGGCCGGGTCGGTGAGCGTCCCGGAGCCGTCCGGCGGCACCAGCCAGCGCACGCCGCCGGTGGCGCGGCCCGGGTACGGCACCACGATCCACGTGCCGCGGCCCGCGCCGCGCACCCCCGTGCCCAGCCAGCGGGCCGCGGTGCCCGCGGGCACGAAGAAGCCCATGCGGGCCTCCCCGAAGTCCGCGAGGACCGGGCCCGGGCGGTCGATGACGCGGGTGAGGACGTCGAGCGTGGGATAGCCCAACTCCCCCGGCAGGATCAGTACGTCCCACTGTTTTCCGGCGGGCAGCAGCGCGACGCCCAGCGGATTGCGCTCCCATTCCCAGCGGCAGGCCTCCGGATCCGGCGCCACCGCAACGAGCCATTCGACCGCCGATTTGGCCCCCGAGCCAGTCATGACGGGACCTCCCTCTTCACTCCGACACTGTTGGTCACGAGCGAGAGGGGGGTCGGGGCCCGCGCATTACGCGAGTTCGGGTTACCAATTGGTAGTGATCTGGGTCACGCGGGCCCACCAGGGCGTACGCCGGTGGATCAAGGCCGGGTGCACCACGCGCGACGCCGCCACCCGGAGGCCGGGTGGCGGCGGCACTTCGCTCGGGGGACGCCGACCGGCACGCGCCGGTGGCGCGGCGTCAGCTGTCGAAGCCCAGGCCCACCGTGTCCATCGCCTTCAGCCACAGGTTGCGCCGGCCGCCGTTGTCGTCGGCGCGGGCCAGCGACCACTTGGTCAGTGCGATGCCGGTGTACGCGAACGGCTCCGGCGGGAAGGGCAGGGGCTTCGAGCGGACCATCTCCAGTTCCGTGCGCTCCGTGCGCTCCCCCGCGAGCAGGTCGAGCATCACGTCCGCGCCGAAGCGGGTGGCACCGACGCCGAGGCCCGTGTATCCGGCGGCGTAGGCGACGCGGCCGGCGTGGGCCGTGCCGAAGAACGCCGAGAAGCGGGAGCACGTGTCGATGGCGCCGCCCCACGCGTGCGAGAACCGCAGGCCCTCCAGCTGCGGGAAGCAGGTGAAGAAGTGGCCGGCGAGCTTCGCGTACGTCTCGGGGCGGTGGTCGTACTCCTCGCGGACGCGGCCCCCGTACGGATAGATCGCGTCGTAGCCGCCCCACAGGATGCGGTTGTCGGCCGACAGGCGGAAGTAGTGGAACTGGTTGGCGCTGTCGCCGAGGCCCTGGCGGTTCTTCCAGCCGATCGAGGCGAGCTGGTCCGCCGTCAGCGGCTCCGTCATCAGCGCGTAGTCGTAGACCGGCACCGTGTACGAGCGCACCCGCTTGACCAGCGACGGGAAGACGTTCGTGCCGAGTGCGGCGGTCTGCGCGAAGATCCGGCCGTAGGGCGTGCGGACCGCGAGCCCCGAGGCGTGGGAGGCGAGCCGCGTGGCCGGGGTGTGCTCGTAGATGCGCACGCCGAGGTCGAGACAGGCCTGCTTGAGGCCCCACGCGAGCTTCGCCGGATGCAGCATGGCGACGCCCTCACGGTCGTACAGGGCGCCCTGGAAGGTCGGCGACGCGACCTGTTCGCGTACCTCCTGCGCGTCCATCAGCTCCAGCCCGTCGGCGAGGCCCGCCTCGCTCAACTCGGCGTAGTACTCGCGCAGTTCGGCGACCTGGTGCGGCTGCGTGGCCACGTCCAGCTCACCGGTGCGCTCGAAGTCGCAGTCGAGGGAGTAGCGGGCGACGGCGTCCTCGATGGCGTCGAGGTTGGCGGCGCCCAGCTGCTCCAGCTTCTTGATCTCCTTCGGCCAGCGGGCGAGGCCGTTGGCCGTGCCGTGCGTGAGGGAGGCAGCACAGAATCCGCCGTTGCGCCCGGAGGCCGCCCAGCCGATCTCGCGGCCCTCGACGAGGACGACGTCCCGGCCAGGATCGCGCTCCTTGGCGAGCAGCGCGGTCCACAGGCCGCTGTAGCCGCCGCCGACGACGAGCAGGTCGCAGCGCTCGTCACCGGTGAGGGCGGGGCGGGCCTCGGGCCTGCCGGGGTCGTCCAGCCAGTACGAGACGGGCTTGGCGTCCGCAAGGGACGCGGTCCAGCGATTCATGGCGCCAGCGGCCATGATTCCAACTCCCTCAGAAATTCAGGAAACCTTGTTCTTGCGCTTGCCGATCACCATTCCGGCAAGCACCAACAGTACGGCGACCAGGAACATGGCCGTACCGATGACATTGATCTGAACGGGCGTACCGCGCTGCGCCGAACCCCAGACGAACATGGGGAAGGTGACCGTCGAGCCCGCGTTGAAATTCGTGATGATGAAATCGTCGAAGGAAAGCGCGAAGGCGAGCAGCGCGCCCGCCGCGATACCCGGCGCCGCGATGGGCAGCGTCACCCGCACGAACGTCTGGACGGGCCCCGCGTACAGGTCCTGCGCGGCCTGCTCCAGCCTCGGGTCCATCGACATCACGCGCGCCTTGACGGCCGTCACCACGAAGCTCAGACAGAACATGATGTGGGCGATGAGGATCGTCCAGAAACCCAGCTGGGCGCCCATGTTGAGGAAGAGCGTGAGCAGCGAGGCCGCCATCACGACCTCCGGCATCGCCATGGGCAGGAAGATGAGCGAGTTCACCGCGCCCCGGGCGCGGAAGCGGTACCGCACCAGCGCGAAGGCGATCATCGTGCCGAGGGCGGTCGCCCCGATCGTCGCCCAGACCGCGATCTGCAGGCTCAGCGAGAGCGAGCCGCACATGTCGGCGACGCCGCACGGATTCTTCCAGGCGTCCAGCGAGAACTTCGTCCACTCGTAATTGAAGCGGCCTTTGGGCTTGTTGAAGGAGAAGACCGTGACGACGACGTTCGGCAGCAGCAGATAGGCGAGCGTGAACAGCCCCGCGAAAACCACCAGGTTCTTTCGCAGCCAGCGCATCAGACCAGATCCTCCGTTCCGGCACGGCGAATGTAGAAGGTGACCATGAGGAGAATGGCCGCCATGAGGATGAAGGAGAGGGCCGCCGCGGTCGGATAGTCGAGCACGCGCAGGAACTGGGTCTGGATGACGTTGCCGACCATGCGGGTGTCCGTGGAGCCGAGCAGGTCCGCGTTGACGTAGTCGCCGGCGGCCGGGATGAAGGTGAGCAGCGTGCCGGAGACGACGCCCGGCATCGACAGCGGGAAGGTCACCTTGCGGAAGGTGGTCGCCGGGGACGCGTAGAGGTCGCCCGCCGCCTCGTGCAGCCGGCCGTCGATGCGCTCCAGGGACGTGTAGAGCGGCAGGATCATGAACGGCAGGAAGTTGTAGGTGAGTCCGCACACCACCGCGAGGGGCGTGGCGAGCACCCGGTCGCCCTCGGTCATGCCCAGCCAGTTCGTGACGTCCAGCAGGTGCAGGGAGTTGAGGGCACCGACGACCGGGCCGCCGTCCGCGAGGATCGTCTTCCAGGCGAGCGTACGGATGAGGAAGCTGGTGAAGAACGGGGCGATCACCAGGATCAGCACGACGTTGCGCCAGCGGCCCGCGCGGAACGCGATCAGGTAGGCCAGCGGATAGCCGAGCAGCAGGCACAGGATCGTGGCGGCGCCCGCGTACAGCACGGAGCGCAGGAACTGCGGCCAGTACTCGGACAGCGCGTCCCAGTACGTGGCGAAGTGCCAGGTGACCTTGAAGCCGTCCTCGAGCGACCCCTGCTGTACCGAGGTCGAGGCCTGGTAGATCATCGGCAGCGCGAAGAAGACGACCAGCCACAGGATGCCGGGCAGCAACAGCCAGTAGGGGACGAGGCGGCCGCGCTTGCGGATCTTGCGGGGCGCCGCGGTCTCGGGAGGTGCCTCGGTGAGCGTGCTCATGCTGCCGCGTCCTCCGAGACCTTCGCCACGCCCGCCTCGGCGTCCTGGGCGGCGTCGAGCCCGAAGGTGTGCGCCGGGTTCCAGTGCAGGACGACCTCGGCCCCCGCCACGAGCCGCGCGTCGCGCTCGATGTTCTGGGCGTAGACCTCGAACTCGTCGCACAGCGGGCTGTCGATGACGTACTGCGTGGAGACGCCGATGAAGCTGGAGTCGGCGATGCGGCCGGTGATGCGGTTGCGGCCGTCGGGTATCCCGCCCGCGTCGTCGGCGTGGGTGAGCGAGATCTTCTCGGGCCGTACGCCGACGAGCACCTTGCCCCCGGTGGAGGTGGGGGCCGAACATCGCGCGGCGGGCAGCACGAGCTTGCCGTCGCCCGCCCTGAGGCTGAGGTCGTCGCCGCTGCGGCCGGCTATCTCGGCCTCGATGAGGTTCGAGGTGCCGAGGAAGTTCGCGACGAACGTGGAGCCCGGGTTCTCGTACAGGTCGGTGGGGGCGCCGAGTTGCTCGACGCGGCCCTGGTTCATCACGGCGACGGTGTCGGCCATCGTCATGGCCTCCTCCTGGTCGTGCGTGACGTGGATGAAGGTGATGCCGACCTCGGTCTGGATGCGCTTGAGCTCCAGCTGCATCTGACGGCGCAGCTTGAGGTCGAGGGCGCCGAGCGGTTCGTCGAGCAGGAGCACCTTGGGGTGGTTGATGAGGGCGCGGGCGACGGCGACGCGCTGCTGCTGGCCGCCGGAGAGCTGGTGCGGCTTCTTGCGGATGTGCTCGCCGAGCTGCACCAGGTCGAGCATCTCCTCGACCTGCTTCTTCACCGACTTGATGCCCCGGCGGCGCAGGCCGAAGGCGACGTTCTCGAAGATGTCGAGGTGCGGGAAGAGCGCGTAGGACTGGAAGACGGTGTTCACCGGCCGCTTGTAGGGCGGCAGCGCGGTGACGTCCTGGTCGCCGAGGCGGACCGCGCCGGTCGTCGGCTCCTCGAGTCCCGCGATCATGCGCAGGGTCGTGGTCTTGCCGCAGCCGGAGGCGCCCAGCAGCGCGAAGAACGAGCCCTGGGGCACGGTGAGGTCCAGCGGCTGGACGGCGGTGAAGCCGTTGTCGTACGTCTTGCTGATCCCGGCGAGACGGACGTCGCCGCCGTGGCCCGTGGAGTCGGTGGGGTGCGTCATGGAACGGTCCCTGGAAGTCGGGGGCGGAAGGGAGGGAGGAGGGGCCGGGGAGGCCGGGGGCCTGGCTGCGTCGGCTACGCGCCGGTGACCTTGCTGAACTTGTCCTCGTACGCCGACTCTTCCTTCGACCCCAAGGAGCGGAAGGCGTGCGACTTCGCGGCCATCTCCTTGTCGGGAATGATCAGCGGGTTGTCCGCCGCATCCTTGTCGATCTTCGCGAGGTACGGCTTCACACCGTCGACCGGGCACACGTAGTTGATGTACGCGGCGAGTTCGGCGGCCGGCTCGGGCTCGTAGTAGTAGTCGATGAGCCGTTCGGCGTTCGTCTTGTGGCGTGCCTTGTTGGGGACGAGGAGGTTGTCCGTCGACGTCAGGTAGCCGCTGTCCGGAATGATGAAGTCGACGTCCGGGCTGTCGGCCTGGAGCTGGACGACGTCACCGGCCCACGCGAGACAGGCCGCCAGGTCGCCCTTGGTGAGGTCGGACGTGTAGTCGTTCCCGGTGAAGCGGCGTATCTGCCCCTTGTCGACGCCCTTTTGGAGGCGGGCGATCGCCGCGTCGAAGTCGTCGTCGGTGAACTTCGTCGGATCCTTGCCCATGTCGAGCAGCGTCATCCCGACGCTGTCGCGCATCTCGGACAGGAAACCCACCCGCCCCTTGAGCTCGGGCTTGTCGAGCAGATCGGAGACGGACTTCACCTCGACGCCGTCGAGCGCCTTCTTGTTGTACGCGATGACGGTCGAGATGCCCGTCCACGGGTACGAGTAGGCGCGGCCCGGGTCCCAGTCGGGGCTGCGGAACTGGTCGGAGAGGTTCGCGTAGGCGTGGGGCAGGTTCGACGGGTCGAGCTTTTGCACCCAGCCGAAGCGGATGAGCCGCGCGGCGAGCCAGTCGGTGACGCAGATGAGGTCCCGGCCGGTGTCCTGGCCCGCCGCGAGCTGCGGCTTGATCTTCCCGAAGAAGTCGTTGTTGTCGTTGATGTCCTCGGTGTACTTGACCGTGATCCCGGTGCGCTTGCGGAAGGCGTCCAGCGTCGGATGGTGCTTCTCGCTGTCGTCGACGTCCATGTACTCGGTCCAGTTGGAGAAGTTGACTGCCTTCTCCTTGGCCGAGTGGTCCTCGGACGTGACGGCCTCGGACTTCTTCGCCGCGGGGATGCCGCAGGCACTGAGCGTCCCGAGCCCGCCGAGGGCGAGGGCGCCACCGGTACCGGCGCGCAGCAGGGAACGGCGGGTGGGGTGATCGGGCTCGTACTGCTCCATGCGCGTGGTGCCCTTTCGGGAGTCCCTTACGGGAGCCTTCATGAATGGAGGGCGGCCGCTGGTCGGGCGGCCAGCGTGCTATCGGTCCCCGAAGATCGTGCGGTGCCAGTCCTTCCTGGCGACCGCGGTGTTGTCGAACATGACGTGCTTGATCTGGGTGTACTCCTCGAAGGAATAGGCGGACATGTCCTTGCCGAAGCCGGATGCCTTGTAGCCGCCGTGCGGCATCTCGCTGAGGATCGGGATGTGGTCGTTGATCCAGACGCAGCCCGCCTTGATCTCGCGGGTGGCGCGGTTGGCGCGGAAGACGTCGGTGGACCAGGCGGACGCGGCGAGCCCGTAGGGGGTGTCGTTGGCGAGCCGGATGCCCTCCTCGTCGCTGTCGAAGGGCAGCACGACGAGGACCGGGCCGAAGATCTCGGACTGCACGATCTCGCTGTCCTGCGCGGCGTCGGCGATGAGGGTGGGCTTGTAGAAGGCGCCCGGGTGGTCGAGGGCCTCGCCGCCGGTGACCACGCGCGCGTAGCCGCGCGCCCGCTCGACGAAACCGGCGACGCGGTCGCGCTGGGCGTGCGAGATGAGCGGGCCGAGGTCGGTGTCGGGCGCGAACGGGTCGCCGAGCCTGATCGTCGCCATGAGGTCGGCGACGCCGCTCACGAAGGCGTCGTAGAGCGGCCGTTGGACGTACGCGCGCGTGGCGGCGGTGCAGTCCTGGCCGGTGTTGATGAGCGAGCCCGCGATGGCGCCGTGCACCGCCGCCTCCAGGTCGGCGTCGTCGAACACGACGAACGGGGCCTTGCCGCCGAGCTCCAGGTGCAGCCGCTTCACGGTGGCGGTGGCGATCTCGGCGACGCGCTTGCCGACGCCGGTGGAGCCGGTGAAGGAGGTCATGGCGACGTCCGCGTGCCCGACGAGGTGCTCGCCCGCGTCCCGGCCCGCGCCGCTGATGACGTTCACGACGCCGCCCGGGATCCCCGCCTCGGTCGCGGCCTGCGCGAAGAGCAGCGAGGTCAGCGGCGTCAGCTCGGCGGGCTTGAGGACGATGGTGTTCCCGGCGGCGATGGCCGGCAGCACCTTCCACGCGGCCATCTGCAGCGGGTAGTTCCAGGGCGCGATGGAGCCGACGACACCGATGGGCTCACGGCGTACGTACGAGGTGTGGTCGCCGCTGTACTCCCCGGCCGACTGCCCCTGGAGGTGGCGGGCGGCGCCCGCGAAGAACGCGGTGTTGTCGACCGTGCCCGGTACGTCGAACTCGCGGCTCAGCTTGATCGGCTTGCCGCACTGCACGGACTCCAGCCGCGCGAACTCCTCGGCCCGCTCGGCCAGTACGCCCGCGAACCGGTGCATCGCGTCGGACCGTTCGCCCGGCGTCGCGCCGGACCACTCGGGGAAGGCCGTGCGGGCGGCGGCGACGGCGGCGTCCACGTCGGCCGTGCCCGCCAGTTCGTACGTGTAGACGTCCTCGCCGGTGGCGGGGTCGACGACCGCGTGGGTGCGGCCCGAGGTGCCCGGGGTCAGCCGCCCCGCGATGACGTTCGCGCCCTCACCGAAGCGCTGCTGCGCCGCCGCGGCGGCGTCTTTGGCCGAGAGGGGTCGGTCCGAGGTGGGGTTGTGCATGAGTGCTCGCTCTCGCTCTCCTCCGTCGGCGTCCCGTCCCGCGGGGGCCGACGTGGCTCCAGCTCGATTTGAGTGACGATCCTGGCAGAGCAGCGATAGGCCAACAAGTGATTCCGTTGTTGCCTTTTGGTTACGCGACGGAATCTGTCGACCAGGTGTCGAGTCGTCCTGGAAAACCCAGGACGGAGTGTCAGTGGTGCGTGCCAGACTCGCGTGTATGGGGATCAGGGGGCCACAGCAGGGGGGCGCGGTGCGGATCGACAGCAGGGAATCGCTGGTGACGGCCCTGGAGGCGGGGGCGCGGGTGAAGTATCTGCACTTCTGGGGTCACGCACCGCGCAAGGACGGTGCGCTGGGCGCGAGTTGTCTGAGCCAGTGGTGGCCGTCGCCGTTCAGGGCGGGCGGGGTGGAGTACGCGACGGCGGAGCACTGGATGATGGCCCGCAAGGCGCGCCTGTTCGGTGACGCCGAGGCGGAGCGCCGGGCCCTGGAAGCGGGGCATCCCTCACAGGCCAAGAAGGCGGGACGCCTGGTGCGGGACTTCGACGACGCCCTGTGGCAGCGGGAGCGGTTCGCGCTCGTCGTGGAGGGCAGCGTCCACAAGTTCGCCTCGGACCCGGCGCTGCGGGACTTCCTGCTCGACACGGGTGAGCGCGTGCTGGTGGAGGCGAGCCCGGTGGACCGGATATGGGGCATCGGGCTGGCGGCGGACGACCCGGCGGCGCAGGACCCCCGCGCCTGGCGGGGGCCGAACCTGCTGGGCTTCGCCTTGATGGCGGCGCGGGCCCGCCTGCGCTGAGGGTGCTGCTACGCGGGGCTCAGAGGATGCTGCCCACGATGATCAGCACGATGAATCCGACGCCGAGGACGATTCCGGCCGCGCCGCAGATGATGCCGGTGAGCGCCTGCCCGGGGTTGGTCGCCTCGCCCCGCTTGGCCTTGCCCCGGCCGATGGCGCCGAAGATGATGCCGAGCGCTCCGGAGATGATCGCGATCGGCCAGAGCAGGAAGAGCACGGCGGCGACGATGCCGCAGACCATGCCGGCGATCCCGAGGCCGTTGCTGGGCTGCGTCGGCATGCCGCCGGCCCAGCCGTACGGGGCGGCGGCGTACGGCGCGGACTGCTGCGCCGGGTAGCCGTACTGCGGCCCGCCCTGGTAGCTGCCGTAAGAGGGAAGACCGGGACCGGCCGGTGAGACCGGAGGCGGCGGCACGGCGCTGCCCGGCTGCGCGGGCGGTGGCGCGTACGGGCTCTGGTGACCGGGCGGGGGCGCGGCGGCCGCCGGCATCGCCGTCACGGTCTGGCTGTCGTGCACGTTGCCGACCCCTGCCGCGTTCGGCTGCCGCGGTGGCTGCGGTGCCGCTTCCTGTGGCGGAGCCCAGGGGTCACGGTCGTTTCCCTGCGGTGTGGTGTCGCCTGCCATGGAGACGCCCCCCTCCCATGTGTGCGGTCCGCACGGTTCACCCCTGCGTACCGTCATGCTAAGGCCTCCACCTGGGACTGCGGCCCGGTCCGGTCCCCCGCCTTCGCGGCCCGGCCCGGCCGCATACGATGCCGAGGACCCCGATCAGCCGATCACCCGAGTTCCTGGGGAGGAATCCGTGAGCCAGAGCCTGCAGACCTTCATCGCCGGACTGCCGAAAGCAGAACTCCACGTCCATCACGTGGGCTCCGCCTCCCCCAGGATCGTCTCGACGCTCGCCGCGCGGCACCCCGACTCGAAGGTGCCGACGGACCCCGAGGCCCTCGCGGACTTCTTCACCTTCCGGGACTTCGCGCACTTCATCACCGTGTACCTGTCCGTGGTCGACCTGATCCGCACGCCGGAGGACGTCCGCCTCCTCACGTACGAGGTGGCCCGCGACATGGCCCGCCAGAACGTGCGCTACGCCGAACTGACCCTCACGCCGTTCTCCTCGACCCGTCGCGGCATCGACGCCCGCGCGTTCATGGACGCCATCGAGGACGCGCGCAAGGCCGCCGAGTCGGAGTTCGGCACGGTGCTGCGCTGGTGCTTCGACATCCCCGGCGAGGCGGGCCTGGAAGCGGCCGAGGAGACGGCGCGGCTCGCGACGGACGACGCGCTGCGCCCCGAGGGCCTGGTCTCGTTCGGCCTCGGCGGGCCCGAGATCGGCGTCCCCCGCCCGCAGTTCAAGCCGTACTTCGACCGCGCGATCGCGGCGGGCCTGCGCTCCGTGCCGCACGCGGGCGAGACGACCGGTCCCGAGACGGTGTGGGACGCGCTGACGCACCTGCGCGCCGAGCGCATCGGGCACGGCACGACGTCGGTCCAGGACCCGAAGCTGCTCGCGCACCTCGCCGAGCACGGCGTCCCGCTGGAGGTCTGCCCGACGTCGAACATCGCGACGCGCGCCGTGGCGACGCTCGACGAGCACCCCCTCAAGCAGTTCGTGGACGCGGGCGTGACCGTCACGATCAACTCGGATGACCCCCCGATGTTCTCCACGGACCTCAACAACGAGTACGCGGTCGCGGCCCGTCTCCTCGGCCTCGACGAGCGGGGCCTCGCCGCCCTCGCGAAGAACGCGGTAACGGCCTCCTTCCTCGACGGGCCCGGCAAGGCCCGGATCGCCACGGAGATCGACACGTACACCGACGCCTGGCTCGCCGACGCGTGACGCGGCGGTCCCCGGACCCGTCCACCACAATGGTGACCATGCGCACCGTGACTGCCGTGGCCCACCGAGGCGATCCCTACCGCGTCCGCGAGAACACCCTCCCGTCCCTGCGCTCCGCGCGCGAACGGGGCGCGGACGCGGTGGAGATCGACGTACGACTGACCCGCGACGGCGTCCCCGTCCTCCTGCACGACGCGACGCTCAAACGCCTGTGGGAGCACGACCGCCCGCTGTCCGCGCTGTCCGCGCAGGAGGTGCGCGGGCTGACCGCGGGCGGCGTCCCCACGCTCGCCGAGGCGCTCGCCGCGACCGGGGACGGCCGGATCATGGTCGATCTGCCGGGCGCCGACACCAAGGCGGTCCGCACGATCGTCGGCGTCATCCGGGACTGCGGCGCCGAGGAGCGCGTCTACTACTGCGCGGGTGCCTCGGCGATGCTCAAGGTGCGCGCCGCGGACCCGGCCGCCGAGATCGCCCTGACCTGGACGACACTGGCCCCGCCGCGCCCCGCCCTGCTCGACGCGGTCCGCCCGCGCTGGCTCAACTACCGCTTCCCGCTGGTGAGCCGGGACCTCGCGGCCCAGGTCCACCGCCAGGGCTACCTGGTCTCGGCGTGGACCCCGGACACGAAGGGGTCGATGCGGCGGCTGCTCGACGCGGGCGTGGACTCGATCACGACGAACCGCATCGACGTACTGACGGCTCTCGCCTCCGCCCAGCCCGTGTGACTGCCGCAGCGGACGCGAAGGCCGAGGACCTGAACGCCGTCGCCGAACGCGTCGTCATGGCCGCGCCGACGGACGCCCGGTCCGCCGGGCCACCCCGTGCGAGACGACCGTCGCCGCGGCCGTCCAGCCGAGCCCGGTGACGACCGCGCC
>NZ_JAAGMG010001190.1 GCF_010548525.1 Streptomyces sp. SID14478
AGGCGCGCGAGGCCGCACAGTGCGCGGTCCGGGCGGGCCGGGAGGCTCACCGGCCCGACCTCGTGGCCGCGGCCCTGACCATGCAGGCCCGCATCGAACGCATCACCGCCCATCCGTCGGCGGCCACCACGCTGCGCCGCGCCCTCGATCTGGCTCAGGGGCAGGCGCGGCTCGCCGTGCGCGAGACACCGCAGTACCTGGCCTGCCGGCACGCGCTCTACGACGACCGCCTGGACGAGGCCGAGAGCACGCTGCAGGAACTGCTCGTCACCGCGGAGGCATCCGGTTCCGCCGAAGACCTGCAGGAAGTCCTGCGCAGCCTGGCCGAGTTGAACGCGCGGCGCGGCGCGGGACCGCGCGCCGTCCGGTTCAGCGAGCGGGCCCTCACCGTGGGCCGGGACGTGGGACTGTCGCTCGGCCCCGCCTGGTACAGCCGCGCGCTTGCCGCGCTGTGCGGCACGTCGTTCGCGGAGGCCGCGCGCTTCGCCCGGCTCGGCGAAGTGGCGTCGCGCGAGGTGGACGACCAGGTTTTCACCTCCCGCAACGTCTTCGTCCAGGGCCTGGTCGACCTGATCACGGGGCACCCCACACGAGCCGTCGAGCACCTGCACCGCGTGGCGGACCTGGAGCGGCGCCAGGGAGTGCGGGACGTCAGCATGCTGCGGTGGCACCCGGAGCTGGTGGAAGCGCTCGCCCTGGCGGGGCACTGGGACAGGGCCGAGGAGACACTGGGCCGCTTTCGCGCCCTGGCCGGCCCGCGGGAGCTGGCCACCGGCTGGGGAGCCGGACTGGTACGCGCCGAGGCGGTGCTGCGCTCCCGGACGAAGGACCATCCGCAAGCAGCCGCACTGCTGGAGCAGGCCGCGGAGCAGTTCGGCGACCTCGGCCTCGCGCTGGACCGGGCGCGCACCTATCTCGCCCTGTCGCGCGCGCAGCGCGCCTGCCGGCACTACGCGGCCGCGCACCGGGCTGCCGCACGGGCCGCCGAGCTCTTCGACGCGGGCGGGGCGACGCACTGGGCGGCCCTGTGCGTCCCCACGCGGCCAGCCTCCGACGACCGGGGCGGGGACGTCGCCCTGACCGAGGCGGAGACCACGATGGCCGATGCGGTCCTGCGCGGCGCATCGAACAAGGAGATCGCGCAGGAACTGTTCGTGTCGGTGAAGACGGTCGAGGCCACGCTCAGCCGCCTGTACCGCAAGCTCGGGGTGCGCTCGCGCAGTCAACTGGCAGCCCTGCTGCGCCCTGCCTGATGCGCCGACGGGTGAGAGGGGCCCGGAGAGAGGCCCCTGTCACCCGCCGGCTTCCGGCGGTGCCGGATCGGCGCGGAGCCGCTCCGGTCAGCTGAAGACGCTCCAGGTGACCGGCACCGTGACCCGCTTGCCCGCCGCGTCGGTCACGGTGAGGCGGCTGTTGACGAGCCCCCACGTGCGCGGCGTTCCGGAGATCACGCCGCTCGCGGAGTCGAGGGCCAGGCCCGACGGCAGTCCCGTCGCGGTGAACGTACGGGTGCCGGTGCCGCCGCCGGCCTTGAGGGCCAGGGAGACGGGCTTGCCGATGTACACCGTCTGCGTCCCGGGGTCGGCCAGCGTCAGGGTTCCCCCGCCGCTGTCACCGACCGTCCAGGTGAAGGCGGTGCTGCCCGTCTTGCCGGCCGCGTCGGTCGCGGTGACGGTCACGTTGGTCGTCCCCGCGGTCGTCGTGGTGCCGGTGATGGCCCCGGAAGCCGAGTCGAGGGACAGCCCCGCGGGGAGACCCGCCGCCGTCCAGGTGTAGGGGGCCGTGCCGCCCTGGGCGCTGTTCGCCAGGGTGATCTTCTGGCCCACGGTGCTGCGCTGCGGGCTGACGGCAGAGACCGTGACGGCACCGGGCTGGGCATCGCCGGTGGCCAGGCTGAGCCCCCACTTCTGCAGGGCCTCGCCGACCGGCTGGAAGATGGTGTTGGCCTCCCCGCTCTGCCCGCAGACGACACTGCCGCCGCCCGAGTGCAGGCCGACCGCCTTGCCACCGGCTGCCGTCACGTAGGAGCCGCCGGAATCCCCGCCGGCCGAGCAGGCGTCGGTCCAGGACAGGCCGTCGATGACGACGTTGCCGTAGTCGACGGTCTGGTTGACCTTGGTGATCTCGCCGCAGTGCCAGCCGCTGGTCTGCCCCGAGTGGCACACGGTCTGCCCCACCAGACCGTCGGCCGAGCCGGTGACGCTCACGTCCCCGCTCCCGTACCCGGCGACGGTGGGAGACAGGCTCCAGCCGCTCTGGTCCACGTTCACCAGGCCGAAGTCGCCTTCGCGGGCGTTGATGCTGTGCGTGCCGCCGACGTTCGAGGTGCCCAGGCGGCTGCCGTCCTTGCCGTAGGCGGGCTGGCCCACGTCGTTGGTGCAGTGTCCGGCGGTGAGGAAGCCCTTGGCCCCACCGGCGCCCGTCACCGAGAACCCTATGGAACACGGGCTTTCGCTGCCGGGTATCCACTTCTCGCCGCCGACCACACTGCCCTGCTGCTGTACGGGGGCATCGGTGGTCGCGGTGAGGTGGACCACGCGGCCGAGTTCCGCCATGCGGCGGGCGAACTCCTCGGTGCGCGCGGTGCGTTGCTCCTCGTCGACCACGACGGACACCCGGTCGCCCTGGGCGTCGATGCCCCAGCTGATGACGCCGGGGACGTTCCGGGCCTGCGCTCCCACGGTACGCAGCACGTCGCGTAGCCGGCCGGCGCCGTACGGCACCTGATGGGCGACGGCGCCGGCCCGCTGCGCGGCCTGTGCGTCGGCGGCGGAGGAGACGGCCGCGTTGAGGCGCCCGTCGGCGGGGTCGAACCACATGCCCGCGACACGGTCACCGAGCGTGCGGTGGAGCAGGGTGGCCACGCGCGTCGCGTCGCTCTCCTGGCGCAGGCGGTCCCGCGCCTGGCCTGACGTCAGGTTCATGTCCTGCTGCATGGCGCGCAGCAGAGCGGCGGGCGGGGACGCCGTCGGGTCGCCGTGCGGGGGCCGGCCGTCCGCGGTGGCGATGGAGGCACCGAGGACGACCACCGCGGCGGCGCCGGCGAGCAGCGGGCGCCAACGAAGCCGGGGAAGCCATGGCTTGTACAGGCCACGTCTCATGAGCTCACAGCCTTTCGCGAGGGGATGCCGTGGAGTGCGGCGTTCCACACGGTTCCGTGAGCGACCCCGCTGCGGCATCGGGGGAAACCCTTGCGCGAGTCGGCGGTACGTGAGGCGCGGGGTCCCGTCCGACCGGCGGGGACCCCGCGCCTCATCCGTCGTACCTATATCGCGGACTACGCGGCAGGTGAGACGACGGTGAACGTGTAGTCGCCCGAGCCGGCCGTGAGGGCAAGGGTGCCGCCTTCCGTCCTGCCGACCTTCAGGCCGGGGCTGCCGGTGGTGTCACCCCCCGGGGCGTGGATCGTGTGCCTCCCTTCACGCACCGTCGAGTCGTCGCTGCCCAGAAGGGGAAGCCGGATGTCGGCGGTGGCTCCCACCGGGATGGAGACGTGGTAGGTGAGCCGGTCCCCGTCCCGCTTCCACGAGCTGACGACGTCGCCTCTGACCGTCTGCTGCTTCGCCGAGACCTCCGAGAGGTCGCCCACGACGCTCGGCGCCAGGGTGATCGCTCCGAAGCCGGGCCCCGACTCCCCGGCCCGGATGCCGGCGAGCTGCTGGTAGTACCACTGGCCGATCGCGCCGCCGAGACCGATGTGGTCCTTGGACGACGTCCCGTCGGCCGCCGACGAGTTGGGCCACTTCTCCCAGATGGTGCCGGGGCCCTGCTCCACCATGTAGCCGAAGCTGGGCGCGTCCTTGCGCTGGGCGATATCCAGGGCCACGTCATTGCGTCCGAAAGCGCCCAGCGCCTGAAAGACGTAGGTGGTGCCGACGAACCCCGTGGTGGCGTGGTCGTCGTGCGCGCGGACGTCCTTGATCAGCCGGTCGAGGCTCTCCTGCTCCTTGCCCTCGGGCACCAGGCCGAGGACGAGCGGCATCGCGTACGACAGTTGGCTGCCGTTGCCGAAGACGCCCGTGGACGCGTCGTAGTAGCGCTTGAGGAAACCGGACTTGATCTGTTCGGCTCGTGCCGCGTAGCGGGACGCGTCGCCGTCCTGTCCCAGCACCCGGGCCATCTTGGCGACGAGCGTGGCGTCGAGGTAGGAGAAGGCGGTCTGGAAGTAGCCGTGCGGGGTGCTGACGGTCGAGAGCCAGTCGTCGCCCCAGGCCATGGGCGAGCCGGTCACGACGCGGTCGCTGTCGCTGATCGTGGCGAGGTAGTCGACCCACGCCTTGATCCGTGTGTAGTGCTGGGTGATCGGCGCCTTGCTGCCGTACGTGACGTAGGCGTTCCACACGATCTGCGGGTAGGCGGTGCCCCAGGCCGGGTCGGTCTTCCAGTCGTTCTGGCCGCCGTTGGCGGGCGCCACCGAGGGGACGCTGCCGTCCGCGTTGGCGCTGGTGGCGATGTCGCCCAGCCACTTGTCGTAGAACGACTCCATGTCGAAGTTGGCCATGGCCTCTTCGTCGGAGTCACCGGCGTCCCCGAGCCAGCCGTGCCGTTCGCGCGTGGGGCAGTCCATGGGGAGGGACTGGAGGTTGTTCAGCTGGGTCGTGGTGACCGCGTTCTGGATCTTGTTGAGCAGCGGGTCGGACGTGCTGAACGATCCCGTCGTGGCGACGTCGGTGTGCACCACGTGCGCGGAGACCGTGACGTGGGCACCGGCCGGAAGACCGTGGATCTCGGCGTAGCGGAAGCCCGCGTAGCCGAAGTGCGGGGCGTAGGTCGCCGTCCCCGATCCCGCCGCGGTGTAGTGGTTGGTCTGCCGCGGCGCGTCGGAGTCGGCGAAGCTGATGTTCGACGTGGTGACGCCGCCGTGGGAGTCGAGGATCTCGCCCTGCGTGATATCGATCTTCGTCCCTGAGGGCAGGGACGCCGTGACACCCGCCCAGCCGACGATGTTCTGGCCGAAGTCGTAGACGGGATTGCCGTCCTCGGAGACGTGGACCTCGACCGGCTTGCGGTTCTCGACGATCCGGGTCGGGGGCGTGACGTCGGCGCGCAGGTCCGTCATGGCTCCCGCGACCGTGGCGGGCCGCTCGCCGTACACGCCCAGCTCCGCGAGCCGGAAGGTGCAACTGGAGCCGATGCAGGGCAATTTCGTGGCGGTGACCCGCACGTACCGGGCGGTGCTGTGCGTGCGGATGTCAACGGGGTCCACGCCCGGGCTCGGCTGGTCCTCGTCCGTGTGGTCCGCGAGGGTGGTCGCGTCGGCGAAGGAGGGATCGTCGCTCACCTGGACCTTGTAGCGAACGGGAAAGCCCGCGGCGGGGAAGTCGCCTGCCGTGTCGTTCGTGGGGCGCGCGGGGAAGAGCCGCACACTGCGGATGTCCCGCGCCTGTCCGAGGTCCGTCTGCACCCACTTGGTGCTCTCCGCCCGGTCGGCGATCTGGGAGTGGTAGCCCTCTGAGGCGTCGACCGAGGCGTCGATGCCGTCCGTGAGTCCGGCCGGGGACCAGCCCGCGGTCGTGGTCGTGTCGAGGGCGGTGACGGGGCGGCCCTGGGCCAGGCTGCGGCCGTGGGTCACCGGGAAGAGCGCGTTGACGGGCTTCCAGGCCGCCGCGTCGTACCCCGGGGCGTCCCAGCCGGGCAGTTCCTTGCGGGCGTCGTAGGTCTCGCCGAACCAGAAGTCGTCCCCGGTGACCGGGCCCGGGGTGGTCTTCCAGGACCTGTCGGTGCCGATCGAGTCGGTCGAACCGTCGGCGTACGTGACGTCGAGCTGGGCCACGAAGACGGGGTCGCCGTCGAACTGGCCCTTGCCCGCCATGAAGGCGAGCGCATTGTCCCCGCCCCGGAGCTGCTTGGTCACGTCGAGGGAGCGGTAAAGCACCCGGGAGTCGTAGTCGGTGACGGACGAGTCCAGCACCTGAGTGGGCGTCACCCGTGCGCCGTTGAGATGAGGTTCGACGATGCCCTGGGCGCCGAAGTACAGCCGTGCACGGGCCACCGGCTTGTCGATGCGGAAATCGTCGCGCACCAGCGCGCCGTCACCGACCCGCAGCCATGAGGCCGACCAGTCGGTGGCGTTGAGCAGGCCGGTGTCGAACGTCGACCGCGTCGACCAGGGGGACGCCTCCCCCTCCTTGTTCCACGACCGGACCTGCCAGGTGTAGGTCCGGTCGCTGACGAGCGGTGGCCCGTCGTAGCGCACGTCGGTCGAATCTGCGGAGCGCACGCGACCGGAATCCCAGCCGCGCGCCGAGCCGGCGCCGCGGGCCGACGCGGGACTCACCCTGATCTGGTAGGCGGTCTGCGCTTCGGCGCGGCCGGTGTCCCGCACGACCCAGGCGAAGTGGGGCGAGGGGTTGTCGGTGAGGACCCCCTGCGACCGTCCGTCGGCCCGCAGGCCCGTGGGCGCCAGCGGGTGTCCGTCCGTGCCCTGTCCGGCAGTTGCGGCCCGCGCGGTCACCGGCGACACCAGGGTGGCCGCCGCGAGCACCGCCACGAGTGCCGGATGTCTGAGCCGTCGCGCGCCTCGCGGCACTGTCATGGGAAAGCCTCCTGCCGATAAAACGATTCATTCCTCTCTGGTGATAGCCCGTGGATGGTTCGCCGAACAACCCCTGCGACAGGAGGAGTTGGACCGGCTCTCCGTGACGTGACCCCACTCGTCGGGGACTTCAGGCCCTTCACCTGGGGAAAGCACGTGAGGCAGGTGCCGGCGCGAGGCGGGGCGATGCACGATCGTTGTCCCCGCGGAGCAGCTCGACTCTCGGGCCTCGCGCCAGCATGGTGAAAGCTTTCAAGCACTGCGGGCTTTCAAGCACTGCGGACCCTCAAGCACTGCGGGCTCTCAAGCGCTGCAAGCCTTCAACAACTGTGCCGAGGCGAGCGCGAGACCGAACCGCCGCGTTTTGCGCCCCGTGCGTGGCCGACCGTAGTTCTAGCGCCTTGGCACCCTGGCGTCCCAGCACCTGCGCGGACCGCGAACCTCTCGGGCGGGAGCGCGCCCCTCACCGGCGTCGGCCCCGCTTCAGGACTCCTCCGGGCCGCGGACCAGAGACGCGAGGACGACCTCCCGCGTCGCCCGGGCCGTGGCCTCGAAGGCGGCCGGGTCCCGGCCGATGCGTTCAGTGCCGGCCCGCATGACGCCGGAGAGCAGTTCCACGGCGAGCGGCACGTCGCCCACATCGCGGAATTCCCCGCGCGCCATCCCGTCCCGGACGACGTCCTCCACGTGGACCATGATTGCCCGGAACGGACTGTCCGGGCCCATCGGCACCTCCGTGACCGGCAGGTTGAAGCCCGGGCGGAAGATCAACTGCAGGGCGTCGTCCGTGGATGCCTGCAGGACGGCCTCGATGATCTCCCGCAGCCGCTGCGCGGCCGGGTCCTG
>NZ_JAAGMG010001224.1 GCF_010548525.1 Streptomyces sp. SID14478
GCCCGGGAGGCGGCGGCGCGCGGAGTGCGCGTGAACACGGTCGCCGGGGGCCACGACGACGACCAGATGCAGCGCCGCGGTTCGGCGGACGAGGCGGCGCGCGCGGCCTTGTTCCTCGCGATGGAAGCGCCGCTGACCAGCGGTTCCGAACTCCCCGTGGACGTCACGGACGCAGCGGGCGATCCCCTTGGAGGCACACGACATGTCTGACACCGGGACCGGCACGGAGACCGGGACTGGCGGCGGGTCCGGCACCGGGACCGGCACGGAGACCGGGACTGGCGGCGGGTCCGGCACCGGGACCGGCACGGAGACCAGGACTGGCGGCGGGTCCGACACCGGGACCGGCACGGAGACCAGGACTGGCGGCGGGTCCGACACCAGGACCGGCACCGGCACCGGCACCGAGGGCGGCACCGGCACCGGCACGCGTCGACCTGCGGAGAGCCGAACCCCCCGCGACCGCGACAAGCTCCCCCTGCCTGCCCTCCTCGCCCTGGCCACGGCCGTCTTCGTCACCAGCCTCACCGAGACCCTCCCGGCGGGCCTGCTCCCGGCGATGAGCGGAGCGCTCGGCGCGAGCCAGTCGGCGACGGGCCAGACCGTCACGGTCTACGCGGTCGGCACCTTCCTCACCGCGATCCCGCTGACCGCCGCCACCGCGGGCTGGCGCCGCGGCCGGCTCCTGCTCACGGCGATGACGGGTTTCGCCGCCGCCAACACGGTGACGGCGCTCTCCTCCTCGTACGCCCTGACGATGACGGCCCGTTTCGTCGCCGGTGTCGCGGCCGGGCTGGCCTGGGCCCTGCTGGCCGGTTACGCGCGCCGCCTCGCCCCGCCCCGCCTGGAGGGCAAGGCCATGGCGATCGCGATGGCGGGCATCCCGATGGCGCTGTCGCTCGGCGTGCCGGCCGGGACCTTCCTCGGCACGGCGCTCGGCTGGCGCACCGCGTTCCTGGCGATGACGGCGCTGACCGTGGTGCTCCTGCTGTGGATCCGGCTGGCCGTCCCCGACCACCCGGGTCAGGAACGCGCCACCCGCACCCCGATGCGGCACGCCCTGCGCGTACCGGGTGTGCCCCAAGTCCTCACCGTCACGCTGGTGTTCGTCCTCGCGCACACGATCCTCTACGCGTACGTCGCCGCGTTCCTCGACGACCTCGGCCTGGGCGGCTCCACCGACGTGATCCTGCTCGTGTTCGGCGCGGCGTCGCTGCTGAGCATCTGGATCGTCGGCGCCCGGGTCCACGACCGGCTGCGCGCGCTCACGGTCGCCGGCACGCTCCTGGTCGCCGCGGCCGCCGCGCTGCTCGCCCTGTTCGCGGGGAGCACGCCGCTCGTGTACGTCGCCGCCGCGCTGTGGGGCCTCGGCTGGGGCGGCATCCCGACGCTGTTGCAGACCGCGGCGGGCCGGGCGGGCGGCGAACAGGCCGATGCCGCCCAGGCGATGCTCGTGACCTTGTGGAACGTGGCGATGGCGGGCGGCGGCGTGGCCGGTGGGGTGCTGCTGGACGTGGCGGGTTCGGGCTCGTTCCCGTGGATGGTGCTGCTGCTTCTGGCGCCGGTACTGGTGCTGGTCCTGAGGTCCCGCAACCACGGCTTTCCCCCTCAGGAACGGCCCGAGTGAGCGGCCCGCATGAGCAACTCGCGTGAGCACCCCGCATGAACGCCCCGCATGAGCAGAACTCGTCCGCAGCCCCCGCAGAAGGAGCACAACCATGACCGCCACGACCGCCACGACCACGGCCACCAAGACCACGACCACGGCCGTCACGACCACAGTCACCGCCACCACGACCACTGCCACCACAGGCGCCAGCCCCGCCCCCCACCCCCTCTTCCTCCCCACCCACCTCGGCCGACTCGCCCTCCCCAACCGCCTGGTCATGGCCCCCATGACCCGCAACAGGGCCCTGCCCGACGGCACGCCGACCCCGCTCATGGCCACGTACTACGCCCAGCGGGCCACCGCGGGCCTGATCATCGCCGAGGCCACGACGCCGAACGCCGTCGGCCGCACGTATCCGAACATCACCGCCCTGCACACGGACGCCCACGAGGAGGGCTGGCGCCGGGTGACGGACGAGGTGCGCGCGGCGGGCGGCCGGATGTTCCTGCAGTTGCAGCACGGCGGCCGCGTGGGCCACCCGGCGAACAGCGGCCACACCCCGCTCGCCCCGTCGCCGGTCCCGCTCCCGGACGGCATCCACACCACGACGGGCCATCAACCCTCCGTCATACCCAGGGAGTTGAATGTCGACGAGATCGACGCGACGATCGCCGACTTCGCGGCCGCTGCCCTCCGGGCGATCGACGCCGGCTTCGAGGGCGTAGAGGTCCACTCGGCCAACGGCTACCTCCTCCACCAGTTCCTGGCCGGCAACACCAACCGCCGCACCGACGCCTACGGAGGCCCGGTCGCGCACCGGATCCGCTTCACGGTGGAGGTCGTGCGGGCCGTTGCGGCGGCGATCGGCCCGGAGCGGGTGGGCGTGCGCCTCTCGCCGGGCCTGACGGTCAACGGCATCGAGGAGGACGACACGGCGGCGCTCTACCCGGCCCTGGTGGAGGCCCTGAAGGAAGTCGGCCCCCTCGCCTACCTGCACCTCGTGTACGCGGACCCGTCCGACCCGGTCTTCCAGGGCATCCGCGCCGCCTGGCCGGGCACCCTCATCGCCAACCCGGCCTCCGGCACCCCGGTCGCGGCGGGCGAGCAACTCCTGGCCGCAGGAGCCGAATTGATCGCCCTGGGCCGCCCGTTCCTGGCCAACCCCGACCTGGTCGAGCGGCTGCGCACGGGCGCACCGCTGAATCCCGTACGCGACGAGTTCCTGATGTACGTCGGCGGCGCGGAGGGCTACACGGACTACCCGCGCTACACGCGCTCCCCGAACGAACCGGAGTCCCCGAACGAACCGGAGTCCGTGATCGAACCGGAGTCCGTGATCGAACCGGAGTCCGTGAGCGAACCGGAGTCCGTGATCGAACCGGAGTCCGTGAACGAACCGGAATCCCCGAGCGAACCGGAGTCCGTGAACGAACCGGAGTCCCCGGGCGAACCGGCCCCCGCGGCCCTCCCGAAGCGAGCCGTCTCCGGCTCCAGGCACCACGCGAGCGCCGCGGGCCAGACCCCGTAACCGTCGCCGAGCGACAGGTGTCCCGCGCCCTCGACGACGTCCGTGTCGACCCCCAGCGGCCGGCCGTACGCGGCGAGGGCGCCCTCGGGGCAGCACGGGTCGTCGTCACTCGCGACGATCCGCACCGGAACGCCCTGTGCGCGCTGCGGGGCGGGCGGCGCGAACGCGGCGATCTCCGGGTGCGCGGCGACGAACGACGCCGACGGCGGCGCCACCAGGAGCACCCGCTCGACGGACCCCGCGGGCACGACGCCCCGCGCCACGGCGTGCAGCCACACCAGGCACCCGAGACTGTGACAGACGACGACGGCCGAGCGGAGCCCATCGAGCCGGGTCGCCAATTCCCCGACCCACATGTCGAGTTCGGGGTGGTCGGGTTCGGGAAGCTGCGGGTAGATAACCTCGTGCCTGGCGCCGTCGGGGCCCAACTCCCGGGCCAGCCAGTGCTGCCAGTGCCCCTCGGGCCGACGGTTCTGCCATCCGTGGAGAAGAAGAAAAGTGCTCACGGCCACAGATCCTCAGGCCCGTGGCCCGCCGGGTCCAGTCCATATCTGTTCCTGATCTGTTCCTGATCTGTTCCTGCGAATCCGCTCCTGCGGAAGCCGCTCCGCCGCGACCGCTCAGCGCGGGGCGCCACCGCACCCCGGGGGCAGCACGGCACCCCGGCCGCGCAGATACCGGAGCGCGGCAGCGAAGGAGTAGCAGTCGAACAGCGCTGAATGCTCCTGCCCCTCGCCGGGCGTGGGCAGCCCGAGCACGCTCCACAGGCGGCCCACGTTCGCGTCCGCGGTCCGTGGCGCGAGGGCGTTCACCCAGGGGCGGATGTTCACGAAGGCGGCGTCGAGGAAGCTGTGTTCGATCTCCTCGCCCTTGGCCCGCGCCCAGCCGATGTTCTCGCCGAGTACGACCATGTCGTTGCCGTAGGACAGCACGGACTGCCCCTGGCAGAACCCGAGGAAGTCCCCCAGGGCCCGGGCCGGCGCGACGCCCTGCGCGTCCACGGCCTCCTGGGAGATCCCGGTGAGCCCCGTGAAGTACGCGTCCAGCCGCGGGTTCACCACGGGCCGCACCAGCGTCTCGAACTCCTCCACGACGGAGCAGTCCTCACGCAGCCGCAACGCCCCGATCTGCACGATCTCCCGCAATTGCCCCGCCGCGCCCCAGCCCTGCTCCAGGGCCCCGGGCCACGAGGTGAACTCAAGGTCGAACACGACGAAGGTGGACACCCCCGCAGCCTTCCAGCCGGTCGCCGGGACCGGCAACACGCACCGATGTCCAAAACCCATCGCCCTCGGTACCTGCGCCCTTACATGCCGTCATGGGCGCGTGCTGTCATACGTCCTGCGCGGGGATATGCCGAGCGACCTGGCCGGGAGGGATTTCCGTCATGGGGACACAGTGGGCGTGCGCAAGGCGGGCCCGATGATCCTCACACTCAATGTGGCGGTGCTGCTCGCCGTCATCATCTACGTCCGCATACGCCGCCGCGTGCAGGCCCGCAGCCGGGGTGACCAGTGGCTCACCGTGGCCATCGTGACGGTGTTCGGCCTGCTCCTCGCCCCCACGGACTTCGGGCAGGGCGTCGTGGACCTGGTGGGCCAGGTCGCGCAGGGCGTCTCACGCTCCAGCAGCCCGTGAGCCGTTCGGCCTGCGGCAGCATCTGCTGCCTGAACAGGCCCCGCGCAAGAGTGTCGTGGATCTCGGAGGACAGCCGCCGCCACTGCGCGAGGCGCCCGGCCCGCGGTTCGGTGGCGGCCAGGTCCCGGCGGGTGCGTACGAGGTCACCAGGTCTCTCGAGGTCACCAGCTCTCTTCGGGCATGACGCTCTGGATGCGGGACAGGGTGAAGACGCGCTCGGCGTCCCGAAGATGGCACCAGGCTTCGAGGAAGGGCGGGTCGAGCGTGAGATCGCTCAGGGTGCGCACGGTCCGCCGGCCGGAGGCGGCGACGTACTCGATGGTGAGGGCCCGACCCGAGTCGATGGCGTGGGCGAGCTGACGGACGTCGCTGTAACGCAGGCCTTTCGCACCCCCTGCGACGATCTCCTCGGTGTCCGAGGCGAACGGCCTTCCTCCGTCGAACGGCGCCGGATCGGGAATCGTCGTCGGTGCCGCAAGGAGCCGGGCCGCCAAGTCGTCCGGTTCGACGGCGTCGGATTGCCGGGCCGGGCGGGCGGCGCCGATACGGCCGCTCGCTCCGGTGCGGATACCGCCTGGAGACGGAAGCGGAGCCGCGGCGGGCGCTGCGTCCCGCTGCGGCGGGAGCCTGTCGACGCGCGCCACACCCTCGTCCGTCTCGGCGACCGGGGCGAACCCCTCGGCCCGGAGCGCGGCGAGGGTCGTGTCGAGCGGGCTGTGGCTGACCAGAACCGTCGGCGCCAGGTGCCGCAGCCGGAGCCGGACGAGCCCGCGATGAACGGCCAGTTCGGCCAGCAGGGCGGGCTCGTCGCTGTGCAGGACGCAGGCGGCCGGAGCGATCCGTACGCGCCCGTGGCCGCGCGCGGTGTCGGCGATCAGATACGACAGCGGCTGCGGCAGCGGGCTGCCCGCAACCGCGGCCAGCTCTGCCTGGATGCCCTCGGCATCGAGACCGTCGTCCAGGGCGCGGCGGATGCTCGCGGAACTGAACCGCCACAGCGACGCCGCGCCACTGGCCTCCCGGTCGGCGACGGAGTCCAGGAGAGAGGAGAGCCGGGCGGACGGCGTGCCGGTGACGACGGCGGTGAGGTCGGCGCCGATCCGGGCCGTCGTGACGGCCGTGGGCAGCAGCCGTCGGCACTCGGCACCGAGCCCCTCCGCGTCGTGGACCCGCACGTGCGCACCGAGGTCCGACAGGGCGCCGCGAGCGATCACGCCGAGGAGTTCGGCCTCCTGGATCACGGTGGCGAACGGGACGGAGTCCTGGGGCGGGGACTCGGCGAGCGGGCGGAGCCAGCCGATCAGCGGTCCCAACTCCGAGGCGATCCGTGCACCCCGCCCCACCGGCAGCTGCGCGAAGGCGGCCAGCATCCCGTGGCGGGTTCGCACACAGTCCTCGCAGGGAGGCGCTCCCGCGAGGGCAGGGAGCGCCCTGTTGTCCTCGTCGCGTGCTCGGGTGGCGGTGAGCGGCAGGTCCCGCCAGGTCCGCAGCAGCAGGGCGAACTGCTCCGGGGGCTCCAGTTCCGTCCAGGCGCCGTACGCCTCGGTGGGAACCACGCGATCGCCGTCCCGTCGCAACAACCCGGCGGCGTACGCGATCTCCAGCGTCAGGCGGACGACGGCGTCGTCCACCTGGGCGGCCTTACCGATCCGGGCCAGTTCACGCGCCCCGACCCCGCCGGACCTCAGCCGGGCCGGTGCGCTCGCCGAGCAGACCGACAGAACCGCCGCGGCATGCGCTCCGAAGACCGTGGCCGCAACCGACGCCTCGTGGTTCACCTCTGGCGAGGTGACGGGCACCAGTGGCACGGACGGCGGTGCGGGGTGGAACGGAGCGTGCCAGCCAGGTCCGCGCAGCGCGAGCGCCACCTCGGCCGGCATGCGGGTCTGGCCGTAGCCGTGAGGGTCCGGGATGAGGAGTCCCCGCTCCCATGCCCACCGCTCGCCCGTCCCGCGGTCGGACCCAGGGGCGCCGAACATGGTGAATTCCGGTTCCCCCGCAGTGGCCTCGGCTCGGCGCGCGAGCAACTCCCGGGTGGCCGCAGGCGCCTTGGCGACCAGCGCGGTCACCCGCACCGGATCGCTGTGGTGTCGCACCAGCGCGGCCAGCCGTTGGGATTTGGTGGCCGGCGGCTTGATGCCTAGTTGCGCCAGTATCCGGCGCAGTTCCTCGGAGGCTGACCTCGCGAGCAGTTGTTCCAGCGGAGCATCGAGCCCCAGTGGTGCGTCCCACGCCTGCCGCAGGGGTTCAGCCATGTGAAGCGTCCCCGCATCGTCCGGCCAGACCAGCGCGTGATCGGCCAGCGCCTCCAGCGATGCGTCCAGCTCACGAGCGGTCCCGTTGCCCACCACCCCCAGCAGCGCCGTCAGCGCGTCCCGCGACGCGGGCGCCCCCAGCGCCGCCACCGCCTCGGCCACCTCCAGGTGCGGCAGCGCAAGCCGCGGCAGGACGTGCGCCACCGACCCCGGGCGCTGAAGACGGTCCGCCAGTTCCCCCACCGAGCGAGGCTCCGGCGGGGACGCGACGTCTCTCCGCATCTCGAGCACGCGTGCCAGCCGAGCGCGGTCGAGGCCACGCAGCCATGTCACCAGCGGCGATCGGGAGTTCATGCAGAGGCACCTTGTGAACGGGAGAGCGTCGCGACGGCACAGGCGCATGCCGCCGGTTCCAGGATGGCGCATCCCTGGGCGAAGATCCCCCACTCATCAAAATGCTCGAGGCCCCAGCTTCCGGGCGAGACCAAAACCGTCACCACGGTTCGCTCTCCACATCGGGCACCAGGCGTCTACCAGGGGAGTGGGTCCGGGCGACGTTGCCACCAAAGGCCCTGGCCTTCGGACGTGGTGAGGCCCGCCTTCGCCGACTGAGTGAGCTCGGCCACCCAGGCGTCGTCCTGGACCGTCAGTTCCTCGAACCGTTCGTCCAAGGGCTCTACGGCCGGCTTCAGCAACTCGACGGCTTGAGGCGTCAGCTGCTGTTGGACTGCCTCCAGCTCGTCTCGCGCTTCGAGCCGTTCGAGGTAGAGCTCCGCCGGGTACCAGCCCGCAGGACCCCAGCCGTCCCCCATCGTGCGGACCAACTCCTCCCACGCGCCCAGGCAGTCCCTGGCCCGCCATAGCAGTGCGCCCGGCACGTCGCCGTTGCCCGTGCCGAGGGTGCTCAGAAGGTCACCGAAGCGATCAGCGAACGGAGTTGGCTTCCGCTGTTCGCGCACGATCTCCGGCAGTCGGGTGACCGCTGCCTGCGGGAGACGTGCCACGGGCGCTTCAACCGCGTCGATCGCGTACGAGAAGTCCTCGTCGTCCGTCACCAGGAGACGGACCCGGGTGACCGTGCCGTCGTCCGCCGCGAGCCAGTAGGCACTGGGCAGGATCTCCTCGGCCGGATAGAGGACCACACCCTGGACCGCACAGGCGAACGCGGCGGCGAGATCGGGCTCTCCGGGTTGTGACTGGACGCTTTCCTGAGCGTAGATGTCCAGAGACGCTGTCACGTCACCACGAACCGTCGTCTTCTCGCACAGGATCGGGGCGTCCCAGTTCCGGAGGTCCTGATCGGTGTGCTCGTCGGCTACGTCGACGTCCTCGACGGACAGGCCGAAGCAGCGGGCGAGTCCCTCGGCGACGGCCTCGTTGCTGAGAGGTTCCACAGCGAGGAAGTCGTACGTCATTGGTAGGTCCCGTCGTAGATGGTCAGGGCCTTCTCTACGCCACCTGCGTTTTCGTGAGTCGTGGGTTCTTGGTCAATCGTGGCGTGACGCTGACCTCGCCCTGGCGATCCGGCGACGCTCCCGGTCACCGGATCCATCGCCGCGCTCGACCTGTCCGGCACCATCGACATCACGGCCGAGCAGGAGCAAGCCCAGGCGGGCACGCTTGGCAATGAGGCGTTCCAGACAACGTGGTCGACAAGAGCCGAGGCGCCTGGCGAAGGCGGAGGAGTTTACTGCGGGAGTGATGCGCGAAATCTTGCGGCGTCGTCTCCGAGGCAGAGGGAAGGCTCGTCGCCGAGCGTATCGAGTACGTCCCTGATGTCTCGCGCGAGTTCTGGTGCTTCGGCCCACCGGCCCTCCGGGGCGAGGAGCGCCGGGCCGGCTTCCCGGCGTGAGTGGTTGAACCGAGTGCCGCTGTGACGCTCCGTCCGAACCGACTGCAACCAAAACTGCAGCCCGCGAACGTCGAAGGGCCCCACTGCGAACAGTGGGGCCCTTCGACGTTAGTGCCCGGTGAGGCACTGGCGGAGGATACGAGATTCGAACTCGTGAGGGGTTGCCCCCAACACGCTTTCCAACTCTGCAGGGACCCGTTCGTGGCTGTTCAGGGCAGTTCGGCGGCGGGGGATCGAGCGTCGCTGATCCGCTGCTGAACGCCCACGAACGCACCCGGATGAGACTGCGGTTGAGACTGCGTTGGGCCTGGTTAGTCACCGACTCAGCGCGACGTGAAGCTGCAACCTTCTGATCCGTAGGCGGGTGCTGTGCGCCTCGCCTCTCGGCTGCAACCGTCCGCTGTTGTACGACACCGTTGATGTCAACCACTGATGTCACGTCACCATCCGGCTAGCGCTCGCCCCTCTCGTCCATTTGCTTCCATCTTTCGAAGATCGGCAGGAAGGGACCGAGCGCGCTCAGGCCTGCGTCTTCATCCGGGCCTGAGATGGTCTCCCCAAAAACGATCTCTCCTGACTCGCTTCTGCTGAAGGGGCTGAGCAGGGACACGCGCTCACCGGCCCGAGTAGCAGCTGCCACGTGAAGGACTTCCTGCCGGTCCTCGCGATCCCGAGGAGGGATTGGCAAACCTTGCGCGTCGCGCTTATCGTCCGGCGCCCACCATGCCTCAATCACCAGAACGACCCCATCCGCCCGCAATGTTTCCACGCGATCTGCAAGTCGATGGAACATCAAATACTTGCCGTTCTGGTCAAAAAAGTTGGGAGAGATCATATCAACGATCTTCCCGTCTCGATATGACCACACCATAGGCATGTGGTTCTTGTCCTTGAGCATTACCATTTGAGCGGACTTCATCAACTGTGGTGCGGCCTCAATGGGTCCGGTGGCGGTCACGGAAAACGTTCCGTACCGCTTATTCGCCTTCTCCACTTGGCGCTCATCGCGCGTGATGGAGTGCACCACTTCACTGATCCCAAAACCATCTTCGAGGTCGACGTGCTCTTGTCGGAGGGCTGAGTTGATGTCCATGCAAAGTAGCGGATGAACACTGATATTCGAAGTTACGCACGCCGGATCTCTGCTGTCCATTGCGCAAGATTCGACGCCAGCAGCAGCGTGCCCGGCATAGAGCAATCTGCTCAACTCAATGAAGATTTCCCTAGTCGCGTGAAGCAACTCATAGTCAGGAAGAGCCTTGTCCACCCATCTGCGAGAGACGGTAACAACACCCACTCGCGGGTTACCGGGGTCCGAGAAAATCGCCGCCAGCATCTGTTGCGACGACATCCGCGGAGGGAACGTGAACTTCCTTTCTTCTTTGGTGATCCAGTTCGCCACCCAGCGAATCTTAGCCTCGCTAAGCAGCTCAAGATCGGATTCCTTGACGATTCTGTTTCGAGATTTAACAGCCCATCGCATCAGCGGCTTAGGGGTTACGTCCCTGACGAAATTCGTGTACCACTCTTCGTAGTCCGGGAGTTCAGCCTTTTGCTTCTGGATCATGAAGGTTACATTCCGCAACCCCTGGACAAGTGAATTCAGGTGCATGCGAAAATCGTCGGGCTCCATATAGGTAGCCGACATCGCATGCCACATCGCATGACAATCCATTAGCCGCTTATGAGCGGTCGGCATGGGGCATGGCTCAGAATCAGTCATATCAAGAGGATAGATAGGTCGCCTACCCACGCCGACCCATTTACGCTCTTACGTGCAATGTAATAATTTGCCAGGAATGGAATCTTTTGCCGTATTTGCTTGAATCGGGTGATTTATTGCAAATGGAGCACAAGACTTGTCTGTCCCGCAAACTGTCAGGCGGACGCGAGCGCAGGTGCCCGCCCCACCGCCAACAGGTGCGAACTCGCGGCGAGCAACTCCGGGTAGGGCTCCGCCATGCGCGCTGCCTCCATGGCGGAGTCAAGAAGCTCTTGAGTGGGCCCCTCGCCGGGCTGCTGTTCGGCTGTCTTTACCAGCGACCACGCGGGTCCCTCGATGCCGAAAACCTGCACGTCGGTCAGCCCCGACGCCACAAGCTCCGAGACCAACTCCTCCGCCCTGTGGAAGTAGGACAGGGTGAACCCCCGCACGCCGTCATAGACGGCCGTCTCAAGAATCTTGGAGACAGAGTCACGGATTCGCTCAGTGTGGAGGTGGGCGTATGTCACGTGCTCGAAGAGCGAGGCATAACGGTTGATAGCCGCTGCTGCGACCAGCCCGCCCGGTTTCACCACTCGCCCCGCCTCCGCGAGAGCGGTTCGCCGGTCCTCGGCCTCCGGCAGGTGATACAGCGGCCCGAGGAGCTGTACTACGTCGTAGGTGGCGTCAGGCTCTTGGAGGTCGCGGGCGTCACCCACGACCGCGGGGCACACGGCCGATGCGTGCTCAACGTGCCGGGGCACTGGGTCAACCAACTTCACGTCGTAGCCGTCCTTGACCAGCCACTCGGCATGAATCCCAGTCCCCCCGCCAACGTCTAGTACGCGGGCCGGCGCGAGAGGCAGAAACCGTCGGAGAAGCTCTTGAGTTCTGGCCAACTCCATCCGCCCGTCTGCCGAGCTGCGCAAGCGGCTGTCCTCGTTCACTGTCTCGCCGTAGAACCGCATCACGGAGGGAGCCAATTCGAGATTCGACATGCCCGCAGTATCGTGTGTACCGGTGGACCAGTCCAGCGTGCGAGGTAGGGGAAGCCAATGGCTGTTCTGAAGTACGAAGAGATCGCCGAGTCACTTCGGACCCGCATCGCCGCAGGTGAGTATGCCCCTGGTGAGGTGATCCCATCCGGTCGAGACTTGGCCGAACAGTGGGGCGTGTCACGTGCCACTGCCATCAAGGCCGTGGACGTGCTCCGGAACGACGGTGTCGTCGTGGCCAAGCAGGGGACCGGGTTCGTGGTCACGGAAACCCCCGTGGCACGGCCCGCCGGCGCCCGGCGGGCCGGATCGGCGCGCATCTTGGGCGGGATGCCGTTCCTTCGGGTCGGAGCCCCCGACTGGGCCGAGCCCCCCGCACGCGTCGCCACTGCGCTTGGGCTCGCACCCGGCGTTAAGGCTCTCCGTCGCGTCAGGGTGCTGCAACTTCCGGACGGCAGTCCCAATAGCTGTGTCGAAGCGTGGTTCCCGCCTGAGATCGGAGAGGCAGCACCCCGGCTCTCCGACACAGCCCCAATCGCCGAAGGCACGACACGCTATGTCCGGCGTCAGACCGGGCGCTTCCCTGCGGAGGGGGTCGACATCACAACCGTTCGTCTCGCTACGGAGGTTGAGGCGGAACGGCTAGCGGTTGATGAGGGAAGTGCGGTTGCCGTCCTGCTTCATACAGCCCATGACCAGGAGGGACGACCGCTGGTCTGCGAGGAGGGCGTCACGCCTGCGGCGCTGTTTGAACAGGTGGATACCTACGCGATGTAGGGCAAGAAGTACATTTAGCTGGACCGGTCCGCCGGTCCAGCTTTTTTGATGCCCAATCAGACGTCCTGACCTGCAAAAACTCTCAGACCTACTCGACAACTCCGATTTCATCGCTTGACTGGACCGGTCCACCGGTCCAGTCTATGAATGCAACGCCAAGGGCCCCCGCAAGGGGGTCATGAGGCCCCGTTTCGGCGGGGGCGAGGGACCCGGACCCCTTGGCAGTCCGGAGGGCTTAGGCCGAAAGGCCACGTCTCCATACGCCTGTAACGGGAGCTCGTGTTCCCGAAGGAGACATCGCACCATCACGGCATTTCGCAGCTCATCGGCTGCGTCGGTTGCCTCCGCTGCTCGTCTCGTACGAGCAGCGCTGAGGGGAGCCGGATTCACCGACTTCAACGGCGCGCGGCCCCGGGTGGCTAGACCCGGGGCCGCTGTTCGGGCCGTACCAACTGCTAGGGAGACACGACCCAATGACTCACATCGTCACTGCTCAGGAAGCTGTTACCGCCGCCGAGTGCTTCGACTCGATGGAGCCCACGAACGCGGAGCTGGACGCCATCGACGCGGAGATGCCCGTCATCCGCGCGGAGCTGGACCTGCTGGACGCGCAGATCATCGTCATCGACCGCACGCCGACCGAGCTGGACGCCCGGCGCATCCGCCGAGCCCGCCGGCGTCTGCTGGCCGCGCACCGCGACCAGCTCAACGGCACGGACAGCCGGACGGGCGGTGCCGCATGAGCGCCGTTCGGAGCCTGTCCGACGCGCACGCCGAGGTGAAGGCGGAGATCACGCGGACCGACGGCAAAGCGAGTCTGCTGCTCGCGTTCATCGGCGCCGTTCTGGCCGGCGTGTGGAGCGCGGGCAAGGACGCACCGCTCACCCCCTACGCGCTGATTCCCGGACTTGCCGGCATCGCTGTGCTGGTCGCGGCGGCAGCGCTGCTGCTGTCCTCGGTCCGCCCGAACCTGTCGGGCCGCCACGGCTTCCCGCTGTGGGCCACGCTCACGGCCGAGCAGATCCGGGAGGCGGTCAACACGGACACCGCAGCCGACATTGCGGGACTGTCCCGCATCGCGGTCATCAAGTTCACCGCGTTGCGACGCGCGATCGACCTGACCCGCATCGGCGGCGGCCTGCTCATCGTGGCCACGCTGGTTCTCGCGTTCGGGGGTGCCGCATGATCCGCATCGTCACCAGGAAGCGGCTCGCGCTGCTGGAGGCCGACACACACGCCGCCTTCGAGCGCGCCCGGCGGGCCGGTGAAGCACGGGACCGCTCCGCGCGGGAACTGGCCGACGCCATCGACCGCACAGGTCGAGCCGAAGCGACCACCGATGAGTTGAGCTTCCTTCTGGGCCACGCGGTCAAGGAGGCGAGCACGGCCGAACAGCGGGTGCTGCTCGGTCAGATCGAGCTGCGGCGCCTGCGTGAGGAGCTGGCCGACGCCCGGGAGCCGGGGCGGGCGGTATTCGTGCTGCTGCACTACGGCACCCCGCGCATGGTCTACCGCAGTCGTGAGGACGCCTGCGCCGACACCGCCACGCACGGCGTGCGCGCCGACGCGGTGTGGAGGCCGGCTGAGCGGTTCTGGGCGGATGCGGAATGGCTGCTCGCGGTGTTCAGGTACGACGCTGGCGCGCGCGGGTTCCGGGGCACGCTGGGGGCGGTTCCTGAAGCGCTCGGGGGTGCGGCGTGAACGCTGTTCATGTCCGTTCAGCCGAGAAGGCCTTGAACGTCGGGACGTGGTTGATCGTGTTCGGCGCGTTGCTCTACAGCGTCCTCACCGTCACCCCGCTCATGGCCGACCACACCGCCAAGCGGTGGGCGTGGACGGCTCCGATTCTCCCGCTGGTGGTGGATGCGGCGGTGGTCATTGTGGTCAAGCTGGACGACGTGTTGGCCCGGCTAGGTGGGCACGGTGGCCGGTGGCCCATCGCGCTGCGGTGGATGACCGGTCTGATGACGCTGGCCCTGAACACGGCCGACTCCGCGTTGAAGAAAGACCTGGTGGGAATGGCTGTCCACTCGGTCGCGCCGCTACTGCTGATCGTCACAGCGGAGACCGGACTGGCCTACCGCCGCGCCATCGCACGCGCGGTGACCGCGCTGGAGGCCGCGCAGAAAGCCGAGCGGGAAGAGCGCGAGCAGAAGGCGCGCGATCGCGCCGAGCGGGCCCGTGCCGATCAGCGCGAGGAGCGCGAGCACGCCGCGCAGTTGGTCCGTGAACAGCGCGACCACGAAGCACGGTTGGCCCGTGAACAGACCGAGCGGGAAGAGCGAGCACGGCGTGAGGAGCGCGAGGCGCGCGAGCGGGAGCAGGCTGCCGAGCAGGCTGCCCGTGAACGCCGTGAACGCGAGCGTGAACAGCGTGAACAAGAGGCCCGGGAGCGTGAACGCCAGGCTCGCGAGCGGGCCGAAGCGGAACGCCGCGAGCAGACGCTGAAGGTCGAGCGTGAACAGCGTGAGCGGCAGGAGCAGGCGGCCCGTGAACGCGCCGAACTCCTCGACCGCGAACCGGCCGGCGAGCGGCTGGAGGAAGGGTTGGCGCGCCGGATCGTGGCCGCCGCGTGTGAGTCGGGTCTGCCGGTGCGGCAGGCTGCCGAGCTGTCCGGCTGGTCGGTCGGCTGGGTCTCGACCCGCTACGCCGAGCACCGCGCCCCCGATGCGGGCCGCCGTGCTGATCTCGCGATCGCGGGCGGCCAGTGATGGCCACCCTTCCCGTCTACCGGTGGCACCTCGCGCCGGATGGGTTCGCGACCCGTCGTCAGCTCCGCGCGCTCGGTCTGCGGCCCGGTGGTCAGGAGGTGGCGGCGCAGTTGGAGCGACCCCGGCGTCGTCGGGGCCCGCTGGTCGCCTACCTCTACCGCGTCGACTGCGCGTTGCCGGTGCGTCCGATGACGCCGCGCCGGTGGGCGGCCCTTCAGCGGGCGAACACCGCCCGCCGCATCTGCCCGCAGTGCCGACGCGACGCGGGATACGTCATCCCGCCGACGCTCGGCATGTGTGTGACCTGCGCTTTCCCCGACAACGCCCCGGAGGGTGCGTGATGGAGAACAACCTGCCCGTACAGCGGCCGATGACCGTGATCCAGCTCCCCAACGGCCAGCACGTCTACACCGACCCCGCCAACCTCCCCGCCCCCCAGCAGCCCAACGGCCCGCAGGTCGTCCACATCCACCAGGCCGCCCCAGACCGCACGGTGCAGCGCATGGCGCTGGGCTCCGGGGTCGGCGCGGGGGCGGTCGCGGCCGGCGTCTACTTCGGCCCGCTCCTCGTGGGCGTGCTCACCGCGATCGCCGCGAACCTCGCCATGCTCGCCTTCATGGTTCTCATCCTCGGCTGGGGCGTCGTCACCGTCGTCCGCGCGGTCAGCGCTCCCCGGTCTGGGCGGCGTGACCGTAGGTGACCTGCGTCAACGGCGTTGGATGTAGCGCTCCATAAGCCGATTACCGGCCCAGCCGCCCGCCACGGCGGCCCCGGTGGCTGCCGCCCACGTGAGCGTGGGCGGCGCTCCCAGGGTGGATAGCACCAGCCCGATCACACCGAACGCAGCCACGGCACCGGCGAACCACAGAGCCACCCTGAGCCGATCTGCCATCCAAGGTTGCTGTGCCATTAATCCCCCATTCCGTCGGGGCGGACGAAACCCGCAGGCGCCCCATAGGGCGCCGCATACCCCCTGCGGATGGGGTTTGACCCCCGGCCCTCTGGGCGGCTCTCCACAGGGCCGCCAGGGGGTTGTACGGCCCTCTTTTCGCCCGCTCCTCGCGCGCGGGCGCGTAGGGCCCCCACCCCTCCCCACCGCTCAACTCTGCAACTTCGCAGGTCAGAAGTGGTTGCAGGGGGTCAACCGGCGCGGTTGACGCAACCAGCCGCACCGATGCCTGCAACTCGGTCGGGCCGGTGACGCCACGCAACGGCGCACCGGCCCTCATCCACTTGTCTCGGAGGACTCTCGTGGACTGGAAGCAAGCATGGTCGAGTACGACCAACACCACCACTGCGGCCCTGGATTCGGTCTCCCCGTTGTGTGCTCCGTTCGCGGTGCGCTGGGACCTGGAGGCCGACCGCCGCAACAAGCTGCGCACCTCCGAGCACTTGAAGGCGCTCATGGCTGCGCAGAAGGAGCACAACGCCGCGCGGTCCACGCTGTCGACGGCCAAGTCGCAGAAGCTCACCGCGCGGGCCGCGACGAACAACCCGTTCGCTGCGTCCCGTCGTGCCGCGCGCGTCGCGGCCAAGGCAGCCACCGCGCACGAGCGCGACACCCGGTCCAAGCTCAAAGAGGCGCGGGTGAACTACCCGACCACGCTCAAAGCCCGTGCGATCCAGGTGCATTCGATGCACGCCGTGCCCAGTGCGATCGCGTCCGCGCTCATGTCCACGCAGCACCTCACGCTGTGGCCGGCCGCCACGTCCGCGCTGCTGGTCGGGGCGAACGTGGCCGGTCTCGCGCTCGGCCGCCGCAAGACGCGCGTCGTTGTGGATGAGTCGCTGTCTCTGGAAGAGCGGCAGCTCCTGGAGCGGCTTGACCCGTCGTACTGGGTCGAGCACGCCCCGGATCGCGGTCTGTCGGGAACGGTGACCACGCCGCCCGCGATCGAGCCGGGCGGCATCCGCTGTGAGATCCGCCTGGATGGCACGTGGACGGTCAAGACGTTGGCCGACAAGGCCGATTCGATCGGTGCCCTGATCGGTGCCCGGACCGCTCTGCGGATGCGGATCACGTCCGCCTCGCGGAAGGGCTGGGCCGTGCTCACGCTGGCGACGCGTTCGGCCGCCGCAGGCGTCTCCTCCCTGTGGACCCCCGACCTCATCCCCACCGACCCGGCCATGATGAGCCTCGGCCTGGACACCGAGACCGGCGATGAGGTGCTGATCCCTTTCGATGAGCGGCTGTTGGTCTCCGGCGCATCCGGTACCGGCAAGTCGTGGTCGTTCCGGCCGCTGATCGCGACCGCCCACCTGCGCGGTGATGTGGTCCTCATCGACGGCAAGGGCGAAGAGGCCAACGTCTGGGAGCCGGTGCTGCGCACGGCCGTGGAGAGCGGCGAGATCACCGATGCGGTGGACGAGAGCCACGCGGAGATGACCCGCCGCAAGCACGCCATGAAGAAGCGCGGCATCAGCGTGTGGGACGGCCGTCAGCTCACTGTCGTCATCGACGAGGGACAGGTGATCCTGGCGCTGATCCAGCGCGACAAGGAGCGTCTTCAGCGGCTGATTGAGCTGTCCTCGCTCGGTCGCTCGCGCGGGGTCGTGCTGTGGTGGGCGACGCAGTACCCGCTCACCGATGGGTCCGCCCCGGGGGTGCACAAGCTGATCGCGCCGAACCTGCTCACCCGCTTCTCGCTGCGGGTTGCCGGCACCACTCAGGCGCAGGTCGCGCTGGACGACTGCGCGCACTACGCCCCGCACCAGATCCCCGAGGGCCGCGAGTACCGGGGCCACGGCTACCTCAAGGGCTACGGGCCGCGCATGCTGCGCACCTGGACCCTCGACGACGCCGGGGTGCGCACCCTGCCCAAGTCCATCTGGGCACCCGGGCCGCCCGCCCCGGTGGGGGAGGCGCCCGCGCCGCTGCGGCTGGTCAAGAACACCGACCCGTCCGGCATCGCGTCCAACCGCGACAAGGTTCTGGGCGCTGTCCAGGGCGGGTCCCGCACGGCCAAGGAAGTCGCGGACGCGACGGGCCTGAACAAGGGCACCGTCTCCCGCGAGATCAAGGCGCTCGTCACGGCAGGAGACCTGCACCGCTCCGCTGACGGGCGTCTGCTGACCGGCCAGAAGGCTGCCTGACCGCCTCTTTCCTGCACGACAACGGCGGCCCCCATCCGACCAAGAACCGGGGCCGCCGCCAATCCAGCACGCTCACGAACTGGAGACCTCCAGCATGACCCAACCCACCGACATTCGGCGAGTAGACCAGCGGCCCTTACTGCTGGACCTGTTCTCCTGCGCCGGCGGCGCCGCCACCGGCTACGCACGCGCCGGCTTCCGCGTCCACGGCTGCGACCACGCCGACCGGCCCAACTACCCCTTCACCTGGCACCGGGGCGACGCACTCGAATACCTCGCGAGCCTGATCACCACGGGGGAGATCGAGCGGTACGACTTCGTGCACGCCTCACCGCCGTGCCAGGCCAAGGCCACCCTGACCGTGGGCACCAACCGCTCGCGCGGATGGGGCGGCACGCACGTGGACCTCGTGGCGCCGATGCGTGACCTGCTCGACCGGACTGGGCTGCCGTACGTGATCGAGCAGCCCAACGGGCAAGCCGAGATCCGCAAGGATCTCACCCTGTGCGGCGAGATGTTCGGGCTCGGCGTCATCCGCCACCGCAACTTCGAAGCGGTCGGCTGCACGATCGAGCAGCCCGCCCACGTCCCGCACCGGGGTCGGGTGCGCGGCTATCGGCACGGCAAGTTCTACGACGGGCCGTACGTGGCCGCGTACGGCAACGGTGGCGGCAAGCCGTCCGTGCCGGAGCTTCAGGCCGCGCTCGGCATCGACTGGACCGACGTACGCGAGGAACTGACCGAAGCCATCCCGCCCGCCTACACCGAGCACATCGGCCGCGCCTTCCTCGCCGCCCGCACGCTGGGGGTGGCGGCATGAGGGAGCACCTGCGCACCGCGCTCGACCTCGCGACGACGGGGGTGCCGGTCCTGCCGCTGCGGGTCGGGAAGATGCCGTTCGGCAACTGCCGACCCTGCACCGGCAACGCGTGCGGCGGCCGGCCGAACATGAAGACCCCCGGCCCCTGCACCTGCCCCGAGCCGTGCCACGCGTGGGCCGCCGCGACCACCGACCCGGGCGTCATCAACTCCGCTCCCTGGCAGCGTGCCTGGCAGCACGCGAGCACGGTCGCCTACCACCCGGGCGGCGCCGGATTGACCGTCGTCGACCTGGACGACGCGGACGCCATCGCGTGGGCTCGCGAGCATCTGCCCGCTACCCGGATCGTGCCCACCACCCGGGGCCAGCACTGGCTCTACCTCGGCGCCATGCCGTCCGCGAACGGCGTGCGGCCCGGCGTGGACGTGAAGTCCAACATGGCGTACGCCCGTTGGCTGGGCTCCGGCTCCGGCCCGATGGCGGACCTGCCCAACGAGGTCCGTGCCCTGGTGGACAAGCCGACGTCGGCCCGGCCCGCACCGCAGACCGTTGCGGCTCCAGTTCCGGACGGCGGCGGGCAGTGCCCGCATCGCACGCCGGTCTTCCTGGAACGCGGTCTCGCGATGGCCGAGCAGCGCATCACGGAGGCCACGAGCAGCGTGCACAACGCCGTGTACCGCACGTTCCTGGCGGTGCTGTCCAAGCACGGCCGCTGCGGCTGCCTCACCGAGGACCACATCGCGCGGCTGTTCGCCGCCGCGCAGGCCAAGGGCGAGACCGCCCGGCACTGCTCGACTGCCTGGACCAATGCCCGCATCACGTTGGGAGTGTGACCGTGGCTGACGACGACAAGACTCCGGCCCGCGAGGTCATCACCGACTACGCCCGCGAGCGGTTCCGCTACTTCCGCACCCCTGACGGCACCGTGTACGCCCAGCGCAAGGGGCACCCGGTGGCCCGTCCGATCCGCTCGCAGGGCACCACCGGCAGCCACCGCCAGGAACTCATGGTCGGCCTGTACCGGGATGGCAAGGGCATGTTCAACGGCTCCGCCATCAAGGAAGCGCTCGACCTGATCGAAGCGCTCGCGCTGAGCGAGAGCGTGCAGCCGGTCTATATCCGGGTTGCCCCGGGCTTTGACGGGGCGACGTGGCTGGACCTGGGCCGCGACGACGGGCAGTCCGTGCGCATCCACCCCACCGGGTGGGAGATCACCGTTCCCGATCCCTGTGAGGTGTCGTGGCGGCGCACCCAGCTCACGGGGGAACTGCCCCTGCCGGCCAAGGACACCGACGGCAAGGGCATCGACGCACTGATGCGGCTGTGCAACTTCGCCACCGCCGAGACCGAGTGCCTGGCCATCGCGTGGCTGATCGGCTGCCTCGGTCCGTCCGTGCCGGTCCCCGCGCCATTCCTGACCGGGCCGCAGGGCGCGGGTAAGTCCACGGGTGGGCGGATGCTGATCCGGATCGTGGAAGGCATGAGCGGAGACCTTCGCCGTGCGCCGAAGGATGAAGAGAACCTCATCGCTGCGGTATCGGCGGGATGGGTCACTGCGCTGGACAACCTTTCCCACATGACCCCGGACCTGTCCGACGCCATGTGCTGCATCGTGACCGGCGCCGAGAACGTCAAGCGGGCCCTGTTCACCGACGGGGACGTCTTCCGCGTCGGCTACCGGCGCCCCCTGCTGCTCACCGGCATCGACGTCGGTGTCATCCGTCCCGACCTCGCGGAACGGCTCCTGCCGCTGCGCCTGGAACGCCCCAAGGTGCGGCGCACCGAAGCGGAGCTGTGGACGGAGTACGCGGAAGTGCTGCCCGTCGTGCTCGGCTCGCTCCTCGACCTCACGGTCAAGGTCCGCTCGGTGAAGGCGGAGACGCCAACCGATCTACGCATGGCGGACTTCGCGCACCTGTGTGCGCAGCTCGACGCCGCAACCGGGTTCGGAGTCCTGGCTGCCTACCGGGCCAGCCTGGACGACCTGAACGATGACGTCATCGAAGGTGACCTGCTCGCGCAGACCGTTCTCCGGCACGCCGAGACGCTCTCTACGGGCATGGCGCAGCGGATGACGTCCACGGAATGGCTGCACCTCCTGTCCGGCCTCTACAACGGCGACGGGCTGCGCCCCCTGCCCAAAGGGTGGCCAACCACCGGCAAGGTGCTCTCCGACCGACTGAAGCGCCTCCAGCCGACCCTGGCCGCCCGGGGCGTGCTCATCGACTCCGGGCGCACCAACACGGGCCGCTATCTCGAAATGATCCGCCCCGGCGCCCCGAGCCCGCACCAGCACTCGTTCTGAAGCGCCCCGCACGAACCACAAGCAAGAGGAGCACGCCCGGCGCGGGGTGCTCCTCTTGCTTTTCGGTGCAACGCGCCGCCCTAAGACGTGCCGCGCAGCGGCTCCTTCTTCGCGTCTGAAGGCGACACCCGCACCACTACAGAACTCCCCTTCTTTGTCCTAAGAGGAAGACGCTGCGTCACCTACGTCACCCGAGGGCGGAAACGGCCCCTCACCTGCTCATACAGGGGTGACGCAGACGGCCTATCCCTGCGTCATCGTGCGTCACCTGCGTCACCACGCACGTCATCGGTGACGCGGAAGGGTGACGCAGCCCAACCCCCTACGTCACGCAAAACCGCAGGTCATCCGGCATGAATGACACAGAAGACGCGATGACGCAGAAATCCCAGCCTCGGACACAACAGACCACCCTGCCCCGGAGGTTGATCCGTGACGACCAGTGAGGCGCCCACAGCGCGCGCCGACGCCGAGTTCGACCCCACACTCCTCGCGCTCACGGTCGAAGAGGCCGCCCGACGGCTCTCTGTTGGCCGCACGACGATGTACGCCCTCATCCGCGACGGAGCCGTAGAGACGGTGCCTATCGGTCGCCTACGCCGCGTGCCCGTCAAGGCCATCAGCGCCTACCTGGAAACCCACACGCAGTCCCGCCCCGCGTCCAACGCCGCGTAAGGAGAACCATGGAGAAGCGCGCCAAACGCCCTGATGGAGCGTCGTCCATCTACTTCGGCAAGGACGGCTACTGGCATGGCCGGGTGACCGTCGGCGTCCGGGACGACGGGAGCCCTGACCGACGTCACGTCTCCAGCAAGATCAGCGAGGGGGAGGTGATCAAGAAGGTTCGTGAGCTGGAGAAGCAGCGGGACGCGGGGAAGGTTCGTAAGCCGGGGCGCCCGTGGACCGTTAAGGCGTGGCTCCTCCACTGGGTGGAGGAGATCGCGAAGCCGTCGGTGCGCGAGAACACGTACGCCGGGTATGAGGTTGCGGTCAGGGTGCACCTGATCCCCGGGGTCGGCGCCCACCGGCTGGACAAGTTGGAGCCTGAGCACCTGGAGCGCTTCTACACGAAGATGCTGGCCAATGGCAGCAAGCCCGCCACCGCCCATCAGGTGCACCGCACGGTTCGCACGGCGCTCAACCACGCCATGCGTCGCGGCCACGTCACCCGGAACGTCGCCATGCTCGCGGTCCCGCCCCGCATCGAGGATGAAGAGGTCGAGCCGTACGACATTGAGGAGATTCAACGGCTCCTGTCCGCAGCGGCCAAGCTGCGGAACAGCGCGCGCTGGTCCATCGCTCTCGCCCTGGGACTCAGACAAGGTGAGGCGCTGGGCCTGCGCTGGTCGGACGTGGACCTGAACGCGGGCATCCTGCGCGTGCGGAAGAACAGACTGCGCCCGAAGTATCTGCACGGCTGCGGAGGCGAGTGCGGACGGTCCCCCGGCTACTGCAAGAAGCGGGTCAGGAAGAACGAGGACACAGCCAACACAAAGTCGCGCGCCGGCCGCCGCGTCATCGGCGTCCCTGACGAACTGGCCCGGCTCCTGGAGTTGCACCGGCAGGAGCAGGACCGCGAACGCGTCCGGGCCGCCCAGGAGTGGACCGAGACGGGATTCGTCTTCACGTCCCCCACCGGCCAGCCGCTGATGCCCAGCACCGACTACGACGTGTGGAAGCAGTTGCTCACCGACGCGAAGGTTCGGGACGGACGCCTGCATGACGCACGTCACACGGCCGCCACGGTGCTGCTCATCCTCGGAGTGCCGGAACGGGTGGTCATGCAGATCATGGGCTGGTCGTCCACCGCGATGGCGGCCCGCTACCAGCATGTGACCGGCGGCATCCTGGCCGACGTCGCGCAGCGGGTCGGCGGTCTCATCTGGGAGGTGGCCAAGCCCGAGGCTGGCCAGGGTCAGACCGACTCCGCCACAGCGCGTTGAGACCGTAGATGAGACTGCGAACGTCGAAGGGCCCCACCTCGCGGTGGGGCCCTTCGACGTTAGTGCCCGGTGAGGCACTGGCGGAGGATACGAGATTCGAACTCGTGAGGGGTTGCCCCCAACACGCTTTCCAAGCGTGCGCCCTAGGCCACTAGGCGAATCCTCCGCGGCAAACAATACAAGACGTTGAAGGGTGCTCGCGAACGCGTTCCCGCTCGCTCGGTGGGGACTCGTTTCCACCCGCTCGGAGCATGTACTCTGGGCGCAGCCCCTCACGTGGCGCTATCTGACTGAACTCCCCCAGGGCCGGAAGGCAGCAAGGGTAGGTTGGCTCTGGCGGGTGCGTGGGGGGCGTTTGCGTTCCCGGGGCGGGTCCGGCCGGGTGGGGCGGGGCCGGTTGTCAGTGGGCGCCTATAACCTCGTATGCGTGTCGTCTCTCGCGCTGTACCGCCGCTATCGCCCGGAGTCGTTCGCCGAGGTCATCGGGCAGGAGCATGTAACCGACCCGCTGCAGCAGGCGCTGCGGAACAACCGGGTCAATCACGCGTACCTGTTCAGTGGTCCGCGCGGCTGCGGCAAGACGACCAGCGCGCGCATCCTGGCCCGCTGCCTGAACTGTGAGCAAGGTCCCACTCCGACGCCGTGCGGGGAGTGCCAGTCGTGCCAGGACCTCGCGCGCAACGGACCGGGTTCGATCGATGTCATCGAGATCGACGCCGCTTCGCACGGTGGCGTGGACGACGCCCGTGATCTGCGCGAGAAGGCCTTCTTCGGGCCCGCCTCCAGCCGTTACAAGATCTACATCATCGACGAGGCCCACATGGTCACGTCGGCGGGGTTCAACGCGCTGCTGAAGGTCGTCGAAGAGCCGCCGGAGCACCTCAAGTTCATCTTCGCGACGACCGAGCCCGAGAAGGTCATCGGCACGATCCGGTCGCGTACGCACCACTACCCGTTCCGGCTCGTGCCGCCCGGGACGCTGCGCGAGTACCTGGGCGAGGTGTGCGGCAAGGAGGACAGCCGCGTCGAGGACGGCGTGCTGCCGCTCGTCGTGCGCGCCGGCGCCGGGTCCGTGCGTGACTCGATGTCCGTCATGGACCAGCTCCTCGCCGGCGCCGGCGAGGACGGTGTGACGTACGCCATGGCGACCGCCCTGCTCGGCTACACCGACGGCTCGCTCCTCGACTCCGTCGTCGAGGCCTTCGCGACGGGGGACGGGGCCGCCGCCTTCGAGGTCGTGGACCACGTCATCGAGAGGGGCAACGACCCGCGGCGCTTCGTCACCGACCTGCTGGAGCGGCTGCGCGACCTCGTGATCCTCGCCGCGGTGCCGGACGCGGCGGAGAAGGGGCTCATCGACGCCCCGGCCGATGTCGTCGAGCGGATGCAGGCGCAGGCCTCGACGTTCGGCGCCGCCGAGCTCAGCCGCGCCGCCGACCTGGTCAACGAGGGCCTGACGGAGATGCGCGGCGCCAACTCCCCGCGCCTCCAGCTGGAGCTGATCTGCGCCCGCGTCCTGCTCCCCGCCGCGTACGACGACCAGCGCTCCGTCATGGCCCGCCTCGACCGCATCGAGCGCGGCGGCGTCTTCACGCCGGGCGGCCAGGGGCCCGGTCCTGCGATGGCGTACGTTCCCGGGCCCGATGCCCACGCACAGGCACCGGCAGCCCCGCCCGCCGCCCCGGTGGCTCCGGTCGCCCCCGGCGGCGGCCC